>JAYVXI010000205.1:0-13445 GCA_043785305.1 Limnoglobus sp. | reverse complement strand
ACGTTTCTGAAAAAAGAAGATGGCCCAACCGCAGTCGAGTACGCTGTGATGTTGGCGCTCATCATCGTGGTCTGCATTGCAGCCATCACGGCACTCGGCTCGTCTGCCAGCCAGACGTTCAGCTACGTCAACAGCAACATCAAGGCCCCAGCCGCAAGCTGAGCACGATCGACGAAAACAAGGAAGCCCCCTGCATTCGCGGGGGGTTTCTTCGTTTGTAGGCGACGTTGCGAATTCCGAACGCACGAAATTTATTTTTGTTCTAGGCTCAATCATCGTCTGCGTTTTTTGACCGTCCAACATGAGGAAGGACCACCCATGGCCACTGATTTGCAAACGGCCCCCGCCGTTTCGACGTTACCTGCGATTCCGGCGACCGACGACATCGGCTTCGACCGCGAACTTCTGATGATGCTCGCCAAGGTGCCGCTGACGGCGATCCTCTGGACGGTGGCGGCGTACATCGGCCACCTCGTCTGGGGCGCATGTACCACTGTTACGGCGGAATCGGCGAATTACGGTTCGATCGCCGTCATCTGTATCGGCATGGTTCTGGCGGCGGTCATCGACGGTTACGCCTTCAAAGTGCCGAACTGGCTGACGCTGTCTCTGGTCGTGGCGGGTTGGTATCTCGGCTTGCTGCACACGTTCGGAGTGCCGGTCGATGCGGGCCAAGGCGGTATCGGGCAGGCGCTCCTCGGCACGCTCATCGGGTTCGTCGTGCTGTTCCCCGCGCTGGCGATCGGCGGCATGGGCGAAGGCGACGTGAAAATGACGATGGGCTTCGGCGCGTGGATGGGTGCGTTCTTCGGCGATGGCAGCGCGTTCGGAATGAGCGGCGCGGCGATGATCTGGTGGTCGTTCGCGCTGGGCGTGATGATCGGCGGCGTGTTCGGGTTGGTTATCATGGTGTGTCGCCGTCAGTTCCAAAATAACGGGCGAAACTTCCGCGAAATTTTGACCGACCTTCAGACACTGGTGACGCACGGCCCGGAGAAGGCCGCCGCCCGCGCGAACTCGCGCCGCAAGGAATGGGTACGCCTGCCGTACGGCGTGCCACTGTGCGTGGGGTTCCTCGGCTACTTGTGGTTCCGGCTCATCTATGCGGTGTAATCCAGCAATTCGAGCGAAAATTCTTGAAAACATCCGGGGCGGCCAGTCGATATTGCATCGACCGGCCGCCCCGGTGCGTTTGGCAGATCGCACAAGTCTGGCAAAGTCCGCATTATCCGCAATTGCGGAAATACTGAAGGAAGCTACCCAGACTGGTCGAATGAAGGGGTGTGGGAAACAAAACGCTACGAGAAAGAAACCGGATCAGCCGGGAAATGACGATTCAGACGGCTCCATGCTTGCGATCCTTCAGATGCGCTCTAGGTTTGTTCAACTCGAACCGGAACCGTACCGAGGGGTCGGCCGCGAAGGATTCGCGGATGGTGCCATCTTGATGATGGCGAAACTGATAGGGCAGGCGTTTACCGTCCGCCGGCATCTGTCAGTCTTAGCGGGTTTCGGATCGTACATACACAACAGCCAGCAGGAAGGTGACCTTCTTGTTGGCGGCTGACTGTGGAACTTCCTCTTCCCCTCGTGAGGTCGTTCGGCCGCGTGAAAGCGGCATCCAGCAGTTAAGAGTTTCCCAACCTGATTCGAGGGGCGGTTTATGAAGCAGAAGAATCTTATCCTCATGGTCGTCGCAGTCGGATGCGGTCTCATCGCCGCCTTCCTGACTTCGCAAGTGAGTGGTCGGCAAAAACCCGACGCGCAGTTGGCAGAAATCATCGTGGCGGCCAAAGAGCTGACGCCCGGCACGAAGTTCACGAAAGATTCGATCAAGGATCAGTTGAAGCGGAAGAAGGTCAACGTCGCGGACGTCCCGCAGAACGCGGTGATGGACGAGAGCGAAGTCGACGAGAAAACGCTGATCCGCTCGCTGCGGGCCGACGACGTTCTCACCACGACCGACACCGGGAGCTTCGAGCTGATCAAAGCGCCCCCCGGCTACAGCATGGTGGGGATCAAGCTCCCGATCGACAAGTTCACGCAGTTCGTCAAGCCGACGAGCCGCGTCGACCTGCTCGGAACGCTGACCTCGCACGCCGGGAAAGTCCACGGCAACGTGCTGATCCCGGACATGTTGGTGATGGCGGTCGACCTCGACACGGTTCCAGAATCGGGCAAGCCCAACGGCAGCCGAACGATCCAGGTCGTCACGCTCGCGGCACTGACCGACGAAGCGCGATTGATCCGGATGGCCGAAACCGCCGGCGTGCAACTGAGCTTCATCCTGCGAAGCGAAGTGACCGGCCCGAGCATGAAGCCCGCAAACTGGGACGTGAAAGAAGTCATCAAGTGGATCAATAAGTCGCTCAACGACGACCTCGATTCGGTGCTGGAAGTCAAGGCGGCCGCAGCGGCCCCAACGGCCCCACAGACGACGAAGATTCCGGTGCCGATCGACGACTTGCCCGCAGGTACGGAACTGACGCAAGAAGTGCTGGAAAGTAAGTTCAAGACGCAAGAACATTTGGTCGTGCCCGACGGTGCATTGGCAGACCTGAAGCCGTACATCGGCCAATTCTTGCAGAAGTCGGTGTACCGCGATCAGTTCGTGCCGAAGTCGTTCGTCGGGGCGAAGAAGCCCGAAGACCCGAAGAAGCCGAAAGCGTCCCCGTCCGACGACGACTCGACGCCGAAACCCGAAGCGAAGCCCGAAGTTGAGAAGAAGCCGGAGCCAGAAAAAAAGAAGGCGACGGTGGATCGCTCGTTCGTCGGACCGAACGGTGCGAAGGTGTATCGCTACGAGAAACAAGGCGACGGGGATTGGAAGTTACTCGGCGAAGTGCTGCCCGATGGCACGGTGAACGGCGTGCAATCGCCCGCAGCACCGGCTCCCGCAGCGCCCGCGCCGATGCCGAACGGTACGCCAGAACCCCGCATCACCTGAGAGTGATGTTGCGGGTGACACGAAACAACCTGCCGGGCGCACGGACTCGCGCCCCGCAACCCGAGACATGTTCCCGACTGCTGGGAACATCGCCCGCGCCGGTTCGGCCGGGACGGACTGGCCGGATGATTTGAAATCGACCCAGAACATGGGCGGGGTTGATACCCGCTGAACTTGGCGAGGAGAGGTGAAGGGATGCACCATTTTCAATTGGCCCGCCGATTACTAATCGGCAGTTTGGCCGCCGTTGTGGGATTCCAAGGAATACCGACAGCGAAAGCCCAACCGGCAGCCGCGGCCCCCACGGCGAAGCCTTCAAATGTCCGCGTCGGGAAAACCGGCGAACTCCTGGTTCCACTCGGTGGAATCGTCGAGTTCGTTCCCAAGATTCCCGGCGAACGAACGATCAAAGATACGCTCACCGGGAACGAGCAGGTTCTGCAAACCCGGCCGAGCCAGACGAACCCGAACGGCGTGTTGCTCGTCGGCTTGAACCCCGGCGTCACGAAGCTGACGTTCACGCTCGATAACGGTGCGAAGGCCGAATTCGAAGTCGTCGTTCAGCCCGATTACGACCTGCTGAAGCGAGTGATCCAGCGAGCCGTCCCTACGGCGAGTGTGGAAGTCCTCCCCGGCGTCGGGACGGCGGTCATCCTCACCGGTTACGTGAATAAACCGGAAGATGCCGCGATCATCGAACGCATCGCTGGGGGTGCAGTCGGGACGCCCGGAACGACGGGGCCAGGTACGGGTGGTGGTGGTGCCAGTACGGGTAACGCGAACATTATCAACGCGATCCAGGTCGGTGGCGTCCAACACGTGATGATCGAAGTGGTCATCGCCCAAGTGGATCGAACCGAACTCCGCGAACGCGGTGCCGACTTCTTAATCGGTGGGAAATCGGGAAACTTTGGAAGTCTCTTGAGTGGTTTGATTAGCACGGGTGGCGGTTCGACGCTGATCTCGCCGACCGCGAACTTGTCGTTCGGCCTCGTGCCTTCGCAGTTGTTCGTGGCCTTGCGGGCCTTGCGAACCGAAGGCTTGGCGAAGTTCCTTTCGGAACCGAAAGTGACGACGCAATCGGGCCGACCCGCGTTCATCCGCTCCGGTGGCCAACAGGCCGTCTTGAGTGCGACCGGCGGGGGCCTCGGTAGCATCAGCGTGACGCTCGAACCGGTCGGCACGCAGATGGAAGTTCTGCCGATCGTGTACGGCAACGGCAAGATTTACCTCGAAGTGAACCCGACGATTCGGGCACGCAACGACGGGGCCGGTATCCAGACGACCGCAGGCTTCTCGCCCGGCTTCACCGAACAGACGACGCGAGCTTCGGTGATGCTCGAAAGCGGTCAGACCTTTGCGATCGGCGGCTTGCTCGAAACGACGGTGCAGGCGGTCAATAACAAGGTTCCGTTCGTGGGCGACCTGCCTTTCATCGGGACGGCGTTCAGCAACGTTCGGTACGACGAGCGGGAACGCGAACTGATCGTGATGGTGACGCCGCGGTTGGTCGATCCGCTCGACTGCAACCAGGTACCCAAACGGGTTCCCGGTCGCGAAACCCGCAGCTCGGACGATTACGAGCTATACCTTGAAGGCCTGATCGAGGCACCCCGCGGCCAACGCCAAGTGTGGAACGGTCGCTGCTACAACGCCGCCTATAAGTGCGACCCGACCTACGGCACCTACCCCTGCAAGGGCAACGTGTGCAACGGGTCGAAGGGGGCCGCAGGTTGCTCGGCGACGGGGGTTCTGACGGGTAACGGTGGGGCGACGGCGTTCCCCTCCGCACTGCCTGCGGTGATCCGACCGATGCCGACGACGAGCATCGTGCCGACCGCGATGACGAACTACGGGACGGAGATCCCGACCGGCCGCCAGGTCGAGACCGCCTTGCCCGAACCGCTGCCGATACCGTTAGCCGAGCCGATCGGTGCCCCACTGGCCCCCGTCGTACCGATAGCGATTCCGAGCATCCGCTAAGCGACGCGAATGGAATGTGAAAGCCGATCCCTTTGCGAAAGCGGGGATCGGCGGTTTGTCGCACCCACCGGGTGCGAATGATTGGACAGCGACCTCCGAGTAACGCGGTAACCGTCATGCAACGAATAGCCATCGTAGACCCGAACGAAGCGACGCGGGAATCCCTCCGGGGCTTCCTCCTCAGCGTCGACTTCGTTTGGCTCGAAGCCGAATGTGCCCGCTACGAATACTTCTACGACGTGATCAACGCTTCGAAAGAGTCGATGCCCGACCTCGCGATCGTCCACCTCGATTCGGACAAACCACGCGCCCTCCAGATGATCGGCGAGATTTCGGTCAAGTATCCGAAACTCCAGATCCTGACGATTAGCAAAGACCACCAAGCCCTCTTACTTTCCCTGCAACGCGGGGCGAAATACTTCCTGACCGATCCCGTCGTGCTCGAAGACTTGCTCTCGGCACTCCAGCGATCCGTCGGCGAATCGGCCAACAGCAGCGGCGACTCCGGTTCGATGTCGCAAGCATCGGGCGGGTTCGCACGGCAGGTCACGCAATCGACGGTCATCGCGATTCTCGGCTCGCGCGGCGGTGTCGGCACCACCAGCATCGCCGTGAATCTGGCCGCCACGCTCGCCTCCGACCCCGAAAACAAAGTCGCCCTCATCGACCTCGACCTCGCCATGGGCGATGCCGACATTGCGATCGAAGTCGACGGGATGGACAACATCTCGATCGCCGATCTCGCGCGAAACATCGAACGCCTCGACATGAACTTCCTGAAACGCGCACTGGTCAAGCACGCGCCGACGGGACTGTCGATCTTGCGTCACCCGCTCGAAATTCAAGACATGGCGGTGATTCACGAGTCGCACGTCGAGCGCATCGTGAACCTGCTCAAGATCAGCTACACGCACCTGATATTGGACCTCAGCAAGTCGCTCTTGCCGACGGACCTCATGGGCTTGCGGCTCGCGGATACGATCTTGCTCGTCGCGCAACTCGAACTCAGCAGCCTGCGGAACGTCGTGCGGTTGATGCACCTGTTGAACAACACGCAGGAAAACCTCGGCGAGCGCGTCAAGGTCGTCGTCAACCGCGTCGGTTCGGAAGCGGTCGAAGAAGGCATCAGCCTCAAGAAAGCGGAAGAAGTCATCGGCAAGGCGTTCTACTGGCAGATCCCGAACGACTCGAAAGCGGTGATGGCCGCACGAGTGGCCGGGCAGCCGCTCGTGAAAGCGAACCCGAAGTGCCGGGCGCAGCAGAGCATTTACGGGCTGGCGCAGTCGCTCAGCGGCAAGCCGATGGCCGTCGGCACCGATGTGAAGAAGTCGCCGTGGAGTTTGTTTGGCAAGCGATGATCGAGATTGACACCAAGGATATAAGCTATGTCGCGGTTACAGCAAGGTATCTCGAAACTCAACAGCCTGAGCAATCAGGGCACGGGCGGCCTCGCGGGCCTGTCGCGGCTCTCCAGCCCGAGCTTCGGCGGCACCAGCCCCGGTAGCGGCGGCAAGAATCTCGAAGAGCTCAAGCGGCAGATTCACTCGAAACTCGTCGAGCGGCTCGACTTCTCGCGGGTGAAGGATCTCTCCAGCGACGCGATGCGGAAGGACATTCGCCGAGTCATCGAGCACTTGTGCGATACCGAAAACCCGCTGCTGAACCGGATCGAACGCGAAAAGCTGATCGAAGAAGTCCTCGACGAAACGCTCGGGTTCGGGGCGCTCGAAGTGCTTCTGAAAGACCCGACCGTCAGCGATATTTTGGTGAACGGGCCGAAGAAAGTGTACGTCGAGCGGCGCGGCAAACTCGAAAAGACCGACGTTCAGTTTCGCGATAACGACCACTTGCTCCAGATCATCGACCGCATCGTGTCGAAGGTCGGACGGCGCGTCGACGAAACGAACCCGATGGTCGATGCCCGCTTGCCCGACGGCTCGCGGGTGAACGCGGTGATCCCGCCGATCTCACTCGACGGGGCCAGCTTGAGCATTCGCCGCTTCGGGGCCAACCCGCTGAAGCTCGAAGACTTGCTGAACTACAAAGCGTTCACGCCGGAGATGGCGATGTTGCTCGAGGCGTGCATTAAAGCCCGCCTGAACATCGTCGTCAGCGGCGGTACCGGTTGCGGAAAGACGACGCTGTTGAACACGCTGTCGAGCTTCATCCCGAGCGACGAGCGCGTGATTACGATCGAAGACGCGGCCGAGTTGCAGCTCCAACAAGAGCACATCGTGCGGTTGGAAACGCGACCGCCGAACATCGAAGGCAAAGGGGCCGTCACCACCCGCGATTGCGTGCGGAACGCCCTGCGGATGCGGCCCGAGCGGATCATCATCGGCGAGTGTCGAGGGGGCGAAACGCTCGACATGCTCCAGGCGATGAACACCGGTCACGCCGGGTCGATGACGACGCTGCACGCGAACACGCCGCGCGAGGCCCTCAGCCGCCTCGAGACGATGATTATGATGGGCGGGATCGAATTGCCGATCAAGGCCATGCGACAGCAGATCTCCGCCGCCGTGGACTTGATCATTCAGGCCAACCGTCTGCAAGGCGGGCCGCGAAAGATCACGAGCATCACGGAAGTGAACAACATGGAACAAGACGTCATCATCATGCAAGAGATTTTCCGCTACAAGCAACTGGGCGTCGACCAGAACGGTCGTGCGTACGGCCAGTTTGAAGCGACGGGGGTTCGCCCGTCGTTCGTGCAGCGGCTTGAGCAAAAGGGCGTCAAGCTCCCGGCGAACATGTTCGCCGAGCGCGTTCTGATGCGAGATTAGTTCCGGTTTTTGTCGCAGCAAAGGATTCGCTGCGTGGATGGTTGGCGGTCGCCGAACGGCCCGCCCACACACGGATGGAGAACGGCGAACGCAGCCACGGTGTTGCGTGCCGAGCCGACGGGCGGTCTTACGCTCTAGGTGTCCTCCCATGAGTCCGATGATAATTTCTCTGTTGGTCGGCGCACTGGTCGTCGGTGCGGCACTGGCCCTGATGGCGGCATTCGTGGGGCGCGGCGACGACCGCGCCAACGACCGACTCGACCAATTGGTCGGACGCGGAAATCGCAAAGATTCCTCGGCCGACATGCTGTTGAAGCAGGCGCTCAACCAGGTCGATCGCAAAACGGTCTTTGACAAATTGACGCCCGAATTTTTCAACATGACGAAGATGTTGGAGCAGGCCGACGCGAACTACAAACCCGGCGCAATCCTCGGCTCCGCCCTCGCGGTCGGCGGCTTCAGCGCGGTGGTCTTGGGGTTCATGGTCAGCCCGTACATCGCGCCGGTGCTGTTCATCATGGGCTTCTCGCTGCCGTTCCTGTGGCTGATGTGGAAGCGGAAAAGTCGCTTGAACGCCTTCGCGGGGCAACTGCCCGACGCGATGGAACTGATCGCCCGTGCCCTCCGCGCCGGTCACTCGCTCGCCTCCGGCTTGCACGTGGTCGCCGAAGAAATGCCGAAGCCGATCTCGAAGGAATTCGCACGGGTTTACGAAGAACAGAACCTCGGCATCCCGATCGAAGACGCGCTCATGAACATGGCCGAACGGGTGCCGAACTTGGACCTGAAGTTCTTCGTCACCAGCGTTTCGATCCAGCGACAAACCGGCGGTGACTTGGCCGAAATTCTCGACCGCATCGGCTACGTGATCCGCGAACGCTTCAAGATTCTCGGCCAAGTGAAGGCGCTCTCGGCAGAAGGACGACTCTCCGGCGTGGTGCTGATCTCGCTGCCGATCGGCCTGTTCTTCCTGATGCTCTTCATGAAGCCCGACTACATCAAGCTGCTTTGGACCGACACGATCGGCATCAAAATGTCGATCGGCGCGCTCGTCGCCTTGATAGTCGGATCGTACGTGATCAAGAAAATCGTCGACATCAAAGTGTAATCGTCTGCAATACGAATGACATCTAGCTGACACCGAGGGAGAGACACCGTGGAACTGTTTGGGTTTATGACGGCCGAAGACCTGATGCCGATCGTCGTGTTCATCGCGATCGTGGCGGGTACGTTCCTGCTGATGTCCGCGATCTCGAAGCGGAACAGCCAGGCCGAAGAGCGGCTCGAACGAATCGGCCGACCGAAATCATTAGCGGAATTGGAGCTCAATGAAAAGGAGTCCCAGAACCGATTTAAGACGATAAAGGAACGGTTGTCGAAGTTCGGCCAAACGGTCGACCCGCAATCGGACCTCGAAAAGAACGCGCTCCGCGTGAAACTCGCCAACGCGGGGTTCCGCAGCGAGAACGCGGCGGCCATCTACCAGGGCCTCCGCATCGCGAGTCTGCTCGTATTCCTGGTGCCCGCCGCGCTGTTTTTCATCACGGCGATGGGCTTCACGCGGAGTGCCGGTTACTGGATCGTCGCCTTCGGGGCGATTGGATTCTACGCACCGCAGGTCGTACTCGCGCTCTTGCGTAGCTCGCGGCAGATGGAAATTTTCCTCACGCTCCCCGACGCGCTCGACTTGCTCGTCGTCTGCGTGGAGTCCGGGTTGGGCCTCGATGCGGCGATGCGAAAAGTGACCGACGAGATGAAGAATCACGCCAAGGTGATGACGGAAGAACTGTCGTTGGCAAACCTGCAACTACAGATGGGTCGACCGCGGCGCGAAGTGCTGCACGATCTCGGTGTGCGAACGGGCGTCGATGATGTCCGGAGTTTGGCGGCGATTTTGATTCAAGCGGATCGGTTCGGTTCGAGTATTGCCCAGGCGTTGCGCGTTCAATCGGATTCGATGCGAACAAAGCGACGTCAAATAGCCGAAGAGAAGGCAGCCAAGACTGCGGTGAAGTTGATCTTCCCGCTCGTGCTGCTGATCTTCCCCGCAGTGTTCGTGGTACTGGTCGGCCCGGCGGCCATCCAGATTTACCGCCAACTGCTGTCCAAAACCCCAGGGGGTTAACCCCCGACCGCGAGCAGGACGCTCGCCGGTGTTCAAGGAGGAATGCGATGAAGGGATTCATTCGGTTGGCGTCGGCAGTGGCAGTGGCCGCCAGCGGGTTCGGAGCCATCGGTTGCAGCGGCTCGGCCGGCGAGCGGTACCGCAATCTGGTCGACCCCAGTTGGCCAGAACGGTATAGCTCCGTGGCACGGGCCGAAACGCTCGCCCCCTTCCAGGCGCAAGCCTCGAACGGTGCGATCCTCGATCAAACGGTGTGGAACTACCACTTTGAAGTGGGTTCCGACAAGCTGACCCCAGCCGGTCTGGAGAAGCTCGATTACCTCGTCCGTCGCCGTCCGTCACCCGACGCGAAGGTCTACGTGCAAGCGTCGCGCGACATCGGCTACGACGGGGCCGCGCCCGAGAAATTCGCCGACTCGCGTCGCGATATCGATCAGCGTCGTGCGAGTTCGGTGCTGAAATATCTGACCGCGCAAACGGCCGGTCACCCGATGGCCTTCGAGGCGCAGATCATCGACGCGGCCGATCCGGGCTTCGGTGCCCAGTATCCGGCGAACTCGATTCGCAGCCTGGTGGGCCAGTACAAATCGGGCATCACCGGTTCTGGTGGCAGCAGTGGCAGCAGCGGTGGTGGTGGCGGCGGCCAGCAAAGCGGTGGCGGCCAAAGTTCCGGCGGCGGTGGCGGCGGTCGATAATCGATCCGAAGACACTGCAACCGGCCGGGTGGAATCGCGAACGAACGTTCGCCGTTCCACCCGGCTTTCGTTTTTTGAGAATGGCTCCCTCCCCGATTGCGGGGAGGGTTGGGGTGGGGTGAATCCGGCCCCCCTTATACTTCGGGCGGGGTGATTCGATACGTTTTTGTTAGCCCGACGCGCAAGCGAGGGGAACCCGCGAGAAGGCTCGACATCGAAGAAACGATGGTAATTCCTCGCTAGCGCGTCGGGCTAACACTTCGGGCGGGGTGATTCGATACGTTTTTGTTAGCCCGACGCGCAAGTTTTGAAGTTGCGCTGTTTGTCGCCTGCCTTATGATGTGGACGTTTCACGCACAAACATGCGCCCGGCGAGCGGTACGGCGTAAGCGTGCCGTGGTAGCCGCAGAGGGTTCACACGGCACGCTGACGCTGTGCCGCTCGCCGGGTTTTCGAGAAAGAACATTGTCAAAGCGAGGGGAACCCGCGAGAAGGCTCGACATCGCAGAAACGATAGTAATTCCTCGCTAGTGCGTCGGGCTAACAAGAGTGGATTGTGAGACTGGCAATGTGTCGTTTTCGACCGGGTGAAGTATAATCCCCCCGCAACCGGGGGGAAACACGATGTAGCTGGGGTCTGTGACCCCGGTCTTGTAGCTGGGTCTGTGACCCCGGTTGCCACACCGGCCTCATAGAGGCCAGCTACAACATGGGAGATGATACGATGACGACATCCACACTCCGACGGTTCGCCTTCGCGCTTCTCGCGATTGCGCTACTGGCGGTCGAGGCCAGCGCGGCGGAACCGCTGTTCGCGCGGTCGGCCTTGGAACGACATTGGATCGGCTTCAAAGAGTATTGGGGCGGCGCGTTCAAGAGCCAAAGCGCCATCACCATGATCGTCATCGGCACCGGTCTCGTTTCGATGTTCATCATCACTCGGGCCAAGTGGAGGAAGTAATGATGGCAAATACGACGCGACCGCTTGCAGCCGAATGGGATGCGAACCCATCGCCCGAAGCGCCGACCGCACCGGAAACGATGAAGGAATCCGGCCTCTCGGCGTCGTTCCTTTCCGAAATGATCCTGCGGACGATCTACGCGCGCGGCCCGATGGTCGGCCGCGACCTCGGCCAGTTTCTCTGCCTACCGTTCAAGATCATTCAGCAGCCGTTGCGCTATCTCAAAGACGAAAAGTGCATCCAGATCGACGGCGGCGATCTCGTCGGCGAAGTCAGCTACCGCTTCAGCCTCACCGAGTTCGGCCGCAAACGCGCCGTCGACGCGATGGAGCAATGCGCGTACATCGGGCCAGCCCCCGTGCCGCTCGAAGATTACGTCGAACAGTGCTACCGTCAGTCGGTGACGGGGTTGCAATGCTACCCCGAGGCGCTGCGTCTGCCGTTCGGGCACTTGGTGCTCAAAGAAGACATGTTCAACGCGATCGGCCCGGCGATCATCAGCGGGCGTTCGGTGTTCATTTACGGCCCGCCCGGCAACGGCAAAACGGCCATGGCGCGCGCCATCGGCGAGTTCATGAACACCGCAGGTGGCTCGATCTACGTGCCGCACGCCTTCATCGCCGACGGCAACATCGTCACCGTTTACGACCCATCGTTGCACACGACCGACGACACGCCGACCGAGTTCGGCGACGAAGCCGATGCCGTCGTTCGGCGATTGCTGAACACGGGTGCGACCGACTTACGTTGGGTGCGAATCCGTCGGCCCGTGATCGTGACCGGCGGCGAACTCGATCTGCCGATGCTCGATTTGCGCTACAACGCCGAGGCCAACTTCTATCAGGCCCCGATTCACTTCAAAGCGAACGGCGGCGTCTTCCTCATCGACGACTTCGGCCGCCAGTTGTGCAGCCCGAAAGAATTGCTCAACCGCTGGATTCTGCCGCTCGAAGACCGCCACGACTTCCTCACCGTGTCGAGCGGGAAGAAGTTTCAGGTGCCGTTCGAGCAACTGATTATCTTCAGCACGAACTTGGACCCGAAGGAACTGGTCGACGATGCGTTCCTGCGGCGGATTCGCCACAAGGTCGCGATCCTCGCACCGACGCGCGAAGTGTACGACAAGATTTTCTCGAACGTCTGCAAGAAGCTCGGGATGAACTTCGATGCATCCGCCGTCGATTACGTTTACGAGCGATACTACAATCGCGGTCGTTCGCCCCGCGCCAGCGACTGCCGCGACTTGTTGGAGACCGTGCAGTCGATCTGCCGCTACCGCCGCCAACACGTGCATCTCACGCGCGACCTGATGATCGAAGCCTCCGCAAGCTTCATCGCCGAATTCGCGTAAGCGGGACGCTGTCAACGGCCCCGCTGTTCGCTCTACGCGAGGGCGACCTGCACCGACCGTTTGAAGGAGTCGGACGCGACTATCCTGACCGAGCGGACTTGTCCGCATTCCAGATGCGGTCCACCACACATCATCACATACGCACCGGGAAGCAACTCTAGCAAGTAGCCGGGCGCACCGCCACAGCGATCCGCGCTGGCGACTGGCCGGACCACACGCGCCCGATACTCGGTGCCCCGTGCCAGTTTATCCGACTGCCATGGGTTCGGGTGTATCGCGATAATGCTACCCGATACTTGGCCGCTCGCCAGGTGAGGCGAACTGTTCGCAAGAATCGTTCGGTTCAAACAGATAATGCGACTGCATGAGATTGTATGCGATTCCTCGTTTGGAATCTCATCCCAATCGCGATCGTTTTGGGTAGCAGCTGCGTTTCGCCCTCACCCACACGATTTCGCACAGTCAAAAAATCGGAGACGATCCGACGTAAGTCGACATTTGCACGGTGTCGCGAAGTGTCGTGAAAGTGTCTCCAAGTGTCGTGAGAATGTCGTGGTCGGTCGATTTTGTGTCGTGGTCGGTCGATTTTGTGTCGC
>JAYVXI010000204.1:0-4299 GCA_043785305.1 Limnoglobus sp. | reverse complement strand
CACTCCCAATCGACCGCAACCGCTCAAAATAACAAATTCCGCCGTCGCAGCGAGGAAATGCCCCGCCCGAAACCGCAGATGAAATATCCGGGCTAACGGGAATGGATTGTCTGACCGGTAACGTCTCATTTCCGAACGCGAGAAGTCTGCTTGTCGGCTTAATCGCTCGTTTCGGACGGGTGGGCGCGGAGTTTATTCTTGTTGATGCTGGCGACGCCGATGCCGATAGCGATGGCACCGATGACGCCCCCGGCACCGATGCCGAGCATGAGGAAGTCGCGGCGATCGAGGTCGTAGAGCGGTCGCATTGGTGGGGTTTGCTCGACGCGGGCCAAGGCCAAATCGGCGGGTGCGGAGAGTGCGCCGGATAGCGGGAGCAGTTCGACGTCGAAGTCAGTGAGGTGCGACGAATTCGGCGGGATCGGCGAGGGTCGGGCCGCCACCGAGGGCGGTTTCAGCGATGCGGGGATCGCCTGCGCCGGACTGACCGATGCTCCGGCGAGTGCGGCGGCGAGGCCCATGCCGATCTTGATCTTGCCCGATGGCGGCCCGCTCATGTTCGGCTTCGGTTTCGTGGCGGCGGGTGCCGTCGCTTGCAGCGAACCCATCCCGCCACTCGCGCGAATTTTCCCCGATGCCGGCCCGGACATCGACGGTCGCGGCGCGGGCGGCAACACAGGGTCGGCCCCGATGTGGATCGCACCCTGGCCGTTGCGCGGCGCGGGCATCGGCTTGGGTGCGGCGAGTTCCATCGACGACTCAGATTCCAGCCATTTCTGGAAGCCTGGCAACACGGCGGACTCCATCGCCTTCTGAGCATTCGACGGCAAGAACGCACGCAGCGCATCGGCGGCATCGGCCGGCGTTGGATACCGCCCGCTTGGATCCTTTGCCATCATCCGGTTTAATGCCATCTGCAACCCGGGTGGCACGCCGGTGGCCAACTGCGAAATCGGTGTCGGCTGCTCAGTCGCGTGTTTCACCATCGTCGCCATCACGTTCTTTTCAGAGAACGGCGGCCGACCGGCCAGCAGGTGATACAGCACGCAACCCAGGCTATAAATGTCCGCGCGAATGTCCGCCCCACGTGCATCGCGGGCTTGTTCGGGAGCGAGATAATCCGGCGTACCGAGGACGGTACCTTCGGCGGTCAGGTGCATATCCTGCGTGCTGCCGCTTTCGTCGTCGAAGAGTTCGCGGCCCAAGCCGATGTCGAGAATCTTCACCGTGGCCGAGAGCGTCGAATCGGTCGTGTGGGGGGTCAACATCAAGTTCGCAGGCTTCAGATCGCGGTGGACCATCCGCTTTTCGTGCAAGTGCTGCAACCCGCTGAGCGCCTGATGAATAATCCGCGCCGCTTCCGCAGCCGGTAGTTTCACGCGGCGCGCGAGGACGACATCGAGCGTTTCGCCTTCGATTTGTTCCATGACGATGAAATGCACGCCGGAACGATCTTCGTTGGTGGCCGCCGTGTGCGAAAGCTGGAACGCGCGAACGATATTCGGGTGCTTCAACTGCGTCAGCAATCGGCCTTCGCGTTGAAACCGGCCGAGGAGGTGCGGGTTGCGCGCTTTCGACGCCGCGAGCACTTTCAGTGCGACCGTCTGCCCCGATTGATGCACGGCCTTGTAAACGCCCGCCGTCTGCCCCTTACCGATGCGATCGAGAATGACGTAACCGCCGACGAAGAAGCCTTCGGCGTGGCCGCGCTGCACCATCGCGGCTTGGTATTCGGTTAAATAACGGCGAATCACGAGGTAGCGACGGAACGAATCGACGTCGGTATCGGCGGCCCGCGTCTCGTTCCGCCACGTATTCAGTATGGTTGTCACTTCGTGATTCGGCATCAGCCGACTCCGCGACAACACACCACAATAATCGGCTACATTCGCAGTCGGCGTCGCCATCGGAAGGCTCCGAACAAACATTACGGCTTCGGAACTCCGGCTTCTCGTGCGGCGCGAACTCGGTCCGCAGTGTCGGCTCGGTCGCGGTAGAGTTCCTCGAATGCCTTTAACATAGTGTCTGCATCGCCGTTCTGCCCGCTCGCCCGCAACTTTCGTACATCCTCTACGATCGTTGCATAAGAAGGCGTCGGTGGCAGGTTCGTCGCAGGCTGTCGATCGAGTTGGGCCGTGGCCTTTTTCGCCAGTTCGACCCAGTGCGATGCATCGGGTAGATTCGCAAATAACCGCATCACCGCATCCCACGTCCGCCGCGCCGCCACGCGCTCGCCCATTTGGAACTGGCGTAACCCCAGATAATACAATCGCTCCGGCTCCGAATTGTACTTCGCTTTCCCCAACGGCGAGAATGCGGCGAGCATCTCCTTCGTGTCCCGGATGCGCCGTTTCGCGGCCCGCACTTCGTCGGCGTTCCATTCCGGGTTCCGGGCGGTCAGCGGATCGAGATACTCATCGCGAGCCTGGTCCCAATCGTCGGGGTTCTCCGAAGCTAACAGCGGTTGGGCCGCCTGCCAGAGTGACTCCGGCGATGGCCGTGGGCGAAAGAACGCGAACAGGATCAAGCCGATGACCACCGCGAGCGAACCGCCTAACACGACTGCCTTGATGCGTTTGGCACGGCGTTCGGCGGGGTCCGCTTCGCGATCCGCCACTGCCGGTGTCGTCGCGCCGAGCGGGGCGTGCGTGCCGGTCGGGTCGTTCGGCGCGGGTGGGAATACGACCTTTTCGCCCTTGCGTTCGAGCTTTCCGCGAATGCGGTCCCATTCTTCGAGCAACGCCGGCGCACTCGCGGGCCGGCGTGCGGGGTCTTTCGCCATCAGTTCGCAAACGAGTTCATCGACCTCGGCTGGCAGCTTCGGTAGGAAGTTACCGGGCCGATCCGGGAGCGCGTAACAATGTTTGTGCATGAACTCGGCCGCCGTCGTCGCATGGAACGGCGGTCGCCCCGTGAGCAGCGTGTAGATCACGCCGCCGAGCGCGTACAAGTCGCTGCGCCGCGTCAGTGGTTTGCCCGTGAAATGCTCCGGCGCAAGGTACCCCGCCGTGCCCATCGCTTCGCCGGGCAACGCCAACGGGGGTAACGCTACGAGTTTCGCCACGCCGAAATCGGTGAGTTTGAGCGTCCCGTCGGCCATCAATAGGAAGTTCGACGGCTTCAGATCGCGGTGGAGGATACTGCGGTGGTGCGCATGTTTCAGCGCCCGCGTCGCTTGCACCGCGATGCTCAGCACCGATTGTTGCCAGTTCAGGCCCGGTTGCTCGGCGGTCTTTTCGTGGCGTGCGAGCAGCGTGGCGCAGTCGGTGCCTTCGACGAATTCGGTGGCGTAATACGCCAGCCCCGCGTGGACGCCGCTATCGAGGAAGCACGCGATGTTCGGGTGCGTCAGCCGTCGCAAACCGAGCATTTCGCCGGGAAATCGCTGGAGGAACGTCGAATCGCGCACCGTTGCGGGGTGGAGGATTTTCACGGCGGCGATCGTCGGATCGTCGGCGGATTTCACCTCCGCCGCAGTGGCACGATAGACCGTACCGGTATGCCCGCGACCGACTTCCGACATCAAAACCCAATTGCCAATCCGCGTGCCAATCATGCCGACCTCCGCCTATCATAAAACGACCCGCGGCTATTTTATGACCTCCACCGAGAACCCGACCGATGCGTGCCTTGCTCCTGATGGCCCACGGCAGTCGCCGCGCCGAAGCCAACGACGATCTCCGCCACGTTGCCGAACAGATCGACGCGCGGGGCGGTTACAAGATCGTGCAGGTTTCGTTTCTGGAATTGGCCGAACCGTCGATCCCCGAAGGCGGCGAACTCTGCGTGAAGGCAGGTGCCACGGAAGTGATTATGCTGCCGTACTTCCTCTCGCCGGGCGTCCACATGGTCCGCGACATGAGGGAGCTCCACGCGAAGCTCGTGGGGCAGTTCCCCGCCGTGCATTTCTACCTCGCCGCACCGCTCGGCCCACACCCGTACCTCTTGGACATCATCGAACAACGCGCGAGCGAAGCGATTCCAGAAGGTGGGATTTAGTTCGGCTTGGGGAACAAGAACACGCGGATGGTTACGGCGACCGCGAACGAAATCAACAGCCCGAGCATCCAGCGAATGAGAATCATGTCCCCGGACAACTTGGAGTGATTCATGTCGATTTTGGCGTTTAGCTCGGATCGAAACAGTTCGGTTTTGGCGTTCGTCTGTTCGATTCTGCCGATCAACTCCATTCGGAACTGTTCGATTTTGGCGGTGAGTTCGGTTTTGTTCTGATCGATTTTGGCGAGGAGTCGCTGTTCGAGTTCGCGGAGTTTCCCGTCGATATCCGCGACGACGCGA
>JAYVXI010000203.1:0-4305 GCA_043785305.1 Limnoglobus sp. | reverse complement strand
CGAAAGTCCCGATTATGTGGGGCACGTTTTTTACGTGCCATGATTGATAATGGCACGTAAAAAACGTGCCCCACATTGATACCCTGTTTTGTACCACGCCCAAAACTGCAATATCGCGCAACTTCAAAACTTGCGCTGCCGGTTGGAAATTCACATTGGGCAAGACGATCTCACCAAAATGATCGTTCCGGTTCCGGAAAGTTTGCGGTTTGCGAGGCCAATCGTCCGATGGTAATACGAGACGTTGTGAAATCGTCTCAAGTAGCCAACGGGGAGGCAACGGATGGACCGGGCGGTTCTTGCGCTGGCGATGTGGTTTACGTGCGCCATACCCGCAGATGCGGATGATGTCGCATGGCGATCCGTCGCGATTCCGGAACCGGCCGTTCTCGAAATTGCAACGAGCGATCCCATTCTCTCCACTCGAATCGAACGAGCCGAGCCGCTGTTTCGCGTGCGTTTGGCACCGGATATTTCCCCCGCTGCGCGGCATGTCCCTTCGATTGAACCGCAATCATTCGCGACGATTCCCGCAGTACAAACTGTTGCGGCGGCTGTGCCTTTCACACCGATCGCGAATGCAACGATCTTCGCCCAAGAACTCGAACCACCAATACTCTCGAGCAGAAAATCGCTCTGGTTTTTCGATGCTGAGTATTTGTTGATGTGGCAGGATCCGTCGCGAATTCCGCTGCTTGCGACGACGGCGAACAAACCGGAATTCGGCTTCCTCGGGCAGCCCGGCACGACGAAGTTACTCGGCCCCGGTCGGTTCGGCGACTCGCAACGCAATGGCCTGCGACTTCGTGGCGGCAGTTGGTTTTCGAGCGAAGAGCAATTCGGCGTCGAAGCGAGTTACACAACCTTCAGCAAAACGACGGATCGCGTCCGCTTCGATAGTCAGCAGTTTCCAACGATTGCGCGACCGATCTACGTGCCGAACATCGGCGGCGAATTCGCCGAGTTGGTGGCGTTCCCCGGCTTGTCGCACGGCAACCTCACCGTCGCGCAAACGAGCGATTTGTGGGGGGCGGAGTTCAACCTGCGGAGCCGTTTGCCGTCAGTCGCCGATTCGCGTTGGGAAGCCATCGCCGGGTATCGGCACTGGAACTTATCCGAACGGCTGACGATTACGGAATTGCTGACAGCCGAGCGAAATGCGCCGGTTCCCATCGGTACGAACGTGGATATTCAAGATCGGTTTTCGGTGCGGAACCAGTTTCACGGCGGGCAAGTTGGGCTGCATGGTCGTCGCGATTTCGGTGCGATGTCATTCGATGCACGCGGGACGGTAGCGGTCGGTGGGACGCGCGAAGAAATTGAAATTACGGGGGTGCAGCATCGGGTACAACCGGGGCAGGCGCGCGAGACGTTCAACGGCGGGTTGTTGGCGGCGGGGCCGAACCTCGGACGGTTCGTGAACGAGCGAATCAGCTTTGTTCCCGAAGGCAATGCGAATATCGGTTGGAACATTACGAACCGACTCAAAGCGTACGTCGGCTACAACGTCGTCGTCTGGACGAACGTCGCTCGCCCCGGCGATCAGATCGACCGCACGGTCGATTTGCGATTCGTGCCGAACGCCCCGCAACTGGTGCCGACGAGCGTGGAACGCCCGAGCGTGCCGTTCGTGCGTGCCGATTTCCTCGTCCACGGGTTACAATTCGGAATGCAGGGACGCTGGTAATAAGATGATCGCTTTCCGAACTCCTGCGGTCGCCCATGGCATCGGTCACGAACATCTCGGTGTATCAGTTCGCCGCGCTAACGGAACTGCAACCGCTCCGCGGACGCCTGTTCGCGCTGTGTCAAGATACGCACCTGAAAGGTACGATTCTCCTTAGCCACGAAGGCGTAAACCTCTTCGTCGCGGGTTCTGCGGAATCGATCGACGCGCTGCTTACGGTATTGCGTGCGCTTCCGGGCCTCGAACGCCTGTCGCCGAAATTCAGCCTGAGCGACGAGCAACCGTTCACGAGAATGCTGGTCAAAATCAAGAAAGAAATCATCGCCTTCGGCATCGAAGGGATCGACCCCGCGAACAACCCGACGCCGAAACTATCGCCGCGCGAACTGAAAGCGTGGCTCGACGAAGGCCGCCCGATCACGTTGCTCGACACGCGAAACGACTTCGAGGTAAAGCTCGGCAGCTTCGAGAACGCCCGTGCCATCGGTATCGAACACTTTCGCGAATTCCCCGCTGCGGTACAGAAGCTACCCGAGGAACTCAAGCGACAGCCGATTGTCATGTTTTGCACGGGGGGCATCCGTTGCGAGAAGGCGGGGCCGTTCATGCAGCGCGAGGGCTTCGAGCAGGTCTACCAACTCGATGGCGGCATCCTGAAGTATTTCGAGGAGTGCGGCGACGCGCACTACAACGGCGATTGCTTCGTGTTCGACAAGCGCGTCGGCCTCGAACCGAACCTCGAACCATCGACGAAGTTGCAATGTTTCGCGTGCCTGATGCCACTGGAAGAAGCCGAGAGCCACGACCCGCGATTCGTCGAAGGCGTATCGTGCCCGTACTGTTTTCGCACGAGCGAAGAACGACGCGAAGAGGAGCGTTCGGCACATCAGGCAGCGATTCACAAAGCAACACATCCCTTGCCCGGAAGCATTCCGTGCGATAACCACCGACCACTCAACGTGCCCGCCGGCTTGGCAAACCATACCGTGCTCGATCTACTTTCTACGCTGCTACGGCAGACATCGCGGGACGAGTGGAAGGCCGAATGCGAGCGAGGCATGATCCTCGATGTCGAGTTTCAACCGGTGACAGCCACGCGAATCGTGCATCCAGATGAACGCTATTATCAGCGTCGCCCGTTGCCGCTCGAACCCGATGTGAATGCCGCCATTCGCATCGTGTACGAAGACGATGCGATCCTCGTTTTCGACAAGCCCGCACCACTGCCGGTGTCGCCATACGGATATTTTCGTCGAAACACGTTGCAAGAAATCGTGCGAACCGCGTACGCGCCGCAGAAGCCCCGGCCCGCGAATCATCTCGACACGAACACAACGGGCCTGATCGTCTTCACGCGAACATCGACGTTCGCGAAACTGTTTAAACTCGTCGAAATCGAGTATCTCATGCGAGTCATCGGGCACCCGGAAGCGAGCACGGAGTTCGAGGTTTTGAAGCGACTGTCCGATGGCACATCGCTACTGAAACTCATATCGCACTTGCAATTGCAAAAACTCGGTTGGCCGATCTGCATGTCGGTAGGCAGACTCTATTTGCACGCTCACCGTATCGCGTTCAGGCACCCGATTAGCAACGAGCGCGTGTCGTTCGTTGCCGATGCACCCGTCTACTTTTCGCAAATTCCGATCGAGGACCACCGATGAACTGGCAGCCCCATTCGCCCGAAGTTTTGGCGAACTTACGCAAGTACGACACGCCGACGGTTTGCAACGTTCTGGAGCTTTTCGACGCGATTCCGCGTACGTCCGGCTACATGGATGCCCGCATTGTTGCGGCATTCCCGAAGATGCCGCCGATGGTCGGCTACGCCGTGACCGCGACATTCCGTGCCGGCGCACCGCCACGCGGCGGCGATGCTTACGCGGGCCTCGAAAAGCAAGTGCGAAGTTTGAGCGAACTCAGCGGGCCGAAAGTCATCGTCTTCCAGGATCTCGACGACCCCGCCGTGGCCGCCACCTTCGGTGAAGTGATGTGTACGACGTACCAGGCGTTCGGTGCGGTGGGTTTAATTACCAGCGGCGCGGGGCGCGATCTGGACCAAGTCGAGGCGTTGCAATTTCCCTGTTTCACGTACAGCACAATCTGCTCGCACGGCTACTGCCAGATCGCCGATCTGAACGTGGCCGTGCGCGTCGGCGGCGTCTGGATCAACCCCGGCGACCTCCTCCACGGCGACCGCAACGGCATCGCGATCATCCCGCACGAACTCGCCGAACCGATCGCAAACTCCTGCCCCAAACTCATGGCCGCCGAGGCTGTGGTACTCGATTATCTGAAGCAACCGCACCCCACCGCGAACGGTTTCTCCGAAGCCCGCAAAGAGTGCCACCGCCAAATCCGCGAGTTGGCAAATCAATTAAAAGCAGGAGTGGTGAAGCCTTGAGGTGTTTCCATCAGTTCGCGGAGTATTGTGGGGAACACCGCCCACGCTTGCATGTAGGTGGCCTTTAACGGGCATGGGACGTGATCGTATTCTGTGAGGAATAACGGAATCGAGGGCACCGTGGCCGACCCCGATGCCGAGGTGCGGTGCGAGACGACGCGGAACGGCACGCACGTTCTCGTGTATGGAACGCACACGATCGGCCTGAACCGCA
>JAYVXI010000202.1:0-13506 GCA_043785305.1 Limnoglobus sp. | reverse complement strand
GACTGGTGCTACAAACCGCGCGTCGTCTGGTGGTGAGTGTGTCGCGTCACTATCCGCTTCAGGATGTCTTTCGTCGTGTGGCCATGCAATTGCAAACTAACGCCGTGGCAACTCGAACGATGCCACCCGCCGCGAATTTTCGCACGCGGGGTAGGGGGGCCTTCCACTCCCAATCGACCGCAACCGCTCAAAATAACAAATTTCGCCGACGCAGCGAGGAAATGCCCCGCCCGAAACCGCAGATGAAATATCCGGGCTAACTTCACTCTGCGAACGCCTCGCGTTGCCGGACCGCACGCCGAACGAGGATCATGGCGACGGCCACGCTGACCGCCGAGGTGCCCCCCCATATTAGCCCATAGGCATAACCGACCCACACTGTGCCGATCAGGAACAGCATCCCGAACGCCTCAATGAACCACAGTGGCAGAACGGTCACCCCGTTTTTCGATTGTCCGACCGCCAGTCGCACAGTCAGCCACCCGCACGCGACGGCGATCAGTCCGCAAATGACCGCTCCGACCCACAGCGGCTTGCCGTTGTAGTCGAGCCGCCCCCGCTGGATCATACCCGAGACCACCGCCACGGTGCTTGCGGTCGCAACCAGTCCTGACATCAGGCACGAGATGGCAGCGACCCGTCGGGTACCGTTGCCGACCGGTTGAAGGTAGTCGTCGGGCATTGGTTCACTCCACATTCCGACATATTAATATTTGACAGATCAAATGGACAATTAGAACGTCGTATCGATTGTTGTTTTGATATTGTGCCCATTTGCCGAATCGAAGTCAAATCAAATGTCTGAAAATCATTCATCCAGTCGTTGGCCTCCCAATTCGTTCGTGAGCGTTGTTTAACTTCACCCACACGAATGCGGTCAGTCAAAAAGTGAAACGCGATCCGACGCAAGTCGACTTTTGCACGGTGTCGCGAAGTGTCGTGAGATTGTCTCCAAGTGTCGTGAGAATGTCGCGAAGTGTCGTGAGAATGTCGCCACTTACGGCGAGTCTCGAATCGATTGCCCGCGACATAACCCGCGATTCGGGTCGATGATACGGCAAAACCACCCGAAACAGATCGGTGATTTGCGATCAAAACAGGGGCATTTCGGGTCGCAAAAACCGGAAAAACACCCCAAAAAACGGTTTTTGAGCCTCGCGAATTCCGACTTACGTCGATTTTAATATCGCAAAATCATGTCGACGGTGAAGCGGTAGCGGAACAGGTCTTTGTTGCCGAACAGCGGTAACTCGAAAGCCGCACCGATTTGGGCGGCTTCGGTGATCTTGAACCGGCCGCCGAGTGCCCCCGTTACGAGGCTTGCCCCCTTCGATTGCCCGCCGAAGTTGATCAAATCCAACCCTTCGCCGGTGCGGTTCGTCGAGTTGCCGTTCGAGGTGTACTGGAAGTAGTTCAATTCTGCCACCGGGTAGAAGCGGTGGCGATTGAAGATGTCGAAGTCCAGGTGCCCGCTGAGGTAGAAGTAGTCGCTGCGGGCTTTGTCGATGCTGAACGAGTAACCCGTGGTGGCGATGCCGTTCAGCGTGCCGAAGTTGCGGAACTCGGTGAGCGTTTTCCCGCCGCTTAGGTACGGCACAACCGACAGTTTGCCCGTGTTCTGCGTCACGCCCGACGAGCCGAGCGGGATTTGGAAGATCGCACCGCCGGTGAGGATCGCGCCGAACTGCGGGTCGCGGTAGAAGGCGTATTTCGGCCCGAGCCAAAGTTCGGAGAAGCCGAACTTGCTGTCCAGCAAGGAACTTCCTGCCGGGTTGACCGAAAGCGCACCGATCTTATTCAGCGTGACCGAGAAGCGTTCCGTGAACGCGATGCTGGCGCGGCCACCGAGGAACCAGAGGTTTCCGCCCTGGAACAGCGGTTGTGGCCCTGGAATTTGCTGATAAATGAACAGTGGGCGCACTTCGGTGAGCGAACGCGGATCTTCAAACAGGAACGGGTTCGAGATCGGCGACGCGAAGTTATCGAACGCATGATCGCTGAACAGCCATTCTTTCCGGCGATCCGCACTGAACAGATCGATGAAGCGGTCGCCGAACTTCTCTGCCGAGCGTTTGCGTGACGGCGTGCGACGCTCCAGGAAATCGTCGATATCGCTCGCATCGCGATTGTTGCGGCGTGGCGATTCGTCGCGTTCGATCGAGCGTGCAGGTACGATGTTTGCGTCTTTGGCGCGTCCGAGGCGTACGCCCCGCGGTTTCTCTTCGACGCGGCGTTCGGGCGGCGGGTTATCGTCGATGTCGAGCGAACGAGTGGGAACGAGCTTCGCGGGGCCTTCCAGAAGTGGCGGAAGGTCTTGTGCGTAAGCCAAAGTGGCGAAGTGCGCAAAGACGAGCGCGAACAGCCATCGCGTCGAGTTGCGCCCCATCGAACACCCTCCCTGGCTGTACATCGCGACGACTCCGCATCGCATCAGAATCGTAATCGGCTTCCGCGATCCTCCCGCGTGAACGAAAATCGAAATCTCGTCTCCAGAATCGACGTAAGTCACAATTGAACTCGCTCAAAAACCGTTTTTTGGGGTGTTTTTCCGGTTTTTGAGGCCCAAAAAGTCGCTTTTTCGATCGCAATTCACTGATCTATTTGCTGTATCTTGAACTTTTATCGCGGGTTATGTCGAATGCTCTCGAATCGAGAACCGGCGCACGTGGAGACACTTTCACGACACTTGGAGACATTCTCACGACATAAAATCGACCGACAACGACACGAAATCGACCAGCTGCGACATTTCTGCGTACGTTCGCGCACGTCGCAAAACTCGACTTACGACGGATCGCCTGCGATTTTTTGACTTCTAGCGTTCGCGTGGGATGGACTTCCCTCGCTAGCGCGTCGGGCTAACGGGATCGGAATTATTAGCCCGACGCGCTAGCGAGGGAGTGAAGATTCACGCGATTTGTCGTATCCATATACCCAATCGCAACCGTCTGCTGGAGTGCCCCGATGAACACGCCCCCGCCGATCGACCCGACGCAAGTGCAAGTCGGCGGCCTTTTGATTCTCTGCAAGATAAAATACGGGTAATGGGATTCGCATTACGACTGACTCGATCAGTTTGCTCTGCTTGTCGGTATCCCATATGAAATCTCGCTGAAAGTCGGGATTCATGATAAATCCCCCAGAGCGAATTCGTCGGACTACGTCGAAAACCGTTCGGCTCTCCGTACGAATTAATAGCGTATCGATTGGATATTCACCGAAATTCTCCTCTTCCGCAACATCCAGTCCTTCGATTTCGTCTTCGACAGGCTTTGCGATTTTAATTGAGTTGATAGATTTTTCGCCATCTGACCCTCAGCGCACTCGTGTGAATTTCTGGCATTACGCCGCAGTATCCGCGACGTAATGTAATAGTTGTTGAATATAATTCAAATTTTACGATATGTCTTACGCTATCACAATCCCGGTAAGATTGACCCGAATTATTTGAAAAATTCTTCGGATTTTTAACGGCGTTTGAGCTACCGAACCAATCAACAAATCCTCAATCGCATCATTTGCACAAGTGCTACTGTTCGCGTTACTGCGTTTTTTTTACTCGAATTCCACTTCGCCGCCGCGCTTCACGTTGAAGTACTTCGCGTTCGGGTGGTGGAAAATAATTGCGGTCGTCGACTGTTCGGGTTCGAGTAGGAATTGCTCGGTGAGCGTAATGCCGACTTGCGTCGGGTCGATCAACTCGAATAGGCCGGTTTGATCTTCGAGACGCGGGCAGGCGGGGTAACCGAAAGCGAAGCGGCGGCCGCGATAGTGCCCCTTGAACAGTTTCTGGATCATCGGGCTGTCTTTGCCACCGATGCCCCACTCGGCCCGCAGATGTTTGTGGAAATACTCCGCAAACGCTTCCGCCGATTCGACCCCGAGGCCGTGCAAGAAGAGATAGTCCTGGTACTTATTTTCGGCACGGAGTTCGTTGCAAACGCGAGTGACTTCGTGGCCGACGGTCACCGCCATCATGCCGATGTAGTCGATCGGCTTGCCGTCGATGGCGGCTTCGACGTAATCGCTGAGGCAGAGGAAGTCGCCGAAATCTTGACGCGGGAAGGTGAATTTCTGCAACACGGTGGCGCGGTCGGGGCCGTACACCGTCAGCGTTTGGCCGTCGGCACTCGCGGGGAAGAAGCCGTAACTGGCCTGTGGCTGAAGCACATTTCGCTCGATGCACATCGCTTTCAGGCGTTCGAGTGCGGGGCGGGCGGTCGCGTCGATCTGGGCCGCGTACGTCTTCGGGTCGACGCCGCCTTTCACGAATCCCCACTGCGAACTGAACAGCGTCCGCTCGTTGATGTACGGAAATACATCCTCGATTTTCGCGGAGAATGTCCGCGTGCCGAGGAACGGCGGCGTCGGAATGTCGGGCGATTTCGGTAGGTTCGGGGCACGCTTCGGCAAGTCGGGCCGCACTTCGACCGTCGTTGCTTTGGGGAACGAATCGGGGCCGTCGAGAACAGCGGTCGTCGCGATACCGCGCTGGTTCTTTTCCGCTCCCTTGATCGCGCCGCGAAGTGCCACGCTACCGACGCTGGCGATCTTCTTACGTGCCACGAGTTCGTCCATGATGCGCAAGCCTGCGAAGGCGTCTTCGCCGTAATAGACGTTGCCGTGATAGACGCGCGTCAGGTCTTCTTCGACGTAGCGTCGGTTCAGCGCGGCCCCGCCGAGGATCACGGGCGGGTTCAAGCCGCGATCGTTCAGTGTGATCAGGTCTTCCTTCATGATGACGGTCGATTTCACGAGCAAGCCGCTCATGCCGATCGCGTCTGCGCCGGTCTTCACGAACTCGGAAATCATCGCATCGACGGGCTGCTTGATGCCGAGGTTGTATACCTTGTAGCCGTTGTTCGTGAGGATGATATCGACGAGGTTTTTGCCGATGTCGTGAACGTCGCCCTTCACGGTGGCGAGGACGATCCTGCCCTTTTCCTGGCCCTCGGCCTTCTCCATGAACTGCTCGAGGTACGCCACCGACGCCTTCATGACTTCGGCCGATTGCAGCACGAACGGCAGTTGCATCTGCCCGCTGCCGAACAGTTCGCCGACGACTTTCATGCCGCCGAGCAGGACATCGTTGATGATCTGCAACGGCGTGTAGCGAGTCCGCGCGTCGTCGAGATCGGCGATGAGCGTTTCGCGGCGACCCTGGATGATCGCCTGTTCGAGGCGTTCTTCGATCGTGTCGCCGAGTGGTCGTGCCGCTCGCTTTTCGCCTTTTTTATCGGCGTAATGCTCGATAATCATCTGCAACGGGTCTTCGATACATTCGCCGGTGGCGTTGAAGACGCGCTCGTCGAAGAACAGCCGGCGTGCGAGTTCCTTGCCCTCAGCGTCGATGTTGTTCAGCGGCATAATCTTGGCGGCGTGCAGAATCGCGGAGTCGAGGCCGTACTCCATCGCGTAGTGCAAGTAGACCGAGTTCAGTACCTGCCGCGTGTACGGCGCGAGGCCGAACGAGCAGTTACTGAGGCCGACGTGCGTGAGGCAGCCCGGTAGGCGTTGCTTGATGAGCCGGATCGCCTCGAAGGTCGCGATGGCGCTCTTGCGGGTTTGCTCCTGGCCTGTACTTACGGGGAAAACGAGCGGATCGAACATCAGGTCCGATGGCGGAATCTTGTACTCGTGGACGACGATATCGTAGATGCGCTGCGCGACTTCAAACTTCCACTCGGCGGTGTCGGCTTGTCCCTTTTCGTCGATCGTCAGCGCGACGAGTCCGGCCCCGTACTTCTTCGCGAGCTTCGTCTTCGGGTCGAGCGTTTTGCGGCCATCTTCGAGGTTGATGCTGTTGATGATCGTCTTGCCCGAACACAACTTCAGTGCGGCTTCGATGACGAGATTCTCGGTGCTGTCGAGCATCATCGGTTTCGTCAGAACGGCGTTGTAGCGCTTGATGACTTCCTTCATATCGCGTACGCCGTCGCGGCCGACGTAGTCGACGCAGACGTCGAGCAGGTGGACGCCCTCGCGCTCTTGTTCCTGCGCCATCGAGGTGAGGCCGTTCCAGTCTTCTTTCTCCAGAAGCTGCTTGAACTTCTTCGAGCCGTTGGTGTTCGTGCGTTCGCCGACGAGCAATGGTCGCGGTTCGACGAACAGATCTTGCGAGGCCTGCAAACTCGAGACCATCGGCAGGTAAACGGGGTTACGCGCGGCAGGTTTTTTACCGTAAAGCCGCTTCGCCACGGCGGCGAGGTGCTGGCTCGTCGTGCCGCAACAGCCGCCGATAATGTTGACGCCGAACTCGACGACGAAGCGCTCGAGCCACGTTGCCAAGCCATCCGGGTCGAGCGGGAAGTACGTTTCGCCGCCGCGATTCTCGGGCAGGCCCGCGTTCGGCAACACGCTCAGCTTCTTCTTGCTATGACGGCTCAGCCCCTTGATACTGTCGAGCATCAGGTCCGGGCCGACGCCGCAATTCATGCCGATGACGTCGATCTCGTCGAGCGGTTCGAGCGCGACGAGTGCCGTGGCAATGTCCGTGCCGGGAAGCATCTTCTGGCGGGCATCGATGATCGTGAGTTGTACCATCAGCGGGATCTTGACACCCGCTTTCTTCATCTCCTCGATCGCCGTGATCGCCACAATCTTCGCTTGCAAAATGTCGAAGCACGTTTCGATGAGGATGGCATCGACGCGCTCGTCGATCATCGCGCGGATTTGCGGGCGGTAGGCGTCGGCCATCGTGTCGAAGTCGACGTAAATCGCGGGGTCGGTCAGCGACGGCATCTTCGTGCCCGGCCCGATACTACCGACGACGAACCGCGGGCGTTCCTTCGTCGTGAACTTGGCCGCGACTTCTTTCGCCAGGCGAATGTTCAGCCGGTTGATTTCATCGAGTTGCGGGTTCAGATCGAACTCGCCGAGGCCGATCGCGTTCGCGTTGAACGTGTTCGTCTCGACGGCATCGCAACCGGCGGCGAAGAACTCGGCGTGAATCTCGCGAATCCAATCCGGGTGCGTGTAAATCAGCGCATCCGAAAGGTTCATCAGCGATTTGCCGTTCGGCGCGTAGCCCCAGTCTTTATCGGTCGGCTTATATTTATGCAGGCTCGTACCCATGCCGCCATCGAGGATCAACACGCGCTCTTCGGTCAGCTTCAAAAACGGCGATTCATTCGACATCGGTCGGTACTCCATGACCCGTTCGCTTCCACTTCGGCAAGATAGAGTGATTGTAGAAGGGAAACTAGCCGAACCGTAAGTGTTCGCGCTCGGTTGCGGTTTCGCCGCGTGGAGACGCGAAAAACGCTTTCTGCGATACGATCTGCCAGATTCTTCGCTCGCTGCGCAGATTCTATGCGGCATTGCCGAGGTTTTGCAGCCCGCGTCACATGGTTCCATCAAGGTTGACAGAACGACCCTTCGGTTCGCGAAGGGTGGCGGAGATCAGCTCCGAACGGCTTGGCGTGAGATCGTTTGCATTCCGATCACCGATGAGCCATCGACGTACGTGGCGGCTACTGGGAACAGCAGAGTAATCGTCGTACCCGAACCCGGTAAGCTTCGCACGCGGATCGCGCCGTTGTGCCCGCGAACGATGCCGAGCACGGCAGCCATGCCAAGCCCACGACCGGGGAACTTTGTGGTGAAGAACGGCTCGAAGATTCTCGCTTGCACGTCGGACGACATCCCGAAACCATCGTCGATCACTTCGAGTTGCACGTACTGTCCATGCAACTGCAAGCCCGGCGACCTCACCCACTCCGACGATGCGGGTTTATCGGTAAAGCTCCTCATCTGCGTTCGGATCTGAATCGTTCCACTCCGCTTGCCGATCGCTTCGCCCGCATTCGTGACGAGGCTCATTAGCACTTGGCGGATGCTCGCTTCATCGGCGCGAATGAGCGGGAGTTCGTCGTCGAGATCGTACGCGATTCGGCAGCGTTTCGAGACGGCAATATTGAACAAACCGTCGTTGTCGCGGATGAAATCGGTGAGCGGGATCGGCCCGACTGCCGTATTCGATTTTCCCGCGAAGATCATGAGTTGCCTCGTGAGCTCGGCCGCGCGGTCCGCACCGGTTCGGATTTCCCCGATACACGCACGCGCTTCCGAACTTTCGGAAAGCAGCATCTGCGCGAGTTCGGCATTCCCGAGAATCCCCGTGAGGATGTTGTTGAACTCGTGCGCCACGCCGCCCGCCAACACGCCGACGGCCTCGAATTGCTGCGCTTGAATTGCCTGCAATTCGAGTTCTTTTCGTTCGCTCTCGGCCCGTTTGCGTTCGGTGACATCCAACCCGATCGCGAGATACTCGGGTTGCCCGTTGGCGGAACTTTCGGCGGCACGGATCGACCAACTGACCCACCGGCCTTTACTCGCGATGTCTTTCGCAAAACAGACGAGATCGACCGGCGGATCGGCCGGTAACAGCGAAGGGAGCCGATCCACTGCGGCGCGGTCGGAGAGCAAGCCGACGCGGCTGAGGAGATTTTCTTTACCCGCAACGCGACCGTTGCCGAAAATCCGTCGGTAGGTTTCGTTCGCGAACACGATCGTACCATCGGCACGAAAGCGACAGATGATCGCAGGGTTGTCGTCGACCAGTGCGCGATACTCGCCTTCGCTTTCGCGCAGTCTTTTCGTAATCTGTTCGCGTTCCGAAAGTAACCCGACGAGTGCCAACGCGATGACCGACATCGACACCAGATAGCCCCAAAGAAAGTACGGCCGCGTGTGAGCATCGAAGTATTGCGTGATGCCCGTCCCCCGATGATTCACCCAGACGGCGAACACCGCCACGATGAGAATCTGGAGGCCAACGCCCCACGCACGATAGACCGTCGCGACGCGAAGCACGCAAATGAACGGCAAGAAGATGAGCGTCAGACTCCACGTCGCCAACGTAAAAACTTCGAGATACAGAAATAGAAAGATTGCAATCGTCAAACTCGACGCGCCGACGAACTGCATGAAGTTTCCGCGTCGCCGCATTCGCTCCAGCAGACTGGGCCTCCAGGCGAGGATCGTCGGTGCGGCAATCAGCACGCCGCCCGCATCGCCGAGCCACCACACTGCGACCGCTTCCTGCCAAATACTCGCTGGGATCGCATCGGAAGCGATGAGCCAGAAAGTACCGTTGACGGCACTAATCGACATCGAAGTCAGTGCCGCCACCGCCAGTACCACAATGTCGCGCCAGGTTGCAAACGACGGCTGAAACTTCACGCGACGAAGCAGCATCGCGCAGACGATCGGCGCGATTGTATTGCCGATTGCGATCAGGAACGCGGTATGGGACTTCAAAGTCAGTTGGTTGGTTGCAAACGCTGCGATGAAGAGGCCCGGCCAGTAGCGAATGCCGTAACGGTAGAGTACGCCCGTCGCAATACCCGTTGGCAGCCAGATAATCGTGATCGTGGCACCGACCGTGGCGATGAGTAATCCGATTTGTGCGGACAAGAAATACGCAATCGCCGCGAGTACGCAGCCGAGCAACCACTGCGACGGCGTCACGCGATGCGGGAGAGCGATCGTCAATGTCGTCGATTCCGAACCCATAACTTGCCCAGTCTATGCCGAGTCGTTCGCGCCATCATATTGCGTTGCACCAATAATAGGACGGGGATTTAACGGTGGCGAGAGAAACTTCGACTACGCGAACTCGTGCGGGAACCCTCACGGCAAATCCACGACCTCGCCGCCGGCGCGAGTGGCGAGCGCGGGCATGATTTCGTTCGCAGAGTACGCCAGAAAGCGCACGCTGCCATCGGCGAAGCCGAAGTTGGCACCGCCGCTGTGCGGACTCCAGAAGTGGAACATGCCGCACGGGTCGCGGAAGCCGCTCGCAGCCACGAACGGATAGCTGCCCGGACCGCACGGCGACCCGCTGACAATCGGCAGCAGGTTCGGTTCGCGCACTCCCAGCACCATGTCCGCCGAACCGCTGCCGGCCTGCCCCAACCCCGCGTACCACCAGCCGAAACGGAAGTCGTGGCTCGGCGGACGCTCGCCGAGCAACAGCGTGTTGCTGGTGCCGTCAGTGGCATCGAGCAACCGGTGCCGACTGTTTTGATACAGCAGGCCGTCTTTCTTGCTCGTCTGCGTTCCGCTGACGCCGTGGTAGCTGAGCAACGCTACCTGTTTGCCCGTGATGGGATCGATCTGTGGGCTGCGGGTGCGGTCGTCGGCGGGACACGTGAATGCGGGGACGACGGTGTGGAACGCCGTGTGCGGTGGATCGACGAACGGAATCGACGAGATCAGAAATGCGTTTCGTGCGAGGCTTTCGAGGCCACTTTGCTCGATTTCTGGCAAAATCGAGATCGGCCAACCGGTGAACGGCATGTGCTCGGGGTGCGTCGGCGAGCGGTGCCCCGGCGGCAGCGTACCGCGACTGTCGTGGTAGTGGTGACAAGCGAGTGTCAGTTGCTTCAGGCGGTTCTGGCAATCGAGCCGCGACGCCGACTGCCGCACGTTCTGCACCGCAGCAAGCAGCAGGCCAACGAGGATGCCAATGATCGCAATGACGACGAGCAACTCGATGAGCGTGAAAGCGTGTCTATTTACCGATGCCACGAACGGTGAGCGTGATGGTACGGATACCGCCGTCTTCAAAGAAGACAACAAGCGGGACTTTGAACTCGCCCGGCTTTCGGATTCGAAGATCGCATTCATATTGAATCTCGCCATGCGCCGGGATGGGAATCTGTTCGTGGAGCTTCGGACCGAAGCAAACATTTCCGTGTCAGGCTTCGTGCATGCCGATGACGCGCAGCGGCAACGAGGACGCATTCGTGATGCGGAAGGCAATCGTGTGTTCGCCTATGGCCAGCGTGCCAATGTCCCGGTCGCCATCGTGTATCGTGATCGCTTGCCCGAACGGCGGCTCTTCCGTCGTGGTGAAGTGGAGGATGCCAACCATCGCAAGTAGCGCGATGGCGATGGCAAAGCAGATTCGGGATGCGGTGAGCATGGTCACGCCACTTTCGCGTTTTGCGAGCGACGGCGGATGTAGACAAATAGTACAGCAAGAAAACCAAAATTCAGACAAGATACGCAATCGCAGTCGGCAGACAATGCAGATACTATATCTGAGAATGACGTTCGCATTTTCGCAAAAACAACATGAAATACTGTTGCGTTAGGAGGGTGGAACGTATCCCCTTGCCGATCTTTTCCTCATATGCAAAAAAAGATGGCTAGTATCAAGAATACAATTCCACCGCCCCAAATCCAGAATGATATAGTCATTGGATGCGTCCACACGACACCTACTGGCTCAGGAAATCCGAAAGCACTCAAACGGAAAGCTGCATCTGACTCGATTTTCCCATACGAGAATTCGTATGTAGTCTTTGTTTCAATCGTTAAGTGATCATTGGTTCCAGCAAATTTCTCAGTGGCCAATTCGACCCACTGCTGAGCAGCAACTTTGCTATTGGTCGTTGACCTATGAACGGACACTTCCCCATTAGATTTATTTATTATCTGTTTGCAACTTCCCTCAATTATTGCGTACAAGTGCGACTTATCGAGGACAATTTGTATGTCGTAGATCACGCATGCATTCATGCCAATTTTAGATTGTATTTTATTTGACGAAGCCAGAGTAATCGTGTCTTTTGTTTCGGAAGTGACATGGAATGAATCGAGATGGTCGATAAGATTTACGCCTGCGATAGTGTGGAAAGGCGATATGGAACCTAGCAAAGCATTAAATATCTTCATGTCACGGGACAGCTTCTCATCCCCAGGACTGCCTTGGCTAACCAACACCAAACCACGGTTTGCCGTTTCCGAAACGATAAAAAAGTATTTTGAATTAAGAACTCGCGTGTCTTTATCGAGTTTAGCCGAAAGATTTTCTTTGTACTGTTGAACTTTGCCGCTACTTAACTGCTTTTTCTCTCGATCACTACTGATGGTCGCAGTTGTTTGGAATTCTACCGCTACGTTCTGACATAATTGTAACTGCTGCCCCCATGCCTCTTTAATTTCAGCGATTTCCGTACCAAAAGATACACATGGTGTGTACAGCATTAACAATAGTATCAATGTATGTCGCGTCAATTTCATTCTTGCTCCAGTTACTGTAGAAGGAAGCAAATTATCGCAGTTGATCAACACCGGCGAAATGTCATTGATTTCGCCGGTGCAAGTGGCCTTAAGTATTTTCAGGTATTATTATTGCACTCGCAAGCCTTGTAAGAAGAACCAGCAAGAATTATCTTGCAACTTGTTGCCGCACAGTCACCGACAGTACTGCATGCCCCAGTGCCGCATAAGGGATAAGATCCACTGCAGGTTGAGTCGCAGGTCGTGGCGAAGAACGCACTCGCCGTCGCTTCCTCCACCGCCCACGCCTGTCGCCCGCCGCCCACCATAATCCCCAGCACCAGCGTCGCGAGTGCGATGCTGCCGCAGGCATACGCCAGCATTCCGTAAAGCTTCGTCATCACGAATCTCCTGAACCAGTTCTGAACCATCCTGCCGGGTACATCCCGGAGGGTGTACCCGTTACTCCACCTGACAGCCCAGGCGGAGCTTGATCGTTTGATGTTTGTTGCAGTCGGTCCAAATGGCAGCCGTACGCGTGAACGAACCGGCATTGGATGAAGGCACTTTGAGCGTAATGGTAATGGAGAGGGAATCGCCGGGCGGAACTGTCAACGGCATCGCACTCGTCGTCACACACGAACAATCCGACGTGCCGCCGATGAGACGAATGGGAGCATCTGTCCAGTTGTGAATGACTACGAGTTGTTCGAGTTGCACACCGGGCTTCGCGCTGCCGAAATCGACATAGGAGGGAGTGGAGAGCGAGTCGCCCCGCACTTCGCAATCGCCGCCGACACGGAGCCGTAGGCAAGTGTGCTGCCAAGTACGAACAGCCCTATCACTGCTGCGGTGCCGCCGAGGAGTTTTGCGACAGTGACAATCGGCGTGCGAACTTCGGCAGTTCGCATAGCTGGTCGAGTGAGTACCAGGGCTGTCACCGCGATGACATCCACGCCGAATGCGGCCCAAGGGCTGGCTTGAATCGTGCCGAAACAGCCGCAACTCGCCTGACCGATGATTCCGAAATAAGAGCTGACACCCGCGAAAATGGTGAACGTAAAGAGTGCGAACAGCCACGACAATGGCCGTACGAGGTTGGAAATCAGCCAGATGCCAAGGATCAGTTCCCAAGCCACGACCGCGAATTGCACCACCGGCAAAGACATCCAGCCCACACTCGGCAGTGGCGACACGCTCATGCCATACAGTTTCAACGATGCCGCAACCAGCAACAACAACCCAATCAAAACCGCCACACTACGCGCAAAACGGCTGCTGACTGCTGACTGCTGTGGTGTTATTCACGTGGCTGTCTCTTGTTTCGAGTACAATTCAAAACAACTTTCAACAATCTAGCGAGCGACGGAAGCGGTGTCAATCAAAAAATGGGAATATACTTCTCGCGGTCGGAAATGAGACGTGAACGGTTAGTCAATTCATTCCCGTTAGCCCGACGCGCTAGCGAGGAATTCCTGTCGTTTCTGCGATGTC
>JAYVXI010000201.1:0-4314 GCA_043785305.1 Limnoglobus sp. | reverse complement strand
CGAAGTCCACCCAGGGGTACGACGAAACGTCTAACCCTGGTCTGTCAGATTTAACCCCGTTGGGGTAAGAATTGGCTATGCATTACCCCCAACGGGGTTCGATCGTTTAGCCCAGGGTTAGACGTCTTACGTCGTACCCCTGGGCGTACCTGCAAACAGCGCAACTTCAAAACGCGCGCAGCGGGCTGGCACGATAACAACGGTCACTCGTCGCGGTACGGCTTCTTCGCGCGGTAGAGCATTAGCCGGGCTTCTTGCTCTTTCTTGTCGGTCGCGTCGATGTGCTTGTCGTCGAGCACCTTGCGCTGCTCGCTCACCGCGAGATCGAAATCCCCAACCTCGGCATACGCCGCCGCCAGCGTTGCGGAGTATTCCCAATCCGCATCTTTGCCCGCCTTCTCGATGGCCAACTTCGCCATCTCGACCGCCTTCTTGCCATCGCGATACTTGGCATCGGGGCAGGTGGCGCGGAAGAAGGCATAGACATCATATATGCCAGCCGATGAGTCGATCTTCAACGCTTTATCGAAATATTCCAGCGATTCGTCATACTTTTTGAGTTTGGCAAACGTCTCGGCTTTACTACAGACTGCATTTGCATGTTTAGGGTTGATTTTCAATGCGGAATCGAAATCCGCCATTGCTTTGTCATACTCTTTCTTGACATGCCATCTACAGCCCCGGTTACTGTACGCATCAGCAGATTTCGGATCGTGCTGGATTGCTTCGGTGAAATCGGCGATCGCCTTATCATAGTCCTTCATTGCGACTGATACGTTTCCGCGAGCGAAGTATGCATATGCATATTTTGGATCAAGTCTAATGCATTCGGAATAATCCGAGAAAGCCTTCTCGACCTTTTTCTCCATCTCCCTTATATTTCCACGGCAGTAATATGCCATTGCGTATTTCGGATTTAGGCGAATCGCTTCGGTGTGGTCGAGGACTGCCTTGTTGTACTCATTCTTGTGACTCCATGCATTCCCACGACTATTGTAACTCGAAGCATCTGCCGGATCGAGGCGTACGCACTCGTTGAAATCGGCGAGCGCGTTGTCTGGCTCCCCTTTTTCTAACCAACCCAATCCACGCATGAAAAGTGCAAAGGTATCCTTTGGGTTGGCTTTCACGGCTTTGTCCCAGAAAATCGGGGCGTCTTCCTTGGACACGAGGTCTTCCTTTTGCACCCAGCCTTCGCGGTGGCCGTCGTGGATGCGGACCCAGCCATCGCCGTTGTCTTTGCGCACGTCCATCGGCACAATTCCGGATAGCTTGAAGTATTCTTGTTTGTCGTCGATCCAGTCGCCGAACTGGATCTTGTCGGTGCGTTTGGTTAGCAGCACTTTCGTACCGAAGGCCCAGCGGTCTATGGGCTTTTCGCCGTCGGCGTCCTTGACGAACTTCTTGGGAAACTCGGCCCCCGCCACGACTTCGACATCGCTCTTGAACACGAACCCGCCCGCGAGTTCGAGGAACGTGCCATCGTCGGCCTTCACGACGTAACTCTTCTTGGCGCTGAGTGCATCGCCATCGCGGATGAGGCCATTATCGAGCTTGCGCCCGAGCTTGAGACCATCGACCTTCACCGTGACCGACTTCCCCTTCAGGTCATCGGCGAACGCCGGTGACGCAAACGTCAACAGCAACAGTGGGATCAGCAACATTCGCATGGCATCACCTCGATCGGGAACGGGATTCGATCCATTGTACCGAACGCAAAACGCCGATGCAAGCAGCGATCCACACGATTTTGCGAAGTCAAAAAATCGCAGACGATTCGACGTAAGTCGGAATTCGCGTCGTGCGCAAAGTGTCGTGAAAGTGTCTCCAAGTGTCGTGAGAATGTCGTGGTCGGTCGATTTTGTGTCGTGGTCGGTCGATTTTGTGTCGTGGTCGGTCGATTTTGTGTCGCCACTTACGGCGAGCGTCGAACCGAAGGCCGTCGGCGTAAAACGTGACAGGAATTCAAGATCAGGCAAAATCGCCCGAAACGGATCGGCGATTTGCGATCAAAAAGTGGCATTTTGAGACCGAAAAACACCCCAAAACACGGTTTTGGAGCCTCCACAATTGTGACTTACGTCGATTATGAACGGCGAAAGTGGCAGTGACGACCGAGCCCGGTGTAACATCGCACGGATCGATTCGCTCTGTGCGATCGACTTCTTCAAAAATCAATTCGATCGGCACGCAGGCATCGGCACAACCGAGCACCGCCGCAAAGTGGCCTCTCCTCTAAATGGAGCGGGCTTCACCCAGTTGTGGCAAGTCTTCCAGCGAACGCAGTTGGAACAGTTCCAGAAAGCGGGGCGTCGTGCCGTAGCGAACTTCGGGCTGCGTCGCGTCGCCGCGCTGGGTGACCGCGATCAGCCCGAGGCGAACGAGCCAGCGCAACACCGATGCCGAATCGGCCCCGCGTGTGGCTTCGACCTCGGACTTGCGAATCGGTTGCCGATACGCCACCAACGACAACGTATCGAGCGCGGGTTGAGTCAAGCGGGTTTCGCGCGGCCCGCCATACAATTTCTCGCGCAGTTTCAGGTGCGCAGGCTTTACAACCAGCGCAAAACCATCGCCGACGGGTTGAATCGCGTACGGCCGATTCTGCGACTTGTACTTGCGGGTGAGGGCATCCATTGCGAGGCGAAACACATCCGGTGGCACGCGGACGGCGGCGCAAAATGCATCGGAAGTGAGCGGAGCGCTACCGGTAAACAACATCGCTTCGACGATCTGTTCGGGCGAAGGCGGTGCAGCCGTCGGGGTCGCAACAACGGGCGGTACGGCTTCGGCTTGCGCACGAACCGGTTCCGCGAACGGCGGCAGTTCTGGCGTGAATTCGAGCAGTGAATCTTCGCCATCGACCGACCACTCCCCGTCTGCGAGTGGCAGCGCGGCCGGCGAATCGGGTGTGGCGGAGTCGGACATTCCTACGGTGTAACCGATTATTCGTGCGGAAGAAAGAACAACCCCGTCACGAACGTGCCGCCCCACAAAATCGAAAAGAGAATCCCGAGCGGCACGTGCAGCCGTTTGTATTGCTTAACGCCGCTATACAGCATGATTGGTAGCAGAATGGCCGACGGTATCGCGAAGCGAAGGTGAACGCGGAGTGCGTCGCGGGCGGCATCGGAAAAGTGCGCCGTCGTGTCGGCACCCAGTCTCAAGAGTAGCTCGAAGCCGAGGACCGTCGTCATCGTCAGAATGAAGAACGCGGTGTTAATGCGGCCGTGTAACCGCTTATGCCCCGTGGCGATGGCCACGATGGACGCCGCAAACAGAACCGTTACCGCGGCCACGAGCACTTTGAGTGTGAGAATGATTTCCGGACCGGTCGGCATGAGCAATTCCTCGCGTGATCGTGTACCACCATCTATAAGATAGCGACGAGGCGAATTCCCATTCTCCGATTGTTGAGCGACAACGACCCGAACGCATCCATAAATCTCATATAATTCCACGACATCCTCACCCTTAACCTCCTCGCCGAATCGGATAGGGGCGACTGGGATTATCTTTTCGCTCTTAAAAATAAACGATTCGCGACAGCGAGAGGAAACTCGTAAACACCCGTGCTCCGCCTGCGCGTCCTGGCAAATCCGAATTGGGCTTCCCCCGTTGGGCCGTTCTGGTATGTGCGTTCTCGCAGGGATTCGTTGGGGGACGTTTTCTCGTTTGGGGGAGTATCGTATGGACGCCACAAAAACGCGCACTGCTAGCCGTTCCGATAGTTTGCCGCTGGAGCGGATCAAGCAGAATCCGTATCAGCCGCGCAAGCGTTTCGACGACGACGAACTGACGCAGTTGCGCGATAGCATCAAGAACCACGGCATCTTGCAGCCGCTGGTCGTACGCAAAATGGGCGACGAGTTTCAACTCATCGCCGGGGAGCGCCGACTGCGTGCGGCGAAGGCCGCCGGGTTGCACGAAGTGCCCGTTCACGTGGTCGATTTCAACGAACAGCAAGTGTTCGAGGCCGCACTCGTCGAGAACATTCAGCGCAGCGACCTCAACGCCATCGAGAAGGCGACGGGGTTCAAGGAATACCTCGAACGCTTCAAGATGACGCAAGACCAACTCGGCGCAAAGCTCGGGCTGGATCGCACCACCATTAGTAACCTCGTGAACCTGTTAAACCTGCCCGGCGACGTGCAAGATGCCGTACGGCACGGGACGATTACGCTCGGGCACGCCAAGGTGCTGAAGGGCGTGGCCGATTCAAAATTGCAGTCGTCGCTGTGCAAAGACATCATCGTCAAGAGCCTCTCGGTTCACGCACTCGAACAGCAAATCAAGCTACTGCGGCAAGAACCC
>JAYVXI010000200.1:0-13546 GCA_043785305.1 Limnoglobus sp. | reverse complement strand
CATGCCGTGCTCCTGAAGAAGGTTTGGTTACCCTTCAAGAAACGGCATGGTCCTCCTTTTGGCCAGCAGGAAGTACGCACTTCCCGGATGAGCCTGATTTTTGAACACACCACGAGTCGCGCATGACTGTCCTGTTGAGTGCTCAAGGGCTTACCAAACGCTTCACCAGCCGCCCTCTGTTCGATGGGCTATCCATCGACTTCCGCGCCGGCGAAAAAATCGGACTCATCGGGCCGAACGGGGCCGGAAAGTCCACATTACTAAAAATCCTCGCGGACATCGAAATCCCCGATGCCGGAGTACGCACCGCGCGGCGTGGCACGCGCATCGGTTACGTCCCCCAGGAAGACATCTTCCCGCCCGGTGCGACTGCCACCGAAGCCGTCGTGGCGGGGTTGGCGAACGAACAACTCGAAGATTACGAGCGCGAAATTCAGGCGGCGATCATCCTCACGCAACTCGGCTTCGAGGATCACGACAAGAAAGCCGATCAGATGTCCGGCGGTTGGCGGAAGCGCCTCGCCATCGCGCGCGAACTGGCTCGCAAGCCGGAATTCCTGCTGATGGACGAACCGACGAACCACCTCGATCTACCCGGTGTCGTTTGGCTCGAACGGCTACTGCGGGGGGCCGCGTTCGGTTACCTCGCCGCCACACACGACCGGGCGTTCTTGCGGGCGATTGCCGACGACGTCATCGAAATTAGCCGTGCTTACCCCGGTGGAATGTTCCGTTCGAGCGGCGGTTACGATAACTTCGCCGAGAACCGCGACTTGTTCATGGAAGCCCAAGATCGCCAGCGCGAAGCGGTCGCGAACCAGGTGCGGCGCGAGACGGAATGGCTCGGTAGAAAGGCTGCCGCACGCACCTGCAAGGCGACTTCGCGGATCGATGCCGCAATGGATCGGCGCGTCGAACTCGCCGAGTTGCAGTATCGTTCGAGTGCGACCGGCGCGGCCGGTATCGACTTCGCGGGCACGGGACGTCAAACGAAAAAGCTCATCAGTGCGACCGGCGTCGGCAAGTCGCTCGGCGGGCGAACGCTGTTCCGCGACTTCAACCTCGTGCTCGCACCCGGCTCGGTCATCGGCCTGCTCGGCGCGAACGGCAGCGGCAAAAGTACGCTGCTGAAAATCCTCGGCGGGGAACTCGATCCCGACACCGGTAGCGTCAAACGCGCCGATGGCCTACGGCTCGAAATGTTCGAGCAAGGGCGATCTTCGCTCGACCTGAACGTGAGCTTGCGAAGGGCGTTGTCGCCGAATGCCGACACCGTGATGTATCGCGGTCAACCGATGCACGTCGGCGGCTGGGCGAAGCGATTTTTATTCCAGACCGAGCAACTTGAACTCGAACTCAGTGCGCTCTCCGGTGGCGAACAGGCACGGGTGCGAATCGCGCAACTGATGTTGCGCCCCGCCGACGTTTTGATGCTCGACGAACCGACGAACGACCTCGACATTCCCGCACTCGAAGTCCTCGAAGAAAGCCTCGAAGACTTCCCCGGTGCGGTGGTGCTCGTCAGCCACGACCGCGACCTGATGGACCGGTTGTGTACCGAAGTCGTCGGCCTCGACGATCGCGGCAACGCGGCCATGTACGGCAGCGTCGGCCAGTGGCTGAAGGCGATGGAAGTGCAAAATATCGCCGAGGCGAAAGCAACGACGAAGACGGCGAACGCCGCCGCCGCTGCGGCGAAACCGAAGCGGATGAGCTATAAGGAACAGCAGGAATTCGACGGGATCGAAGCCGCCGTATTGAAGGCCGAAGAAGCGGTGATCCTGCACCAAGCTGAAGTTGAGAAGAAGGCGACCGCCGGGCGCGAAGTGCTGAAAGTCGCCTGCCGCGATCTCGAACGGGCACAGCAACAGGTCGAGAAACTCTACGGACGTTGGCAAGAACTCGAGGCAAAGCGAGCGTCGTAACGATTGCTTCCGAGTTACCTATTTGTGGACTACTTGCAATGGGTCGCGTTCGCGTTGGCTGGCCCAGACTTTGGATGCGGGGAACTCGGTTTGCAGTCGCGTGGCGAGCATCTCGATGGCGGGTCGCTCGGTGGCGTAATGGCCGGGAAGGATCAATGCGATGTTGGCGGCCTCCGCGCTCAGGGCATCGTGGAAACGCACTTCGCCCGTCAGGAACACGTCGGCGTTCTCGCGAATCGCATCGGGCAGATATTCACCCGCCGCCCCGCACGCGATGGCCACCCGCGCGATGCGCCGTTCGGGCGAGCCGACGATCTGCACCATACTCGCTGACAGTGCCTTCGCAGTGAATTGGGCCAACGATGCGAGCGTTTGCGGAACGGAAAGTTTGCCAACGCGACCGGTACCCGTGCCGTTAGGGTTGTGGAGCGGGTACAAGTCGTAGGCCGGTTCCTCGTAGCGATGCGACTGGCGAAGTGCCGCCACGACCCGCTCGATGCGCGATTTGGGAACGATGACTTCGAGGCGAAACTCCGCCACGTCTTCGCGTTGCCCCCTCTGCCCGATGGCCGGTTTTGCGGCGTCGTTGCCAAAGAACGTGCCGGTGCCGGGTGTGCGAAAACTGCAATGCTCGTAGTTGCCGATCTTCCCCGCACCGGCAGCAAACAGCGCATCGGCGACGGTTGCGAGATCGCTTTCGGGAACGAACACGACGAGCTTGTATTCGCCGAACTCGCTGGGACTTGCCGTACGTAATGGCGTGAAGTCGATCAAGCCGAGGCGTTCGCAGAGGTCGTCGTTGATACCGCTGCGGCAATCGTCGAACGCGGTATGCGGCGAGTAAACGGCAATGCCCGCCCGCAACAACGGTAGCAACAGCCGCCCTTCGGATGTCTGCGAACTGAGCGTTTTGACTGCGCGAAACAACACGGGATGATGGCTGACAATCGCATCGACGTTCTCGGCCACGGCTTCAGCGACGACACTCGGCGTGATCGTTAGGCAAGTGAGAATCCGGTTCGCAGGGCCAGCCGTATCGCCGATCAGCAACCCGACATTGTCCCAAATGGCCGCCGTGGCAGGCGGCGCGAATCGCGAAAAGTACGCCATGAGGTCTGCAACGGTTGCCATCGGGAATTCCTTGCGAGTGGCGTGAAACTTCGTTAAGTTAGAGTACGCAAGGACACCCAGGGGTAAAAAGTAACCCAGTTGGGATAAAGAGTACAAAACATTAACCGCGGAGATCGCAGAGTTCGCGGAGCAGAAAAATCATTGGTCTTCGCTCTGCGTTCTTCGCGGACTCTGCGGTTAAAATTCTTGTTGATACTCGATTTTGGATTCTTTCTGGAGGCAATGATGTTTCGATTGGCTGCAATACTCGGCGTCCTGATCGCGGCGACCGCGCTGGTGGCCATTCCGGCGGCTGATACTCCGAAACAACCGCCCGAACTCGCGATGCTCCCACGCGACGCGATGGCCGTGATAACGATCAAAGTCTCGGCGATATTCGATCATCCGAGTTTCCAGTTGCTTCGCGAGGAACTCAGCAAGCCCGATAGCGTGATCGGCAAGGAGTGTATAAAGGGATTCGGCCTAGAATTGATGCAAATCGACCGTATTTCGATGTTCGTCAATCCCGGTGAAATCAACATCGAGCCTCATGTCCATTTCGCGATTACCACACGCAAACCGTACGACCGAGCCGCAGTCATTCGTGCGATCGCAGGCAAAGAGATCGGAGATAAAAGTGGCAATTATTACAAGTCCAGACACGGTGAGTTCGTTGCATTCCTCGATCCTCGTACGATTTGCACTCATGGAAACCCAGAACACAACCGGAAGTCTACGAACCCACTGATCCCCTTCCGCGAACCGAAGGCCACGGGGCCGCTTGCCGAGGTGCTGGCACTCGCGTCGGAACACACGATTGTCGCGGGCTTGAACATGAACCTCGTTCGTGGGTTGTTCGCCGAGGATGTCCCCGCGGAATTTGCACCTCTGTTGCGTGCCGACAAAGCGATGATGCACCTCACGCTCGGGGCGAACTCCGCGAAGGCGACGGTGAAGCTGGACTTCGCCGGGAAGAAATGGGCGACCGATGGCGAAGAAGGTTTGAAAGCGATACAAGGTCTGGGCGTGAAGGAAATCGCCGACGCCACGATGCGGTTGATGGGCGACGGTGGGGGCGACAAGGACTACATTCCGATTCTGGAATACCTCGCGAAAGTGGTCGACAAGTCCACGGTGCAAGTCGCGGGCAACACCGCCATCGGCACGATCACCGCCGACCTCGGCCCAACATTCGCAAAGCTACTCGCACCACTGCCGAACCGCATCGCCGAAGAAGCAATCCGCGCCGGCGACCAGAACAACCTGAAGCAGATCGGCATTTCATTTCACGCATACCACGATGTTCAAGGCGCAATGCCGACGAACATCCTCAACAAGGATGGCAAACCGCTGCTCAGTTGGCGCGTGCACATCTTGCCGTTCATCGAACAAGAACAACTGTACAAGGAGTTTAAGCTCGATGAGCCGTGGGATAGCGACAACAACAAGAAGTTAATCGCGAAGATGCCGAAGACGTTCGAGTTGGCGGGCATCGAGACAAAAGAAAAGGGCCAGACGTACTTCCAGGCGTTCGTCGGCAAGAAGGGCGACGCGATTCGGCCACTGATGCTCGAAGGCGACATGAAAGGACTCGGTATGCTTGCAATCACCGACGGGACATCGAACACCTTCATGGTCGTCGAAGCCGCCGAGCCGGTGATCTGGACGAAGCCGGTCGATTTGCCATTCGATGCGAACGAGAAACTACCGAAGCTGGGCCGTCGGCAGGCGAACGGGTTCAATGCCGCTTTCTGCGATGGTAGTGTGCGATTCATCAAATCGACGACACCGGAAGCGACACTGAGGGCGTACATCACCACGAACGGCGGCGAAGTGATCGACGACAACTAACGGAATGTTCGCAGGGGCATACGTTCCGCACGGTCGCCCACTAAGATGAGGTGATGAAACCGAATCTCGCCCTCGCTGCTTCCGTTGCGGTACCGACCCTCACCTTCTGGGGGGCGGCCTCGTCCGTTAGCGGTTCGATGCACTTGCTCGAATCGGGCAACCAGAAAATCCTGCTCGATTGCGGGCTGAATCAGGGCCGCCGCGAAGAAGCCCGCGAACGCAATAATCACTTTCCGTTTCACCCCGAACAACTCGATGCGGTGCTCGTCAGCCACGCTCACATCGACCACTGCGGCAATCTGCCGACGCTCGTTCGGCGCGGCTACAACGGCCCGATTTACTGCACGCCACCGACGCGCGACCTCCTGAAAGTGATGCTCCGCGACTCGGCGAAAATTCAGGAAGAAGACGCCGCCCACATCAACATCGCACGCAACTACGCCGAGCCGTGGGTGCAACCCCTGTACACGCACCACGACGTCGACAACGTGTTTTCGCGGCTGATTGCGGTTCCGTACGGCAAGGAGTTCGACCTCGGCCACGGCGTGAAATACCGCTTCATCGAAGCGGGGCACGTCCTCGGCTCGGCGATCGTTCACATCACGATCGACGCCCCCGACCGCAAGCGCAGCCTTTGTTTCTCCGGCGACCTCGGGCGGCGGAACATGCCCGTGCTGAAAGGCGCATCCGAGATTCCGGCCGCCGATATCCTCGTCTGCGAAAGCACCTACGGCAACCGCACGCACGTCGATCTGCCGCATACGATCGACAAGCTGTTCAACGTCGTCAAAGACACCGTCGCACGCGGCGGCAAGGTGCTGATCCCCGCGTTCAGCCTGGGCCGCACGCAGTTGATCGTTCACATTTTGCAACAAGGATTGCGTGCCGGTCGCTTCCCGAATGTGCCGATCTTCGTCGATAGCCCGCTCGCTGCCGACATCGCCGACGTTTACAAGGCACACCCGAACAGCCTCGCCGAAGATGTCGCCATCGAAGTCCGCGAAGGCCACGGCATCCTCGGTGGCGACGGCGTCGAGTACGTTCGCGAATTTGAAGAAAGCATGTGGCTCACCACGCGCCCCGGCCCGTGCATCATCATCGCATCGAGCGGCATGTGCGACGCGGGCCGGATCATCGGGCACCTCAAACAGAACGTCGACGACCCGCGTTGCACCGTCGCGCTCGTCAGCTATCAGGCCCAGGGCACGACCGGGCGACGGCTGCTCGAACCGAAGCCCACGGTGCGCTTCCAGGGCCGCGAGTGGAACAAGTGGATCGAAGTCGTCCACCTCGACGGCTTCAGCGGCCACGCGGACAAAGCCGACTTCATCGCGTATTTGTCGCCACTCGTGGGTAAAGTGAAAAAAGTGCGGCTCATCCACGGCGAACGCGAACAAGCCGAAGCCCTGGCTGCCACGCTCCGCGAACTCGGCTTCCCCGACGTCAGCGTCCCCGCCCCCGGCGACCGCATCGAAGTGGGGTAGACGAACGATACTTCACCCGTTCGGAAATGACATATCATCGGTCTAACAAATAATTCTTGTTAGTCCGACGCGCTAGCGAGGGATTACTGTCGTTTCTCAGATGTCGTGCCTTCTCGCGGGTTCCCCTCGCTTGCGCGTCGGGCTAACAAAAACGTATCGAATCACCCCGCCCGAAATATAAGTTGGGCGTAGAAACTCGAACACGGAGACTGTTATGATTCGATCCCTGACCATCGAAAATTACCGTGGCTCCGCAAGTTCGAATTGCACGATCTGGGACGAGTCAATCTGATCGTCGGCACAAACAACGCCGGGAAAACCTCCGTGTTGGAGGCCATCCACATTCTGGAATCGCCGGGAGAGATTGCGCCCATCTGGGCGACGCAAATGCGCAGAGGCGAAGAATTTCAGGTGTCTGAAGCCAATAGGTCTATGAGTCAAATTGATGTCCGCCGACTATTCCATGGACACGGTATAACTGTCGGCAATCAGATTCTAATTCACAAAAGTAGCGATCATGGCGAAAAGCAATTCAATGCTAATTTGACCGCAATAAAACGCAAAGGCAAACATACACAAGAAGAGATTGAACCTTACAATACGCCTGAAGATGCAGATGTAGAATCGATTGCAAAATCTTTACTATTGCGATGGAGAGTCGTAGCAGCAAAGAATTTTGATGGATGCATATTCATGTTAACTCGCATGGGTGGCTTGTCGTCAAATGAAGTGCTGAGATATCCAAGCAAAGAAGTTGTTCATTCGCCAATACACTATGTATCTGCTAGTTCATTGTCACCGGATACTGTCATAAGTTTTTTCGAGAGTGTGGTATTGACTCCGTACGAGGAGTTCGTCGTCGAGGCGCTACGCATCATCGAGCCTTCGATCGAACGAATTGCACCGAGCGGAACACAGAGACGCAGCAGTGCAGGTGGGAAAGGTGGTTTACTCGTCAAATGCAAGGGTAGGAATCGGATTCCCATCGGGAGTATGGGCGACGGGATTTGGCGGATACTCGGCTTGGCGCTCAGTTTGGCGAAATCCGAGGGTGGCATTTTACTGATCGACGAAATCGATACGGGGCTACATTACAGCGTGATGGAGGACATGTGGAAACTCGTAACCGCCACGGCGAAGAAACATAACATTCAGGTGTTTGCCACCACACATAGCCGAGACTGCGTCGATAGTTTGGCTGCGGTTTGTCGGGAGACCGTTTCGGACAATAGCGAAGTGACCATTCAGCGGATCGAACGCGAGAAAAACCGCTCCGTTGCATACACAGAACAGGAAATCATTGCGGCGGCCACGCACGGTACGGAGGTGCGATAGTCATGGCAAAGCCGCGTAAGCCACGTAAGCCGCACCCGAGAGTGTTATTGGTGGAGGGAAAAGAAGATGAGTTGGTCATTCCTCATTTCATGGAAAATTTTATCCCCTGGGGAGAATGGGATGAGCCAGACAAGTGGCCTGCACAGATAATTGAATTTGGCGGTATCGAGCCATTACTCGACTCGGACATAATCGGAGTAGAGTTAAAAGTGTCTGGATTGAAGGCGCTGGGAGTGATGGTCGATGCGGACAGCGACCCGGCATCGCGCTTTCGACGAATTCGCGATCGCGTCGTCAAAACATTCCCAACAATCCCGATGGAGTTGCCTGCGGCGGGCCTCATCATGGTGAACGAGGAGGGGCTTCGATTCGGCGTCTGGTTGATGCCGAACTGCACGTCCGAAGGAATGCTCGAAACCTTTCTGTCTCTGTTCGTCGACAATTCCACATCGAATCTGTGGTCAGTCGTGGAAACGCATTGTCGGGAAGCGAAGGACAAGCACAGCGCACCGTACAAAGAGACGCATCGTGACAAATCGCGAATTCACGCTTGGCTCGCGTTGCAAGATCCGCCGGGGCAGCAACTTCACAGTGCGATCATGCAGAACATCCTGGTGCCGAACTCTCCGCAAGCCGGGCCGTTCGTGAACTGGTTTTGCGATCTCTTCGAGGTTTCGCGTGTTGGCTCAGATCTCTAATTGAGCATAAACCGCACACGCGGCATAGAAACATATCCACTTCAACCGCCAAGTTCACCGGCAGTCCGGCATCGGCATACGCCGGTCGTAGCGGTCCGACGGGTTGCCATTCGATTACCACCGCGATTCGGATCGTAGGAAATGAGCGTGGCATCTGATATTCTCCGATTAGATAGTATTCGTCGCTTACCGTACGCACCGGGTGATCCATGCCTCGCTTTTTCAAACTGCGCCCACGCACGACTGCAAAAGTGCGACCGGCGACGATACCCGCACTGAATCTCGTCGCACTCGAATCGCGCGACGTTCCGGCGACGTTCACCGTAACGAGCGGCAGCGACTTCGACACGAACGGTGTCAATCTCACCACGGGGAAAATCGCCGCGTTCGGGAATGACATCACGTTGCGTTCGGCCATCCTCGCATCGAACGCCACGGCGGGTATCGACGACATCGTCGTGCCTGCGGGCACTTACACGCTGTCGATTGCCGGCTCGAATGAAGATGCCGGCGTCACTGGCGACCTGGATATCACCGACTCGGTCAACATCACTGCGACGGGTGCGGTCGTCGATGCGGCGGGGTTGAACGATCGGATCATGCAGATTTTCGCGGGCGTGACGGCCAACATTAATGGCGGCACGTACCAGAACGGCCTGCTCGCAACGGCTGCCGGTGTCACCGCACAAGGCGGAGGAATTTTCAACGCCGGCACGCTCACTCTCTCGAATGCCACGCTGTCCGGGAATATCGCGAAGGGGGCGATCCGTGCTGCGGGTGGGACCGCCGATGGTGCGCAGGGGGGTGGGATTTACTCCTCCGGCAACATTACGATCAACAGTAGCATCCTGACGGGGAATCAGGCGATTGGTGGCGACTCCACTGGCATGATTTCGTCTAACGCATTCGGGGGGTTCGCCCAAGGGGGTGGCCTTTACACAGTAGGCGGAAACGCGACCGTCTCACTGAGCCGCATCACCGGTAACTTCGCTCGTGGCGGGCAAGCGAGCGCCCCGATTTCGACAGGCGCAACGGGCGGGGATGCGAATGGGGGCGGGGCATCGCTCAACGGCGCATCGGCGACGGTGACCGGCACCCGCATCGATGCCAATCAGGCGATCGGCGGTTCGGTCAGCACCGGAAACAACCCGACCGGTGGTAGCGCGGACGGTGGCGGAGTTGCCTTAAATGTGGGCACGGCCACGATTACGGAATCGGTCGTGGAAGCGAACATCCTTCGTGGGGGTTCTGCGACTGGAGATGCGATGAGCAACCTTGTTTTTGGGGGCCGCGCGCGAGGTGCAGGGATCCAACTCAATGCGATGATTTCAACGAATCGCTTTGAAAACACTACCGTCTCGGGAAACAGCGCCAAGGGAGGCGATGCCAATGGCACCGCTCAGCCGTTTGCTGGTGCGGCGTTCGGTGGCGGATTCAGTTTTAACGGCTTTACCTCCTCCGCTCTCATCGGAAATACGACAATCACCGATAACGAAGTCCTCGACGGCTTAGGTATGGTCAGCATTTCATCCGATGGTGGTGGGCTTTACAACGTCAGCGAAAATCCCAGTTCTCAACTCAGTGTCATCAGTACGATCATTGCAGCGAATCGCGCGCCGACATCATCGGATGTTGCCGTGACCACGTTTCCGATCTCGTCGCTCGGCTCGAACTTGATCGGTATCAGCGCTCCGAATACGGGTTTCGTCGATGGCGTGAACGGCGACCAGGTCGGCACCGCGTTGACCCCGCTCGACGCGAAACTGACGCCGCTCGCGAACTTCGGCAACGGGAATTTTCAGTCGCGCGCCCACGGCCTCAACATCGGCAGTCCCGCACGCGATAAAGGTAACGCCGGTACGCTGACGAACGATCAACGCGGGGTCGGTTTCTTTCGCGGGGTCGGGGTGAGCGCCGACGTCGGCGCGTTCGAAGTGCAAGATCCCACGACGACGCAAATCACGTTCACACAGCCACCCGAAGGCGTTGCGTTTCCCGTTATCGTTCAGGTCAGCGATGCTCGGTTTCAGCCGACGGGTGCCGTGCAGGTGTTCCTCGATGGCATCAGTGTCGGTTCGGGAACGCTCGATGCCACCGGGAACGTGACGGTGAACGTGGCGGGGCAAACGCCCGGCATCAAAACGATCTCGTTCACCTACAACGGCGATGCCGCTTACCGAGCCGCTTCGATATCGGCGTCGATCACAATTTTGATCGCCACGACGACTGACATCACGGTGACACCGAATCCGGTACCACCCAATCAGCTCGTCGCGTTTCAATCGAAGGTGACGTCGTCCACCGGGGCAATCCCTGTGGGCACTGTCACGTTTTTCGTCAACGACGTGCCCTTCGGAACACCCGTCACGCTCGATGCCACTGGCACTGCGGTACTACCCGTCCCTGCGGGTTTTGCGCTCGGCAGTTACAACGTGAATTCGACTTACAGCGGTGACCCGACCTTCAATGCTTCGCCGTCGTCGTCCATCGTGACGCTCGTCGTTGCGAATCCTCCGCTCGCCACCACCACGACCGCCAGTGCAGCCCCGAACCCTGCGTTCCCGCTTCAGTCGCTGACGCTCTCTGCGAATCTGGCGTCGAGCCGCGCGTTGCCATCCGGCAGCACGGTGTCGTTTACCATTAACGGCGTCAACGCCGGTACGGGTAGTACCGATGCTTCGGGCAATGCTTCGCTCCCGGTGCCGGCGGGCCTCGCGGTGGGCACGTACTCCGTCGTGGCGAGTTTTGCGGGCAGCCCCGGTTTCCTCGCGTCGAGTTCCACGCCGGTCTCGCTCGCAGTCAATCCCTCGCCGACGGCTACCACGACGGCATTTACACCCGCTAACCCCAACACAAACGCGCCGATCACCCTAACCGCCAACGTCACCGCGACATTCGGCACGCCGACGGGTTCCGTCGATTTCCTCATCGATGGTTCGGTCGTGGGTAGTGGCACACTCGATGCAAGTGGAAACGCGACCTTCGCACTTTCGGCAGGGTTGACAACTGGGCCACACAACCTCACCGCAACCTACACGGGCGCGGCTTCGTTCACCTCCTCGGCATCGAGCGTGCAGTCGATTAATGTGCTGGCCGTGCCAACCGCGACAACACTTGTCGTGTCGCCGAACCCCGTGTTCGCGACCGATCCGCTCGTTCTCACCGCCAACGTCGTCGGCTCGGTTTCGGGTGCCATTACGGGAAGCGTGACGTTCACCGTGAACGGCACCAACGTCGGTACGGCCACGGTCGATGCGAGCGATACTGCCACACTGACACTACCCGCGGGTCTGAGCTTCGGGACGTACGCGGTTGCAGCGAACTATAGCGGCGACAGCCAGTTTTCCGGCTCGACTTCGACAAGCGTCACCCTCGGCGTCAGTTCCGTTCCCACGCGAACTCAACTCGTCGCGACGCCCGTTCGTGCGACCTTCGGCAACGCGGTCACACTCACGGCGAGTGTCGCATTCGCCCCGGGAACATCGCCGCAAACGGCCGGTGTCAATCCGGCGATTTTGAACGGCACCGTGAATTTCTTCAACGGGGCCACGTTGCTCGGTTCCGCACCCATCGTCAACGGCAACGCGACAATGACAACCTCCGTATTGCCGATCGGTGTCAACACAGTGTCCGCAGTGTTCGTGCCTGCGTCGGCCGACTTGACTACGAGCCGAGGTACGGCTTCGGTGCAAGTCGATCCCGTGCCAAAGCCGATCCGCGAAGTCTTTGCGGTCGGTTCGGGTTTCTGGGGCGGTCAAAGCATCGTCAACGTCTACGATGCGAACGGCACGCTGATCAAACAGTTCGTGCCATTCGGTGCGAGTTACACGTGTGGCGTCGTGGTGGCGACCGCCGATGTTACGGGCGATGGCGTCGAAGATATCATCGTCGGCACGGCGTTCGGCGGTGGGCCGCACGTCAAAATCTTCGACGGTGTCACTTTTGCACTCCTCAGCGAATTCTTTGCCTACGATCCGAATTTCCGCGGTGGTATCACGCTGGCGGCGGGCGATCTCAACGGCGACGGGATTGCCGAAATTGCGACCGGTTCCGGCCCCGGCGGTGGCCCGCAGATCAACGTCTACTCGTACGCCAACGGCGTCGTCACGACGCTTTCGAGCTTCTTCGCCTACGATCCGAATCTGCGTGGCGGTGCGAGCGTCGCCATCAGCAGCGGCTTGCTCGTCACGGGGGCCGGCTTCGGCGGCGGCCCACAAGTTCGCGTTTTCCAGGGATTGGCGCTCACCGAGATCGCCAGCTACTTCGCCTTCGATTCGACGTCTCGATTCGGCGTCAACGTCGCCATTTCCGAATCCGGGTCGAACAGCCCGCTCTCGATCATCGCCAGCACGCCCGCCGGTCGCGGCACGCCGCTGATACAAACTTTCACCCCAAACGGCACGCCCATCGCCTCGAGCCTCGCGTTCGAGTCCGGCTTCGATGGCGGCGTCACGACGACCAGCGTCAGGCTGCCAAATGGCACCGTCCGCACCGTCTTCGGCAGTGGCTTCGGCGGCGCACCGCGAGTTCGCATCATCGATTCGACCGGGGCAACGATCGCCGATTTCTACGCCTTCGACGAAAACTCCCGCGGCGGCGTATTCGTCGGGTAACGGACCCGTCCCCGTTTAGCCGCGCCGCGCAGGCTTTGCGTAGCGAAAACTTTCGCATCGCCCTGAACCCAGTCGAAGCGGACTTGTTGAAAAGCAGGTGCGATTCGACGGATCGCTTCTTCGACTGGAAGGTGTTCATCGTCCGCGTTGTAAGGCGTATCGCGTATCAATTGCGTGCCTCCGAAGTGCGCTCTCCACAGTTCCCGTTTGGCCGCGCGACCCTGGGTCCACCCAGGGCTAAGGCTGAAATCCCGTTGGGATAAAGAATCCAAAAGCGGGATGACCCGAAAACACCGTCAACCGCAACTTCCCATCACCTGGGGGTTCCCCTTGCTTGCGCTCGCGCAAGTTTTGAAGTTGCGCAATTCAAACTCCTGGTACTCTCTTTGACAATGTTCATTCTCGAAAACCCGGCGAGCGGCACGGCGTAAGCGCAATGCCGGTGACTTAAGGCGCAAAGTGAGAGCTTCCAAGCTATTCTGACGTTTACGAAGACCTCAGATCGCAAGGAAGCTCTCATGATTGATGCT
>JAYVXI010000199.1:0-13547 GCA_043785305.1 Limnoglobus sp. | reverse complement strand
GATCCACCTGATGCTCAACCGACTCGAACCGAAAAACGAAACGGCCGAGTTTCAATACCGAACCGCGGCATAAACCTACATATGGGACAGTCACTAAGTGTCAAACCGATCTGTTCAGATACAGTCTCAAACAGTTTGTCTATACCTTTTCGTGCCAATAAACCGAAAGCTGCGGCTTGTGCGAGTAATGGAATCAGTGCCAGATCAGACATTTGACCATCCAGTGTTGTTAGCCGGCCGCAGCAGGTTATACTCTAGGCAACTGCAAATATTATTTGAATGATGCAGTTCGTGAAAGTTACTTCCTCACCGATTGAACATAAACTCTTTGCTGTTCCACGCCGCGTTCCAGGACTTCACTTACAGGCCACCGCGCCGGTTTCTGGACTTCCGACCGAACCGCTCGCACCCTGTTCGCCTTCGCTATTCGTCGACCATTGACCGAGCCAGCCATCGAGATCGAGAGCCGGACACTCTTTACCGGCGAGCAGTGCGACAGCAAGTGCCGCCGCGCTCGCTACGACTCCCATGTCAGCACCGCCGAGCCTCGCTTCAAACTGTTTCACGAATACGCGATTTTCGGACAATTGCAATTTCCGCGTGGCATAGGCGGTGCCGCTGATGAGACCGCTCATCCAATTGCTCATCGTGTACTTCAGTGCAGATTTAGTCGCTGGTTCGACCAGGAGAACCGCGTCGGGGTCGAGCGACACGAGTGGCCCGGTAGCAATAGTGCGACCGAACCGGAGACTGAGTTTCAGCCGATGGGTACCTTTTTGCAATTCCACGCATGCCGAGCGGGCTTGGTAAGGTACGGCCGAATTCGATGTTGATGCTGTTTCCACTTTACTTATTCCTCCTCGCGGCGAACCGCGCCTGGCCGAATCGTCGCGCCCTGTAAGACCAATCCACCAACAGCTACGAACAGGCAATCGAGAGTACATTGAAAGGTGCCCGAAAAGTTGTTCAGGCGTGTGACGACTCCGTTGTCCTCGATTGACATTTCACCGGCTGCCACCGCAGGTTTTGCACGTCCGAGTACGTAGGGATGGACGTGTAAGCCATCTGGCAGCACCCATACTTCACCACTGCAATATTGGACAAATACATACTCACCTGCTGGCAGCATGCGAGAGAAAGGCACGCTGTCTTCTCTCTGTCGATATCGTCGCGGATCTTTGGAAACATAGGCCGGCATCGGCATGTTTGTTATCTCCCATACACCAATTGTATCGCGCCCCGTTCACCGGTTGAACATAAACTCCTTGCTGTTCAAAATCGCCCACATGACATCTTCGAGGCCCTTGTTTGGGTCTTTCGATTGTTCGATGTGCGCGAGGCTGCGGTTCGTCTCGGTCGTTGTGGGGTTGCGGCCGAGCGATACCAAATAGATCTCTTCGATCGCTTGCTTTACGGTCGTTTTGTCCTTGATGAACTTGGCCACGCGACCGTTACTGTCGCCGATTTTGTTTTCGATCTCCTCGGAGTTCGCCAATAGCAACACTTGCCCGAGCGTTGCGCTCGAGGATCGCTCGCACTCGCACACGGTGACTCGTTTCGGCCGATCGAAGGTATCGAGGAAGTACGAACCGAAACCTTCGTGCGGCAGGTCCACGGCCCGCGCGTGGATGCTCATTCCGTTGAAATTGCCCTTCGTGCCGCAGGCGGTGTTGACGGCATCGAGGAAGACTTCCGCCGGGAGGCGACGTGCGTAAAAGCGTGCGAAGTTCTGTTGGTCGTATTTGTTCTGATCGGTCGGGTTCGACGATAATTGAAAGACGCGGCTGTTGACGATCGTGCGGATCAGGTGCTTCGTGTCGAACTTGTGCGGATGAATTCCTTCGTGAGATACTCGAGCAGTTCGGGGTTCGATGGTGGGTTCGTTTCGCGCAAATCGTCGACTTCGTGGTACAGCCCGCGGCCGAGGAAGTGCCCCCAGAGCCGGTTGACCATCGCCTTCGCGAAGAACGGATTTTCCGGCTTCGCCATCCAGTCGACGAGGGCGTGTCGAGGGTCGTCTTCGCTGCTGAACTTCGGCGCGAGGCCATCGAGGTACTTCGGCTCCGGCACCTTGCCCGTCAGGGGATCCTTCTCTCCGGTCGTTGGCGTCGCCGAAGCAAAGTACGGCGGCGGTTGGCCGAAGTTCTTCCGCCCGAGCCGGGTAAAAACCCCCGCGAGGCCGTAGTAGTCCGCCTGGCCCCAACGCTCGTACGGGTGGTGGTGGCACTTGGCGCACTGCAATCGGATGCCGAGGAAAACCTGCGCCACGTCGGCCGTCACCATGTGCAATTGATCGTCGCGATTCTGCCAGTACCAGTTGATCGCGGGGGCGTCTTGCCATTCCCCGGCTGCGGTCACGACCCCACGAACGAACTCGTCGTACGGGCGGTTCCGTGCGATCGAATCTTTGATCCAATTGTGGAAGGCGTACGACGCTTGTTCGGCCCCGCGAGGTTCGAGTTCCGCAAGATGCCGCCCCACTTCATCGCGAAGTAGGCGGGGTAATCCGGCGATTCGAGCAGACGTTCGGCGAGCTTCGCCCGCTTGTCGTTTGCCGTGTCCGCGAGGAACGATTTCACTTCCTCCGTCGTCGGCAGTCGCCCGCAAAGGTCGATTGTGATGCGCCGGAGGAACGTGGCATCATCGGTCAGCGGCGATGGCTTCAGGCCGAGTTTCTTCCACTTCGCGACGGCATGGCGATCGACCTCGGTGGTCGTGGGGAAATCGGGAATCGCTGCGAGCGGTTCGCCGTGTGGCACGATGGCGAGGAACACGGCCACGAAGCCCATGTGCCGCGCCATGATCGCCGCCTCCCCGCTGAGCAACCCCGCTTTCACGAAGCCGTCCCCGTCGACATTCGCAACGACATCGAGGTTGCTGGCGAACTCCGATTGCCGCGTCACATCGCGCGTCGTGCCGTTGGAATACTCGGCCAACACCGCGAGTGGTTGGGTCTGGCCCGCACGCAAAATCCGGTCGGACGGCAATAGACGCAGTTTCACGACTCGTGGCACATCCGGCGCAGATGATGGTGTTCCGGCCACGATCCATTGCCGAAGCGTGCGGTAATCGTGGCTCGTCGGGCTGAGTTTGCGGCCACCGCCGTGCGGCAGTTTCCCGGACGCTTTCGCGAGAAAGATCGAGTCGTCGGGCGACGCAGGGAAGATGCGGCGACCGCGCGCTTCCTTGGTGATCGCGTTGTAATCGAAGTCGCTATCGAAGCCGAACAGCGAGAGTTTAAAGCCGTTCTGCCCCGAGGCTTTGCCGTGACAACCGCCCGCGTTGCAGCCGAGCTTACTGAGCAGCGGTTGGATTTCCGTGCGGAAATCGACAGCGCGACCGGTGCCATAGCCATCGACGGTCACGGGAATTTCGAGCGACTGAGTACCGAGCACGACGCGAATGCGGGCGGTGCCGTCACCCGTCGGATTGGCATAACCTTTGGCATTGATCGCAACGACGTTCGGTGCCGACGAGGAATACGCGACGTCCCGCGTGACATCGCGACCGCCATCATCGACGAGGATTTGCGAACCGGCGAAGGCATCGTGGAACGCGAGCAACTTTGTGAGTGTGGAAATCTCCGCACGCGCAGCACTGGCGTTCCAGAGTAAAACGCAGGCTAAAAGCCATCGCGGTGCAGATCGCATATCGTTCGTCGGCGGAGAGCCGACCGCAGTGGGAAGGCAGGCGCGAAGCCTACAGGTGGGTTCCACAATCCAACAGTAGCCGACCTTCCGACGATCCGCAAGCGAAAAGGTTCCACGTACGAGCCACCGGCCCGTAGGTGGTTGCGGTTCGTACCATAATAGCATGTCTACTCCACTCGAATACCTGACGCAACTCGTTCGGCGACCTTCGGTGAACCCGATGGGTCGCACCGATATTCCTGCCGAACTGACGCTCGAACATCGCGTGACCGATTACCTCGAAGCGCAACTCAAGGCGCTCGGCGTCGCGTACCGCCGCACGATCGTGGCACCCGGTCGCGATAACCTCGTGGCGCAGTATCGTGCGCCCTCGTCGTCGGAAACGATCCTTTGGGAAGCCCACCAAGACACCGTGCCAGTCGATGCGATGGTGATCGAACCGTTTGCGGCGAAGGTCGATGGCGGCAAGTTGTACGGTCGCGGCGCGTGCGATGTCAAAGCCGGTGGCGCGGTGATGCTCGCGGCATTTGCGCGGCTCGTTCGCGAACAGCCCGCCGGTTCGGCGAACGTTACGCTCGCGTTTACCGTCGACGAAGAGCACACGTTCCTCGGCGTGCAGCAACTCGTGAAAGACGGCGTGACGGCAGATTTCGCGATCATCGCCGAGCCGACCATGTGGAATGTCGTCGTGGCGCACAAGGGCGTCGTGCGTTGGCGGATTGAGACGCACGGCCGTGCCTGCCACAGTTCGCGGCCGGAGCAAGGCGTGAACGCGGTATACCGCATGGCGAAGGTGCTGAACGCGGTCGAAATTTACGCCGAGGCATTGCGGAATTCGACGGCACACCCGACACTCGGCCCACCGACTTTCAGTGTCGGCATGATCGGCGGTGGCGTCTCGCCGAACACCGTGCCCGACCGTTGCGGCATCGAAATCGATCGGCGATTGTTGCCCGGCGAGACCGCCGATGGTGCGATCGCACACCTCGATGACTTCTTGAAGTCGCGAGCGGAAATCGACTTTGCGTATACGGTAACGCGGAACCTCGCCTGCCCGCCGTTGAACCCCGTGGCCGGCGATCACCCGTACCTTTGCCGCTTCGAGAACGCGATCGATTCGGTCGTCGGGAAACACGAACGACACTCGGTTCCGTACGGCACCGATGCTTCGACGATTGCCGACGCGGGCATACCGTCGGTGGTGTTCGGGCCGGGCGATATTGCGCAGGCGCACACGAAAGACGAGTGGATCGAAGTCGCCCAGTTGGAACCGGCAGCCGAGATTTTGTTTCGCTTCGCGTGCGGGAAAGCGTGACAATTATCGCGCCGCGTTTTACATTGGTACTAACAACCGTCGTCGTGACGGTCGGTCGTCATTCACAGAGGGTATATCCGTGAGCATCGTTCGCATGGGCATGGGCGAAAACAAGAAGTACGGCGAAGGCTTCTCCGCCATCTTCGGCAAGAAGAAGGCCGCCACCAAGAAACCCGCCGTCGCCGCCGCACCCGTTGCCGCCGCAAAACCCGAAGCCAAAAAGAAAAAGTAGCGTCCCCCTCACGGCGTTCCCGTACTCGAAGCTCATCTGTCGCACGACGGGTGGGCTTTCTTCATTGGTGCCCATCATGCGTTCATTTTTTGCGTCGGTTTCGTTCTTCGCCGTTGTCGCTGTGGCCTTCGGGCAAGGTACGCTCGCGGACTACGAGCGTGCGAGCCAGATCGAAAAGCGCTTTGCGGGCAAGCTGTTTCGGGATCGCGTCGAGCCGAACTGGTTTCGCGATGGCGATGCGTTCTGGTACCGGAACCGCCTGCCGAATGGCGGTAGCGAGTTCGTCGTCGTCGATGCCGTGAAGGCGACGCGCACCGTTGTCAGAGAAGACGCATTGCCGAAAGAGGTGAAACAAACCGCGCCGCGACCGCGCCGGGTCGGTCGTGGCAATGCGACTGCCAGCCCGATGTCACCCGATGGAAAATGGGAAGCGTTCGCGAAGGAGAGCGACGTCTGGTTGCGCGATCGCGAAAGCAAAATCGAACGTCGCTTGTCGACCGATGGGAAGCCGGTGAATCGCTACGATGGCGCGTTCTTCTGGTCGCCAGATTCGTTGAAACTGATCGCGCACCGCAGCACGCCGGGTGCCACACGGAATGTGACGCTCGTCGAATCGTCGCCGCGGGAACAGCTTCAACCGAAAGTGTCGACGTATTTTTACCTGAAGCCCGGCGACGAAATTCCGCAATCGAAACCGCACCTCTTCGACATCGCGACGGCGAAAGAAATCGCCGTGTCCGACGAACTCTTCCGCAACCCGTGGGACGTCAGCTTCGAGCATTGGTCGCTCGATAGTTCGCGGTTCGCGTTCCTTTACAATCAGCGCGGGCACGGCGTCGTTCGCGTCGTTGCCATCGATGCGAATACGGGTACCGCGACGGCGCTCATCGACGAACAGTGCCAGACGTTCTTCGATTACACGAACAAGCTCGTACTGCGTTACCTCGACAAAACCGACGAGAATTTGTGGATGAGCGAACGCTCGGGTTGGAACCACCTTTACCTCATCGACGCGAAAACGGGCACGGTGAAGAACGCGATCACCACCGGCAAGTGGGTCGTGCGTGGCGTCGATTCGATCGATGTCGAGAAGCGCGAAATCCGCTTCCGTGCATGTGGGATCGTACCGAAGCAAGATCCGTATCACGTGCATTTTGCGCGAGTGAATTTCGATGGTACCGGGCTGACACTCCTCACCGAAGGCGATGGCACGCACGAACTGCGCGAGTCGCCCGACACGCGATTTTACTTGGATACGTATTCGCGAATCGACCGTGCACCGGTGACCGAACTGCGTAAGACATCGGACGGCTCGCGAATATTAACAGTCGAAACGGCGGACGTTTCGCAACTGACGAAAGCGGGGTGGCACTCACCCGAGCGGTTCATGGCGAAGGGCCGCGATGGCACGACCGACATTCACGGCATCATCATTCGCCCGACGAACTTCGACCCGAAGAAAACGTACCCGGTCATCGAATACATTTACGCCGGTCCGCACGATCAACACGTGCCGAAGAAGTTCGCGGTGACATTGGGCCGTCAGCGGATCGCGGAACTCGGTTTCATCGTGGTGCAGATCGACGGCATGGGCACGAACTGGCGCAGCAAAGCGTTCCACGATGTCTGCTGGAAGAACCTCGGCGACGGCGGTTTCCCCGACCGCATCGCCTGGATTCATGCGGTGGCGGCACACGACCCCACGTTCGATTTGAGCAAAGGCGTCGGCATCTACGGCGGCTCGGCGGGCGGGCAGAACGCACTCCGCGCGATGCTGATGCACCCGGAATTTTACACCGTGGGCGTTGCCGATTGCGGCTGCCACGACAACCGCATGGACAAGATCTGGTGGAACGAGATGTGGATGAGTTGGCCGATCGGCCCGCACTACGCGGAACAATCGAACGTCGTACAAGCCCATAAATTACAGGGGAAACTGCTGCTGACCGTCGGCGAACTCGATATGAACGTCGACCCGTCGAGCACGATGCAAGTGGCGAATGCGCTGGTGAAGGCGAATAAAGATTTCGACCTGATCGTCGTGCCGGGCGCAGGACACGGCGCGGGTGAGTCGCCGTATGCCGCACGCCGTCGCATGGATTTCTTCGTGCGGCACCTACACGGCGTCGAACCGCGACGGTGAAACACTCACTTTTTCGGCTTGCCCGGCACGACCGGCGTGTCGTCGGCGTTGCCCCACTCGGTCCAGCTTTGGTAGTAATTCCCGACGGATTTTGCGCCCATCAGTTCCATCGCGAACACCATCACCGAGGCGCGCCCGCCGGACTGGCAGTGTGCCGTCGATGGCTTGTCGAGCGCGATGCCCGCATCGGCGAACAGCGACTTTAACTGCGTGGCGGTCTTGAAGCGTTGCGTCGGCTTGTCGAGCAGGTCGCTCCATTCGAGTTGCTTCGCACCGGGGATCGCGCCGGCCCGTTTGTTGTTCATTTTCTCGTCGCCGCAAAACTCTTTCTCCGAACGCGCATCGACGATTTGCAACGACCCCTTCGTCCTCAGCGATTCGAGCAATTGGTCCTTGGTCGTCAGACGATCTGCACGCACTTTGGGAGCGAATGCGATTTCTTTCGGCGTCGGTTCGTCTGTGGTTGTGGCGTACTTCCCGGACTCCCAGCCGGTCCAGCCGCCGTTCAAGAGTCGCACGTTATCGACGCCCCAGTAACGCAAGATCCACCAGATTCGTGCGGAATCTTTCGTGGAATTATCGTCGGTAACGACGACGTGCGAATCGGCATTGATACCCAAACCGCCGATACGCGCGCCCCACCCCTTGGCATCGGTCCCGTGGCCGAACGCCTTCGCCCACTGGCCGTGATCGACCCAGCGAGCGTCTGGAATATGCCCGGCTTTGTACTTCGTCGCGGCGCGGGCATCGAGAATGATGACACCCACCCCGTTGAGCTTCGCGAGTTCCGCCGGTTCGATCAGCAGTTCCGCGCGCGGATATTTCGCATCGTCCGCACGGGAAATGGCGAGGCTGCATACCGAGATAACGATCGCAAAAACGCGGTTCATGTTGTCACTCGTGTTTGACGGAAACGGCGGTAACCGAGGATCGGCAGTGCGGCGAGCACCAGTGCGAATGCGGCGGGTGCGGGCACGGAATTGGCGTTGAGCGGTTGTTCGGTCAGCAAGAAATACGAGGCACCATCTTGGCCCTGACGCACCGCGAGAATGTCGCCGCGATCGCTGACGGCGAGCGCGTTCGTGAGCGTCAGGCCGATGCCGCCGCCACCGAGAATGAGGTCGTTGAGGTCGCGAATGCCGTGGGTGGCATCCCAGACGAAGGCGCGCGGTTCGAGGCCCGCGTTCTCGGAAGTACCGACGACGATTCCCGATTGCGTGATCGAAGTCGCCGAGGCGTTGATGCCGCCGAGCGTGCCGAGATCGAGGAAGCCCGCATCCGGTTGCCAGAGGAACGCGCCGGTGGTGCCGTCGCCGCGATCGCTCGCACCGACGATGGAATTCCTGTCGTTAATGCCGTTCGCACGCCCCGCCGCATTGGGGCCACCGAGGCCGCCGAGATCGGTGAGGCCGCCGTCTGGATTCCAGAGAAACGGGCGACTCACACCCGCCGGCGAGTCGCTGACGCCGACGATCGCGCCGCTGAGGTTGATACCCGTGGCCGCCGAGTTCGTGTTGTTCAGGGAACCGAGGCTGATCATCGTGCCGGTTTCGGGTCGCCAAAGGAACGCCTGTTTGAAAGCATTTCCGGGCGTTTGGCTGTTGCCGACGACCCAGCCCACCTGGTTGACCGCTGCCGATGATGACCCCGTTCCGCCGAGCGTACCGAGGTCGGTCATGCCGATGCCGGGACGCCACAAGAAGCTATGCACGACGTTGTTGGCCGGATTGACGCGGCTATCGCCCGCCACCCAGCCGACCTCGTTCAAGGCGGTCGCCATCGAGAACGCACCGCCGAGCGTGCCGAGGTTAATCGGACCGCTGCCAATATCGAAGCGGAACGCCCGCACCCCCTCGCCGGGGAAATCGAACGACCCCGCAAACTGCCGGTTGCCGTTGAAGGCGGTCGCGCGGATGCCGAAAGTGGCTTGCAAGTCGTAGGCGTAATAGTCGGCCCGTGCCGACTGCGCGAGCAATGCGATGGCAACCACCACACCGAGGCGGTAAGTCATAGGTGTATCCGCAAAAGCCGGACGCGGACCGTTCGCCAATGCAAAACAGGCGATGCTCCCTACGCCTCGTCCTGTGGCAATGAAGGGAACCGGTTATTCCGTCGCAAGAAACAGTATGGCAATGTTTACAGCCGTGTAAAGGGGAACGTGATCGCGACAGAAATTACCGAGTTACTTCAGGCAAATGAACGGCCTTAACTTGTCCAGCGTCTTTGCGCCGATGCCGCCGACTTTACGCAGGTCTTCGATTGCCTCGAACGGTTTCGCTTTACGGGCGTCGATGATGCGTTCGGCGATTTTCGCTCCGATTCCGGGCAATCGCTGGAGTTCTTCGAGTGTCGCGAGGTTCACGTTGATTGCGGCATCGCTTGCGATGATCTTCTTTGCGCCATTGATAGCGGGCGGAACCACGGGGCGGCGTTGCAGGCGTTCGACTTGCGGTTCCTCGCCTTTTACGTGAACCCATTTGCGTAACTTATCGAGCGTTTTACCGCCGATGCCGTGGACCGCATCGAGATCGTCCACCGAAGTGAATGGGCCGCGATCGTGGCGATACGTCAAAATCGCGTCGGCCATATTCGGACCGACGCCAGGGATTTGCAAAAGTTCCGTGCGATCGACGCGGTTGAGATCGACCGAGGCGTGCGGCGCGGCAGGCTGTTGCGCCGTCGGTTGCGTGACATATCGTTCGCCGTAACCGCGAAAGATGAGGATCGCGAATGTGACTACAAACAGAACGATCACGACGTGCGAACGGGTCCGGTCGCGCGGCGGGGAGTCGGTCGGTGGTCGTGTGGTAGCGTCCATCTGCCGTTACAGTCTAACTCTTCGTTAAAGTCAGCACAACATACCGGCAGCGATTTTCCAGAAATGGCATCGCGTTTAGCAAGCGGCGATCGATGCCATCGAGCATCCGCGTGAAAGTGCGGTTCGGCCAGACGCGGCGCAACATGCCGAAGAGTTGGAAGCCGCGCACGTGCAGTTGGGGGAAGAGTTGTCGCATCGGCGGCAGGTCGCTCGGTTGCAGCGGGCGTTCGTCTGGCGTGCGATCCTTGCCGGGGTACGGCAGGAATCGCCGCGCGAATCGCAACAGCGGATTCCCGCCCCACGGCTCGCAGAACACCGCCACGCCACCCGGTTTCAACACGCGATGCAGTTCCGGACCGGCGATCGACCAATCGAGGTGATGCAGGATGGCATTCCCCCAAACGGCATCGAACGACGCATCGGCAAACGGTAACGACTCGCCATCGGCAACGAGGCCATGCACACTCACACCGTTCGCCAACGCCCGCTCCTCAGCTTCTCGCACGTACCCCGGCGACAGGTCGAACGCAGTCACGGTGGCACCCGCCCGAGCCAGTGTCACCGCCGCCATGCCGTGCCCACAACCGTAATCGAGCGCGCACTTTCCACTCAGGTTTCCCAGCATTCCGAACGCAGGCCGAATCCAGGTTTCGTGGTCGAGAAACGCCGCATCGTCGAAGCGCAGATCGGCCCGCCCCGTACGAAACGACGCCGCCCGTTCGGCCGCCTGTTCGTCGTGAAAACGCTGTTCGGCAAGGCGGCGTTCCATCGCGGTACCCGTATCGAGTTTGCAACTAACAACGAACAACTGATATCTGACAACTACTGTTTTTACGAGGAACCACGGCGTCTCCGCGTATTTCCCGAACCGAAAGTCGTTCTGAGGGCAATCCCGTATTTTGTAAGTAACACAGACCGAGACTTTTGCAAAAGGGGAATCGACGTGTCCACGCCGAACCCGCCGGTTGAATCGACCGATCACGCCGAAGCCCGCTTGGCGAAACTCCGCGAACTCGAAGCCCTCGGCATCGACCCGTGGGGCCAGCGGTTCGACGGCCATCAGGGCATTGCGAGTATTCGCGAACTGCCGTGCGAGCCGTTCGACGATGCGAACCCGGGGCCGAAAGTGCGTGCGGCGGGGCGCGTCGTCGGCCGTCGCAAGATGGGGAAAGTCTACTTCCTCGACCTCTGGGATCAGACCGGCAAAGTTCAGGTGATGCTCGGCTCGAAGCAGATCGGCGACGATGGCTGGAAGATCGCCGAACTGCTCGACCTCGGCGACCTCATCGGCATCGACGGCGCGTTCGGCAAGACGAAAACCGGCGAACCGACGATCCGCGCCACGCAGCTCACGTTCCTCACGAAGTCGCTCGAACCGCACCCGACCGGCTATTACGGCATGTCGGACGAAGAGTATCGGCTGCGGCACCGTTACCTCGATTTAATCTACACCGCAGACACGTTACGCCGCGCGCAACAACGGGTGAAAATCCTGCGCACGTTGCGGAACTACCTCGACGACAGCGGCTATCTCGAAGTCGAAACACCGACGTTGCACGCCATCGCGGGTGGGGCGGCGGCGAAGCCGTTCGGTACGCACCACAACGCGCTGGATATCCCGTTATTTCTGCGAATCGCGCTGGAATTGCCGCTGAAGCGATTGCTCGTCGGTGGGTTGGAGAAGGTCTACGAGATCGGCCGCGTCTTCCGCAACGAGGGCATCAGTCGGCGGCACAATCCCGAATTCACGATGCTCGAGTTGTACCACGCCTACGGCGACTTGTTCACGATGATGGACCTGACGGAGAAGGTGTTCGTGGCGTGCGTCGATTGCCTCGGGGGCGGTCAATCGCGCGGCTACGGCGAACGGGTCATCGACTTCGCGCCGCCGTGGCCACGAGTGAAGTATGCCGACATTTTCCAGCAAACGACCGGCGTGGAACTGTTCGACCGCGACGGCGTGAAGGCCAAGGCGACCGAGTTCAAAATCCCGCTCGAATTGCGCGACGACAAGACGAAGATCGCGACGCCGAAGGAACACGAGGTGCTCGTTCAGGAACTGTTCGAGCATTACGTCGAGCCGGAGTTGGCGAAGAGCGACAAGCCGATTTTCGTTTACGATTACCCGGCGGCGCTCTGCCCACTCACGAAGCGGAAACGCGAGAATCCGGAGTTGGCAGAGCGATTCGAGATGTACGTGGCGGGGATGGAACTGGCGAACGCCTACACCGAACTCAACGACCCGATCACGCAGGAAGCGACGTTCCGCCGGCAACTCGCGGGGCAGAACAGCGACGATTCGATGGCGACGATGGACACCGATTTCGTGCGGGCGCTCCGCCACGGAATGCCACCCGCTGGCGGCCTCGGCATCGGCATCGACCGCATGGTCATGCTGCTGACGAACACGACCACCATCCGCGATGTGATTCTGTTCCCGCTGCTGCGATCCGAATAGTGGCGTGTGCGATGAGTTTCTGGACGCTGCCGAGCGCACGCCACTACTATAGTTCATGCACATTCCTATGCGATTACACAGACACTCGGCGAGCGTTCCGATGACGGATGAATCGATAGCTAAGCCGAATGCGAATGACTTGGCGCGGCTGTTCCCGCTGCCCAACCTCGTTCTGTACCCGCAAATCGTGCAAGGGTTGCACATCTTCGAGCCGCGTTATCGCGAGTTGATGGCCGATACGCTGGCCGGCGATATGCAATTCGCACTCGTGCTTTTGAAGCCCGATTGGGAAAATGACTACGACGCCCGCCCGCCGATTGAAGCGATCGCCTGCCTCGGCAAAGTGATCGCATACGAGAAGATGAACGATGGCCGCTACAACTTGCAGCTCCGTGGAATGTCGCGCATTCGCATACTCGAAGAACTCGACGATGACAAGCCGTACCGCACCGCCCGCTTCAAACCGCTGATCGACATCGTGCCGTCGCAAATGAGCGAATTAACTGCGATGCGGAACGAGGTCGCCACCGCGATTCTCGCACGTTTCCCCGAAGGCGGCACGACGCATAAGCAGATCGAAGAACTGATCCACAGCGACACGCCGTTGGGCCCGCTCTGCGATATCTTCGCGTATTCGCTGCCGTTGCCGCTGGAATTGAAACAACAATTGCTCGCCGAGTGCGATGTGGCCGCCCGCGCCTCGCAACTGGCCGCCGCACTGCGACTCCCCCAACCCGGCCGCCGCTTCCCGCCCGAATTCAGCGCGAATTAGTGAAGGGCAACTCCCTGGGATGAACCCGGTGGCTCGTTATATGAGGACTTACGAGCCACTGGGCTTGTCCCTATCGCGTTCGGCACGGCGTTTGCCGTGCTTGGTCCGAGCCCAAAATGAGATTGGAGCTACGTGCCGATCGACCTCGCGGGAGATGAC
>JAYVXI010000198.1:0-36415 GCA_043785305.1 Limnoglobus sp. | reverse complement strand
GGTCGAGTATTGACGGATTGTTGTAACTCCAATCAATACCACATCTTAGGCCGCCGCGCTACTCCACTTTCGCAAAAGCGATGAAATATCCGGGTTAGACCACACGCGAGCCGCGTGCGCTACTTATCGCTACGCAAAGCCTTCGCGGCGCGGCTAATTCAACCCGATTCGATCTCCGCAATTCCGACTTACGTCGATTCCTGACGTGGCAGAGTCCAGCACGATTCGTGTTTCACCATGCCGATGTGTGGGTAATATGTTTCGGCTTTCGGTGCGGATAACAGGATCAGCGTCGTGTGCAATCCGGCGGCTTCGTGCGTGCGGCGAATGAGTTCCTTACCGATGCCGCGACGCTGATACCGCTCATCGACGGCCAGATCCGAGAGGTACGTGGCAAAGGCAAAATCGGTGAGGCTACGTGCCACCCCAACGAGGCGATTCGCGATTCGTGCTGTGAGGATCACGCTCGCATTTTGTAACATTCGCTGAATGATAACGACATCATCCACGGGCCGACGCTCGGCCAGCGTCGAGCGATTGAGGATGTCGATAAACTCTTCGACAGTCAAATCGGGTTCGATTCGATACGCTACTATCGGTTCCATTCTGCTCTCGTTTTTGTCAGGTTTGCACCGATGAATCTACTAGTGACGGCCGGTAATACGCAGACGCCGATCGACGATGTGCGTTGCATCACGAACATCTTCAGCGGGCGAACGGGCGGGCGGATCGCCGTGGAAGCCTACAAGCGCGGCCACACGGTCACGATTGCGACTTCGCACCCGCAGATCCTGGCAGAACTCGTAGCAGGCAGTCACTTCGAGCCGTCGCGCTGGCAGGTGCGACCATACAAAACGTACGACGACTTACACAATATCTTAATGGCGCTCGTACCCGGCAACCGCTTCGATGCGATCGTTCAATCGGCCGCGATCAGCGACTACACCGTGGTCGGTCGTTTCGTTCCCGATGTCACAGGCCGACCGACAATTGATGCGACCCGCGGCAAGATGAAGAGTAGCCACCCGGAGCTTTGGTTGAAGCTGATTCCGGCCGCAAAGTTGATCGACCGCATCCGCACCGACTGGAACTTTACGGGTACGCTGGTGAAGTTCAAACTCGAGGTCGGCGTAGGAACGCAGGAACTTTTGGAAGTGGCCGAGGCATCGCGCCGGCATTCGTCGGCCGATCTGATGGTGGCCAACACGCTTGAGGGCATGACCCGCGTAGCCTATCTCGGCGGCGACAACCTACCCTACGCCGCCGTCACCCGCGAGGAACTTGCGACGAAGCTCCTTGAGGAGATCGAAAAGCGAAAGCATCGGTAGAGTTTGAATCGCTTTTGCAGTTAATTGTCTGGACAACTATTGTTTCGACGGGTATACTCCAATTATGGCTGACGTCACCGCGAAACCAACGACCGCACGACACTTCGATTCGCCGGAGCAGGAAGCGTACTTGGCCATGTGGCGAACGTACGACCGGTTGCGAGCGTTCGAGGACGAACTGTTTGCGGACTGGGACTTGACCGCACAGCAGTACAACTTGTTGCGGTTGCTCAAGTCTTCGTACCCGGAATTCGTGCCGACGCTGAGCGTGATTGCCCGACTCGTTTCGCGCTCGCCGGACATCACGCGGATGCTCGACAAGCTCGAATTACGCGGCTGGATTTCGCGAACGCGGTCCGAGGCGGATCGGCGAACGGTGTGGGTGCGAATCACCGATTCGGGCTTGGCGATGCTCGATTCGATTGCCGAACCGTTGGCAGATTGCCACGAACGGCAACTCGGTCACCTAACGGAGTCGGAGTTGAAGTCGCTGACGGCATTGCTCAAACGCGCACGAGCGCCACACGAACCCGATGGCAGTCCCTGGAAATGAAAAAGAGATCATTCGTAGGCGAGCGGTGGGTGTAAGCCCACTGATTTCGCCACCGCCGTGCGCACCAGGAATGGATGGAGACTGCCTCATTGAAATCGAGGTTGTCTACGACTCAGGAAGGATCAGTGGGCTTACACCCACCGCTCGCCAAGAATAGAGAAAACCACAAAAACGTTATCACTTGGAGGCAGAACGATGAGTGCGAATCCAGAGAAGTCGGTCGATGTCATCGTTATTGGCGGCGGGCCATCGGGCAGTGCCGTTGCGACGTTGCTCGCCCAAAAGGGCCACTCTGTGAAGTTGTTCGAGCGCGAACACTTCCCGCGTTTCCACATCGGCGAATCGCTGATCCCGCACACCTACCCGGTGCTGAAGCGGTTGAACATGCTCGACAAAATGAAGAGCAGCCACTTCATCGAGAAGTACAGCGTGCAGTTCGTTTCCGAACGCGGTCGGCTGTCGGAGCCGTTCTACTTTGCCGAACACGACCCGCACGAACGCAGCCAAACGTGGCAAGTTCGCCGCAGCGAGTTCGACAACATGCTGTTGAACAATGCCCGCGAACACGGCGTCGAAGTTCACGAAGGTTCGCGCGTTCACGAAGTGTTGTTCGATGGCACCCGCGCCGTCGGCGTGCGCGTCAAAGTGGAAGATCAACCCGAACAGATCGTACGCTCGAAAGTCGTGATCGACGCCAGTGGGCAGTCGTCGCTGATTCTCGATCGTCTCGGGCTGCGCCAGTGGGATCCGCAACTGAAAAAGGCCGCCGTCTGGACGTACTGGAAGGGTGCGTATCGCGACATTGGCAAGGACGAAGGCGCGACGATCGTGCTGCAAACCAAGGGTAAAAAGGGCTGGTTCTGGTACATCCCGCTGCACGACGACGTCATCAGCGTCGGCGTAGTGGCCGACCACGATTACCTGTTGCAAAACCGCGAATCGAAAGATCTCGAATCGATTTACAATGAAGAAGTCGCACTCTGCCCCGGTCTGCATTCGCGGCTCGAAAATGCAACCCGTTGCGACACCTACCGCGTTCAGAAAGAGTACACGTACCGCGCCACGAAAGCGGCGGGCGACGGTTGGGTACTCGTCGGCGACGCCTTCGGGTTCCTCGATCCGCTATACTCGTCGGGTGTATTACTCGCGCTCACGTCGGCATCGATGGCGGCCGATTCGGTGGGCGATGCGCTGGCCGCGAACGACCTGAGCGAGGCTCGCCTGCGAAGCTGGGAGGCGGAGTACGTTCGCGGTATGGACCGCATGAAGAAGCTCGTGTGTGCCTTCTACGATGGCCTCAACTTCGGCAAACTGGTCCGCCGTCATCCCGATAAAAAGGGCCTGATTACCGATGTGCTCATCGGCAACCTGTTCTACGATGGCGTCGATGAACTCTGGCCGCTGATCGACGAACTGCAAGCCGAAGAAGCGCTGGCCCGAGAAGCGGTCGTCGTCTAGCGGATCGTCGTTACTTCGCAGGGCCGAAGTACTTGGCGATCTCCGCGTAGGTGTCGTACGGATAGCTGTCTTGTTCGCCGTCTTTGCTGTGGCAGATCACGCAGCGGGCGGCGAAGATCGATTTCACTTTCGCCGTCTTCTTGTCGGCACCGAGGAAGTTCGCCGTGATCGGCTGCCCGATGCGCGTTGGCGGTAACGCGACGACATCGGTATCGTATGCCTTCTTGCGTTCGGGTTCGGGTAGCTTCAACCATATCTGCATTGCGAGGCGTTCGCCTTCTCGCTCGGCTTCGAGTTGCGGGTTCGGTCCTTTTACCATCGCCGCCTTGAACGCTTTGTCTTTCTCGAAGAACGCTGCCGCCATACTGCCTTCGCCGTTCCAAGGTTGCCCTTTTCGTGGCCCCATTATCAGTTTTTCGAGGTGCGACACCACCACCGGCAACACTTTTGGTGCATCGACTTTCTTCTTCGATGCACTCTCTTGAGCGATGATTTTCTTGGCGACCGATTTGGCTTCGGAGACCGCCAGAACTTCGGGCTGTTTGCCGATCGTTTTCTCTGCGACCAATGCGGGCATAATCACCGTGGCTATCAGTGTAGCCATCGCCAGTACGCCCACGAACAACACGAGACTCAAGATGAGTCGGCTCCTGCCTTCGTACATCGCCCACAGGCTACCGACAATTTGCACCAACAATCCCAGCCCCGAAATGCCGCCCGTGCCGATGATCGCCATTGCGAAGTATGGGCCAACGCCATCGATTCGGGCGAGCCACCAGCACGAAACATCCGCCACCTGGAAGAACAAGACGAGCGGGGCGACGACACAGCGAACGAGCAGCGGATAGCCCGTGAACGCGAACGTCAGCCCCGTGAGGCTGAACAGCATCGCGAAGCTGAGCAGGTGGGCGTGCGTCGATTGCGTGAGTTTCTCGACGCTCGTTTGACGGTCGCTTTTAATCCAGCCATCGACGGCCACCACTGCGGGGGGAACGACCGCGTACTTACCGATCTGCTCGTAGGTTTCGAGCGAGAAATTCTCTTGCGCTTCGCCCTTCTTGTGGCATCGCGCACAGCGCGCGTCGAGTATCGACTTCACCTTCGCGCCGGACTTGTCGGCGGTTAGGTACGCGCCCGTCATCGGCTTGTTCTTCAAATCTTCGGGAAGCAGGTACGCATCGGCTTCGTAGGCGATTCTGCGGTCGGCTTCGTGGGCGTTCAGCCACGCGACGAGTGCCGCACGTTCGCCGTTGCGTTCGGGGTCGAATTTCGCTTTTTCATCGGGGTTCGCATCGCGGTAGGTGTCGCCATCTTTGTGAAAGAACGCCGCCGCCATGCTTCCAGAGCCATTCCACGATGCCCCTTCGATTGGCCCCATGATGAGCTTTTCCAACTTGCTGGCAGGCTTCTCGGGCGGTGCATTCGGGTCGACTTTCTTCTTGCCCGAGAAGATCTCGACGACATCGCCGACCGATGGCATCGGTTCGCCGTTGCGGCTCGAATGCTGTAAGTGCAGTTGCACCAATGCGGAAAAGTAACCGAGGCCGATCGCGATCAGGAACCCGCTGATGACCAGCTTCGCCGGGATCGGCAGATCGCGCAGCGTGAACGATCGTGGTGGGGAAGTGGTATTCATGGCAGGCACTCCGACGCGGATGGCAAGCCGAGGCAGAAGCCCTCGGAGACTGAGGCGGGATAGCTATAGTTTAGCACGCAAGACCTTGCAGAGGAAAGGGGTTATCGCAATGCCTCTTCACATGCCGCCAGGACTTTCACGATGGCATCGTCCACGTCGTCGGGTAATCGGGCACCCGATGCGAGTTTATGCCCGCCGCCATCGAACTTCTCCGCGACCTTCGAGACATCCGCGGATCGGGCGCGGAAGCTCACCTTCGTACCGCCGTCGGGTTGTTCGATGAAGATCATCGCCATCTCAACGCCTTCAATGCTTCGCGGGTAATTGATCAGATCTTCCGTGTCGCCAGGCACGGCACCGGTCGCGGCGTAATCGCTCAAACGGACGTCGGTGAAGGCAATTTTGCCGCCGCAACGGACTTGCAATCGCGACAGCGACAACCCGACGAGCTTGAAACGTGCCACCGATGCACACTCGAAAAGTTGCTCGTAAAGTGGAGTCGGTTGGGCACCGGCGGCAACGAGTTCTGCGGCCAATGCGAACGTCGCCGCCGTCGTGTTCGGGTGGCGGAACCAGCCGGTATCGAGCGCCAACGCCATGAACATGTGATGCGCTGCCATCGGCGAGATCTTAGCACCGAGGGCACGAATGATCTCGTACGAAAGCCTTCCCGTTGCCTCCGCTGTGGTATCGACGAATGCCAGCCCGCCGAGGTCGTCTTGCGTGCGGTGGTGGTCGATCACGGCTTTCGGCACCGTCATCGACCGCATGAATTCGCCGAAGTCGCCGAGTTGCCCCCAGGTTCCCGTGTCCATGACGAAGATCGCATCGACGTCTCGAAACGCGGTGCCGGGCGACTCAAATTCCTCGATCAGCCGACGTTCGGGGTCCAGAAAGGCATAGCGTGGCGGCAACCGGCTGGCGATCACCACTCGCGGCGTTTTGCCGATCTGCCGCAGCGCATCGGCGAGTGCGAGTTGCGAACCGATCCCGTCTGCATCGGGGCGAACGTGCGTCATCAAGAGAATGGTCTGATGTTGCCGAATCAGATCGACCAGCGGAGCCCAGTCGAGTGGCATAACGGTCCTTTCGCGGAAGTTCAGGAACGGGAATTCTATTCAGAACACGTGCGGATTCGACGCAAGTCACAATTGCGGAGGCTCGAAAACCATGTTTTTGGGTGTTTTCGGGTCTCAAAACGCTTCTTCTCGATCGCAAATCGCCGATCTGTTCGCGGCAGTTTTGCCGCATCCTGTGCGCCTGTGATGTTGTCGTATCGGCGAGGTGCGAGTCCTCGTCGAGGAATGTCTGGTTTCTCGTAGCCGAAGGTTACTGCGTCGCTGGGAAGCGGGGTGGAGAGCAACCGGAGGCGAACGTCCGGTCCGTAGGTTGACGAACTCGATTCGGCCTGTTGCCGTGGCGAGGACGCGATTTCTTCGACGTAAGATTTCGACGGTGAGTCCCGTGAAGGAATCCCAGATGCTCACGGGAACGGCATAGGGTGATTGGAGACAGAACGGATGGAAGGTACGACAAAGTAAGCGGGGAGACCTGACGGAATAGACCCGCAATGGCCCATGTTGTTCGCGGTTCCGTCAGGAGTCAGAGCGTCCATAGTCGCGTCGAAGCCGGGTAACGCCGGGGAGCGAAGGGACGCAGGGAGGTGGATTCATCCGAGCAAGACGAAAATCGTGGACTCGCGAACCGAGGGCTTCGACTTTTTGGGTTATCATTTCGCAACATGCAAAGGCCGCCGAACGCGTTGGCCGCGAAAGAAGAGCCTGGCAAAGTGGAAGGATGCCTGTTCCGTTTCGACCATCGGTTTTCCGGGCCGCGATTGCGCGAGTCGCAGCCCTTTTAGATGAGCACACTGCGACGTTCCGGATCGAGTTTTCCGACGATCCGAACGACCTGTGGCTCACGATAAAGCCACTGCATGATGCGAATGCACAAATCGACGGATCGAATATTCTGGCCGCACAAGCCCATTCCCGATCCGCAATCACCCGACCCATTTGCCGTCGACGTTGTCGAACTTGACGAGTTCGCTCGGCTGGAACCAGAGTGCGATTTCGAGCGTGGCGTTCTCGACGCTGTCGCTGCCGTGGACGAGGTTGTTCTGCACGCTGAGTGCGAGATCGCCGCGGATCGTGCCTGGCGGGGCTTTTGCGCCGTCGGTCAGGCCCATCATGCTCCGGCTCGCGGCCACCGCTTCGCGGCCTTCCCACACCATTGCCACCGTCGGCCCGCTCGTCAAAAACGACAGCAGCGAGTCGTAGAACGGCTTGCCCTTGTGGACGGCGTAATGCTTCTCGGCGAGTTCTTTCGTGCATTGCACGAACTTCAACCCCGCCAGCCGCATTCCCTTTCGCTCGAATCGCGAGACGATTTCGCCGACCAACCGGCGCTGTACGGCATCGGGCTTCAACAAGACGAGTGTCTGCTGCATGGGTCATCCTTCAAATTGGGTGTGACTCTTCGATTGTAGTATCGTGCAGCGCGCCAACCAGTTCGGCTACCCAACATCGGCCACCATGCGGTAAATTCCGTGCGGAACCTCGAACCCGCACGACACTCGGACGCCATCATGACCCCCCGTTTCCCGACCTGGATTCTCCTCGGCGCAGTCGTGCTGGCGCTCGGTTACCTGCCGACGCTGCGTACGCCGTTCGATTTCATCGACGATGGCAACCTCGTTTACCCCGCACAAACTGGCCTGTCGTTCGGTGGGCACGTCGCGCTGTGGTGGGAAAAGGTGGTTGCGAATTACGAGCACCTCGGGCCGTTCCGCCCCGTGGTCTGGGCGCATTGGGAATTGTTTGCGAACGTCTGTGGCGGCGAAGCGTTGCCGTGGCGGATGATTCGTTTCGTGTGGTGTGGGCTGTCGGCGGGGATGTTGCTCTGGCTGTTCCGCGAACTGCGGATCCACCCCGTTGCGGCGCTCATCGCTGGTGCGTGCGCGATGTGGAACCCGTACCGCAACGAAATCTGGACGAGCCTGACACTCGCGGAAGGCGTGGCGATGCCGTACGCATTGCTCGGCTTAATCGCAGCGCGAAAGGCCGCGCACTCGACGCGGCCGCTCTGGTGGGATCTCGTTTCGATACTGTGCGTGATGGCCGCACTCGGTTGCAAAAATACCTACACCGCACTCATCCCCGCACAGATGGCTTTACGCCTTTGGACCGATGGCCTCACACTCCGCGAAGCGTGGTATCGCAACCGCATCCGCTCGCTGCTGCTGTCGCTCACGCTCGCAATCCCGGTGGCACACTACGTTTATTTCAAACTCCACTGGCACGCCGGGCAGTACGAAACGCACGCACCCTCGGTCGCACAGTTCGGGCGAATCGTCAATACGTGGAAAGGCGCGATCGGCCTCGACTTCCTCGGCGTCGGCTTCGCGCTCGCGCTCGGCGTCGTGTTGTATTCGCGACGGAAAATGATCGCCACTAGCAATATCTGGGCGACGCATCGCGCCGCGATCGTCACCGCAACGCTGTTACTTCTCGCGGGGATCGTGGTCTATTTGCCGATGTCGATGATGTCTGGCCGCTACGCGATGCCCGGTGTCTGGGGGCTGGATTTACTGATCGGCTTGCTGCTGACGTCGTTGATCGCCGTGCCTGCGAGCGTTCCGAAAAAGGTCGCGTGGGCGGCCGTGTGGGTGGGTGTCACGCTACTCACGATTGCGAATGTCGGACGCCAAGAGAAATTCGCGGCACGCGCCCGGATGCTCTGGGATGCCGTCGAATACGTCGAAGCCACCGCACCGCCCGGCACGAAGATCGCGTGGCATTCTGGCACCACGCCATCGCGCGATTTGAACGTCGAAGAAGGGATTCACTTCCGCTGGCACCTACTGCATCGCGGTCGTTCCGATGCCACCGTCGGCCTGTTCGACCTCGAAGGCCGCCCGCTCGACCGCGTCGAAATCACGCCCTTCACGGGCGACGCCGACTACCGCTTCTGCGGCACCCCAACCGGCGCAGCCGGTTGGTCCGAAGAGCATCATTTCGCAGTACCCTACTGGGTAGGCCGCAAACAGTACGAGTGCCACCTCGGTCGCCGCCAGGCGATAGGCATGGCGAAGCTGCGGTGAATTTAGGCGAACTATTACGGCAAGGTATGTTCCATAAACCCTGATTCGGCCATTCCCTTGTAGTACGCATCAAGACTTAACGGCTCAGACCCACGAGCACCCAATTCATACCCTCCGCATACGTGACCGAAGTAGACGCGAGTCCTGCCGGCGCTGTCCCGGACGACCACAGTGCCGCCGCCCCGCCGCCACATTCCGTGGCTGTCTTTGGACCGACCGAATGCCCACTCGCCATTACGGCACCGCACTACGATGATCTCGGGGTCAGCCGAGTGGGCGGCGTCCGGCTCGGAGTAACGGGCCAAGTCGTTCCGCCACTCAGCCGCAAGCGCCGGCGAGCCTTTGTCGCTACCTCCTGCCGCCGCGATCCAAAACCCGAGGAATCCGCACGGCAACACCATTATTGCGGCACAACCGATAAACACCTTCCGAAACGTACGTCGCCGCATGATGCCACACTCCTGTATTTACCGTACGAGATATATTGCAACTAATACTAACATTTCGCATCACAACATACCTTTCCGACGGTTCATGCCCCCGCGCTTCGCTGCGCAGAGCCTACGCGGCGCGGCTAAACGGGGAATCGCCAGCTACGAAGCCTTCGCGGCAAATTCATACACTATCGGCTTACTTCCATCGGCCCCGTTCATAACGGAAACCCGAACTATGTCGACGCTGAAAAAAGTGTACATCGAGACCGTCGGTTGCCAGATGAACGTGCTCGATAGCGAACTCGTCATCGGGGCACTTCGCAAACAAGGTTACGACCTCACGCATACTGCCTCCGAAGCCGATGTCATCTTGTTCAACACCTGTTCGGTTCGCGAACATGCGGAGGAAAAGACGTATTCCTCGCTCGGTCGCGTCATCCCGTACAAGAAGTGGAACCCGGACCTCGTCGTCGGCGTGATCGGGTGCATGGCACAGAAGGATCAGCATCAGATTCGCGATCGTGCGCCGTACGTCGATATGATCGTCGGCACGGGGCAACTTGCGAAGATCCCCGCACTCGTCGAGGAAGTCAAGCGGACGCGGCAACCGCAGTTCGCGCTCAGCCTCGGGCGCACCGATGGCGGTCGCGATGTCGTCGAATCGAGCTTCGAGAGTTACGACCCCACGCGCGACCCGACGATGCGGGCAACGCCGTTCCAGGCGTTCGTTCGCGTTCAAATCGGTTGCGATAAATTTTGCACCTACTGCGTCGTGCCGAGTACGCGCGGGCCGGAACAGAGTCGCCACCCGGATCACCTGCTCGCCGAGGTGCGTTTACTCGTCGATCAAGGCTGCAAGGAAGTCACGCTGATCGGCCAGACGGTCAACAGCTACGTTTACGATCACGGCGACGGCCGGCGCACGCGGCTCAGCGATTTACTCAGCGCGATGCACGACACGGCGGGCCTCGAACGCATCAAGTTCGTCACGAATTATCCGCGCGATATGACCGACGATTTACTCGATGCGGTGCGCGAACTGCCGAAGGTTTGCAAGTATCTGCACGTGCCGGTGCAATCGGGTTGCGATGACGTCTTGAAGCGGATGAAGCGAAATTACACCGCCGATTATTACCGCGACATGCTCGCGAAGTGCCGCGAGAAGGTGCCCGGCGTGGCGGTGTCGTCGGACTTCATCGTCGGGTTCTGCGGTGAAACCGAAGAGAGTTTCCAGAAGACGATGGACCTCGTGCAAGAGTCGAAGTTCAAGAACTCGTTCATCTTCAAGTACAGCGAACGCCCCGGCACCAAGGCGATGGAACGCTACCCGGACGACATCCCCGAAGACGTGAAAAAGCGCCGCAACAACGACCTGCTGTTCGTGCAAAACGCGAACTGCCTCGTCGATCATCGCGCGAAGATCGGCCAAACGCTCGAAGTCCTCGTCGAGGGCCTCAGCCGCCACGGCGAACGCTCGGATGGTCTCATCAAGCAGTACACCGGGCGAGCGATGACCGACCACATCGTGGTGTTTGAAGGCACCGACCGGCTCATCGGCCAAACGCTGCAAGTCCACATCGACAACGCGAGCGGCTTCACGCTCTTCGGCACCGTGCAAACGACCGAAACGAGCGTTTCGACGGGTCGAGCGATCCCCACGCCACGCCCGGCGTCGTCGCGAATCGGTTTGAAGTTGGTGTGAACGGTGCAAACGAAACGAGCCTGGGGTTTTCCCCAGGCTCGCATTCGATTCGTATCGACGATTTACAGGCCGACCATGGTCTTGAGTGCGGCCAGCTTCGCAGTCAGGGCGACAGTCAATTCAGCCAGCTTCTCTTTCGGAGCGGCCTTGAACTCGTCGAACATCTTCTTGAGCGAGGCGAGCGAGTCGTTGGCTTCTTTCGCCTTTTCGCCGGTCAGACCCTTGATCTTCTCTTCGATCTTCGGCAGGGTATCTTCGACGGTCTTCTTGATGTCGCCCATCGCGTTGGCACCTTGTGCCATGCCCTGGCTTCTCATCTTCTCCATGTCCGCTGGGGTAGGCCCGCTCGGGGCCACGGTTGCGGTTTTGTTGTCGCATCCGACGGCGAGGACTGCAATCGCACATGCACCCAGCCCCAACACAAATTTACGAATCATTGGGAGAGTACCCTTCAAAATGGAACAGTGAGTCTGCGATACATCCCGAACGGGAACGTACATCGCACCCATATTGATACGCAACGAGCCGATCTATTCCCAGAAAAATCGCGGCCCCGCAGCACGGTTGCGGTTACACTGCCACGAAGAGACCTCCATCGGACACGGATCATCGCATGAATGCCACGGGCAAATCCAGTTGGTTCGGCCGCACCTTCGGCTGGTCGGGAAGCCGTAGCGAATGGATCGCGCTCGTCGGTTTCATCGCGTGGTTGCTCATCGGCGTCGGCATCTGGCGGATGACGCGGAGGGCCAGCGTCGGCGAAAGCGTGGCGTACGCGCTCGGTTGGTTATTGCTCGCGGTCGTCGCCGCGTGGCCGGTCGTTCGCGGCATGTTCGGTCCCGTGTTCGTCTACGAACTTCTGCGAACGGGACGCCAACGTTCGACGATCCTGTTTCGCTGTCTGTATGCCGCAGTTGTCGGCTGCATACTGACCATGATGTACACCGGTTGGATCGACGACGGTGAAAAAACGACGATCGGTACGAACGAACTCGCGCAGTTCGGCACCGCGTTCTTCCACACGTTTGTGTCGATTCAATACGTCGTGGTCGTGTTACTCACGCCGGTCTACGTCGGCGGGGCGATTGCAATCGAGAAAGAACGAAAGACGCTGGAATTCTTGCTCGCAACGGATTTGCGCAACCGCGAAATCTTGTTCGGCAAACTGATCGTTCGCGTCATGTGGCTGCTGATGTTCGTCTTGGCCGGGTTGCCATTACTCGCGCTCGTCCAACTCTTCGGCGGCGTCGACCCCGATCAACTGATCGCCTCGTTCGTGGCCACAGTCGTCACAGTCATCGGCCTATCGTCGGTGGCAATTTGGATGTCGACGATGATGCGGAAAGCCCGCGACGCCATCTTGCTGACACTCGTGGGCTACATTACGTATCTGTTCGCATCATTCATGCTTATCGTTCTTGCGATCGAATTGACGCGCGGAGCGGCACCATACTGGAACGAAACCGCTGCGATCCTCGGTTGGAAAATTAGCTTGGTCGATGTTTGCGGTTCGTTTGCAGCAGGCAACGTCTACTGGAATGTGTTTGCCATTCAAATTGGCGGGCGAGTGGGACTACAAAATAATCCGGGCGTTCTGCTTCGCGAATTTACGATGTTTTGGTTCTTCTTCGGATCGTTGTTTCTCGGCCACGCGATCTTGCGATTGCGGGCGGTCACGCTAAACCAGAGTTACGGCCCGCAAGGTTCGACGAAATCGAAAACTCGCAAATTGAAGACGAAAGCGGGCAAATCCGAAACGGCGGTCGTGAACGAATCGACGAAGGAGTATCCGGAGATCGGCGACAATCCCGTGTTCTGGCGCGAAGTCTTCGTCGAGGCCAATTCGCGAATGGGCTGTATTGGTCGAATCATCGTGTATACCATCGGCGTGATGATCTTCATGCCCGTGATTTACATCATTTGGGAACAACTCTTCCGGCAATCCAGTTGGCGACGCAACACGGATTTCAGCCAAGATTGGCACGCGTTCTCAATGGATATCAATCGCTGGGTGCGAATTGTGTCGGGCATCATTTCGATGCTCATGTTTTTCGCGATTAGTATGCGTGCGGCAGGGGCGATCTCTGGCGAGCGCGACAAAGTTTCGTGGATCAGCCTGATTAGCACGCCACTTTCGGCAGATGAAATCTTGTGGGGCAAGTGGTGGGGTTGCGTGCTGGGGATGCGGCGAGTCTATCTGGTGTTCACGATCATTTGGTCGATCGGCCTCGCCGTCGGTGGCGTTCGCCCGGAGATGCTCCCGCTGATGATCCTGTCGCTCGCGATCTACGTTTCTGCGTTCAGTTGGATCGGGCTGTACTGCTCGATGACCGCACGCACAACGATGATTGCCACCGTCCGCGCGTTCTTCGCTACGCTCTTTTTCGCTGGCGGCTTCTGGGTCATTCTCTTATCGTGCGCGTTGGTATCGAGCTCATCAAGCAGGAGAGGCGATCCGCTAATTGTCACGGCCAATTTGTTTTACTCACTGACTCCCTCGTTCATGGTCGGTTGGCTGCCGTTGTTTGAATTCCGGACTCGCGAACTTTCGCCATTCGATGAAACGGAAATGACTTTCTGGCTATTGCCCGCAGTCGGTTTGTTCTGCTGGCTCGCGTTCAACGTCGTCGCATTCTTAGTTTGCCAGGACCGCTTCCGCCGCCTGCGACAGTCGGAGTAGTGGCTCGTAGCGGAAGTCGTGAGACTTCTGATCCACGGACTTCCCCGAAGTCTCACGACTTCGACTACGTAAAAAGCTCGGCGTAGCGGAAGTCGTGAGACTTCTGATCCACGGACTTCACCTACTTACTCTCACCGATCGCGTGGCGCAAGCCTTCGCGGTACGTCGGATACATCGGCGTGAAGCGGAGTTCCCGTTTCGCTTTGGCGTTTCGGATGCGTCGGTTCGCTTCTTTTGCCGTTGTCGGCGACGAGACGAATGCGGCGGGTGGCGCGCCGAGAATCTCGGCCGCCTCCGTGTAAAACGCGCGGCGTGGCACCGGTTCGTCGTCGGCGATGAGATACGTCTCGCCGGGGCGGGCATTCACCTCCGCAGCCATTACGGCATCGCGGCCATCGTGGACGTGTATCAGGTTCAGCCACTTCTCGGCATCGCCGACGAGCGGTTCGCCGTTCGATAATGCCTGCTTTCGCAGTACCCGATCCGGGCCGTAAATCCCTGCGAAACGCAACACCATCGCGTCCGGCCGATATGTGCGCAACATCGCTTCCGCGTCGAGAACGACCTTCCCGGATTCTTCGAGCGGGTTCGTCTCACTGGTTTCATCGACCCATTCGCCATCGGTTTGCCCGTAGACACCCGTACTGCTGACGTAAAGGATCGGCCCCGAACATCGCACGGTTTTTAGCACGTTTTCAAGTCCGTTTACGTAGACATCGCGCATCGATCGGCCCGCGCGACGATCCAGACCGACGGCGTAAAGCACCACGCCGACTTCGGGGAGGTGCTTCAAACTGTCGGGGTCTAACACGTCGCCGACGATGGGCGTGATGCCGAGAGCGGCGAGTTCCGCACTGCGGGTTCGTGTGAGTGCAAAAACGCGCCGGCCGCTGGCCACCCACGCCGTGGCGACCCGACTGCCGAGATAGCCGCAACCGACGATCAGTGCGGCAGACGTGGGAGGGGTTGCGTTCATCGTGGGGGTTTGCCGATGGGTTCGTGGTGGAATTCGATCAATCGTAACCGCGTTCGGCGTGCTTGCCTACGGGCAACTCGTACGATGAAATAGATAGCTCTTCCGCACGACGCAGGACCACCCGCACCGAGGATTCGTTCGCCCATGGGTGATTCTCTCCCATTGACCGCAGCCCCGGCTTCCCGGTCGTTTACGCGGTTCGCATGGTATTTGCTCGCGGCCACACTCAGCCTGTCGGTGGCGCTCATCGGTTACCGCATCGATGCGACCGACCTGCGGATCCCGTTCCATTACGACGAAGATTCGCTGTTGATTATGCCGATGGTGAAGGCGACGCTCGAACGCGGCAGCCACTGGCGGACAGATCGGCTCGGCGCGCCGGGCATTCAGGAAATGCACGATTTCCCCGTGATCGACCACCTGCACTTCGCGTTGATCTGGGTGATCGGCCAGTTGTTCCCGAATGCCACGCTGACGTTCAACCTCTATTTTTTGCTCGGTTATCCGTTGGCCGCGCTGCTGGCGATGGGCGTGTTTCGTCACTTTGGCCTCGGCTTCCCCGCGTCGGTCGTCGGCGGAATCCTGTACGCGACGACGCCGTTCCATCAGTTCCGCGGGCAGAGTCACTACTTCCTCTCCGCGTATTTTTTCATCCCGCTGACGCTGATGACGATCCTCTGGATCGCACGGGGAAGGGTGCCGTTCTTTCCCGTGAATGCCACCGGCGAGCGTCGATTCCGCCTGACGGATCGCACGACAATCCTCGCCATCCTGATCGCGATTGGGACGGCGTCGGGTGGGGCGTATTATGCGTTCTTCGGTTGTGGACTGTTGCTCGGGGCGGGGCTGTATGCTTGGGTGGCGATGCGAACCGTGAAGCCGATGATCTCGGCGGGGTTGCTCATCGGCGTCATCACGGCGATCGGTGTGGCGCACCATTTGCCGACGTTTTACTACCAATATCGCTTCGGTCGCCACACGGCTCCGACCGAGCGGTTCGCGGAAGAAGCCGAATACTACGGCATGAAAATCGCACAGCTACTGTTGCCGATCGAGGATCACCCGCTCCGCCCATTCGCGAAACTGAAGGCTAGGTACAACACATTCCTTCGCCCCGTGCAGAGTTTTTCGGAACGCTATTCGCTCGGCCTCTTGGCATCGATCGGCTTCATGATGCTGATGGCGAGAACGGTGTTGCCACTGAAGCGAGAATCGCCGTACGCGGAGTTGACCGCGCTCACTGTCTTCGGCGTACTCATCGGCACGCTCGGTGGCTTCGGCGCGCTCTTTAACCTCGCCATCTCGCCGCAGGTCCGCTGCTACAACCGCATCGCCATTTACCTCGTTTACTTCTGCCTGTTCGCGGTGCTGATCTGGCTAGAAACGGTGGCTCGATTTTTGAAGGGTTGGCTGGCTCGGAAATCCTCGGATCGCATCGCGAGGGCGGGTGTGGTCGGATTCTGGATCGCGATCGGCGGCTTCGGAACGTGGGATCAACTCCCCTACGATTGGGGGCAAGAGGACGGGTTGGCGCGGCTCGTGGCCACGCAAGACCGCTTCCGGGCGGACGGCGAATTCTTCGGTGCGGTCGAAGGCATTCTGAAGCCGGAGACGCCCGGCGAGCAGCCGATGATTTTCCAATTGCCGTTCGTTCAGTGGCCGGAATCGCCCCCGACGCACCAACTCGCCAGCTACGAACACGCCCGCGGCTACATGCACACGACCAACATTCGTTGGAGTTTCGGCTGCATGAAGGGCCGCGAAACCGACGAATGGTATCGCCAAACGACCGCGCTCCCACCGGAACTGATGCTCGAACACCTTGCGGCGGCCGGCTTCGAGGGGTTGTTCATCGATAAACGCGGGTATAGTCCTGGGCGGGCGGATCTGCTTCTCGCGCAGCTTCGTCGTTCGCTCGGGGGCGCACGGCAGGTCGTCCACGCCGATGGCAATCAGATCTTCTTCGACATTCGCGACCACCGGAATTGGTTGCGTTCGCAGCACGGCCCGGGCGGTTGGGAACATCGTACGCAGACCGAACTCAACCGCGTGGTGATCCTCTGGCTACACGGTTTCGCGAGCTTCGAGGAACCCGGCTACGAGAACCGCAAACGCTGGGGCAACAAATCCGCCATCGCGATCTTCGTGAACCCGACTGCCGAAACCGTCACCGTCAAGGCGCGATTTCACCTGCGGACGATCTGCAAAAATCCGATGGCGTTGAGCATTCGCGGCGGCGAACTGTGGACCGACGATTTCAGCGTCGATAACTCACCGATCACCAAAAACAGCGTGCCCATCGAACGCACGTTCGTCGTTCCACCGGGACGGCATACTGTGAACTTCCAGGCGACGCCTCCGGACACGCATACCACCAACGATCCGCGTGCGGCGCTCTACTCTATCGATCAAATCAAACTCGAGTGACAGGAAGGTTACCGATGAGTATGAATCTCTTTGAAACGAATCCGACGTACCGCATGGCGTGCGAGCAACTTCGCTCCGTCGCCGAACGAATTAATTTAGACCAGGGCATCGTTGCACGGCTCCTGATTCCGAAACGGTCGCTCGTCGTGAGCATTCCCGTTCGCATGGACGATCAGAGTATCCGCGTGTTCCTCGGCTATCGCGTGCAACACTCCCTGACTAGCGGCGCGAGCAAAGGCGGCCTGCGGTATGCCCCGCACGTCGAGATCGGCGAAGTCGCAGCCTTGGCGATGTGGATGAGTTGGAAGTGCGCGATAATGAACCTGCCGTACGGCGGCGCGAAGGGGGGCATTGCGTGCGATCCGGCACTGCTCAGCATCGGCGAAAAAGAACGCCTGACGCGCCGCTTCACCGAGGAAGTCCTTTCGATTATCGGCCCGCGAACCGACGTGATGGCCCCCGACATGGGCACCGACGAACAGACGATGGCCTGGATTTACGACACGTATTCGATGAAGATCGGCCACGCCTGCCCGGAGATCGTCACCGGCAAACCGGTCGAACTCGGCGGCTGCGTCGGTCGGCGCGAAGCCACCGGTCGCGGCGTCGTTTACTGCATTCGCGAGGCATTAACCGAACTGCAAATACCGCCGACACAAGCCACTGCCGTCGTGCAAGGTTTCGGCAATGTGGGCACGGTCACCTGCGAGGAACTGCACCGTATCGGCACGAAAGTACTCGCGGTCGGCGACCGATACGGGGCGATTCACAACCCCGATGGCCTCGATGTTCCGTTGATGTTGGAGTATGCGGCGGCGAACCCGAAAAAGTCGATGGTCGGCTTCCCCGGCTCCGAACCGATTTCGATGGAAGAGCTACTCGCGATGCCGTGTACGGTGCTGGTGCCGGCCGCGATGGAGCGCGTGATCGACAAGGAGAATGCCGGTAAGTTGCGCTGTCGCATTCTCGCCGAAGGGGCCAACGGCCCAACCACGCCCGAGGCCGACGCGATCATCGCCGAAACCGACATCTTCGTGATTCCCGACGTGCTCTGCAACGCGGGCGGCGTCACGGTCTCGTATTTCGAGTGGGTGCAAGACATTCAACAATTGATGTGGAGCGACGTGCAAGTCAACGAGAAACTCCGCGAGTTGATGCTCGGGGCGTTCCACCGCGTCCGCAATTTGGCGAAATCCGAGAACATGACGATGCGAACCGCCGCACTCACCCTCGGCATCAAGAAAGTCGCCCTCGAAAAACAAAAACGCGGCCTGTTCCCGTAACAAACTGACAACGCTCAACTCTTAACTGACAACTTGTTGTGAGTGAGAAGTTGAGCGTTGTAAGTATCCACGGTTACCCGACGTAGACGCCGCCGCGATAGTTGGGTGGGAACGCCATGAAGCTGCGGGCGATGCCGCCGCGATCGTTGAACACTCGGACTTGCGAGACGCCATCGCCACCGCCGACGAGCAATTCCGAACGCCCGTCGCCGTTGAGATCGCGAACGTCGACCGGTACGCCACCCGGTTCGGTCGAGGTGAACCCGAAGGCATTCACGAGGCGATTCTTCAAGTTTGCCCCGCTAAACACCGACACCGTGGCACGGTTACCGAGCGTGCGGCCGACTGCGATGTCGGCTTTGCCGTCGCCGTTCATATCGCCCGCCCGCACGAATACCCCGCCCGTATCGGTCGTATCGCCGACGCGAAGATCGGTCGTCGTGTAGCCGTATCGGCTGTACGGCGTGTCGCCCCATTTCGCCTGCGTCGTGAAGATTTTGACGATCGGTTGCGCCCCTTTACCGGGTGCCGCAATCACATCGCCGATGCCATCGCCATTCACATCGCCGACCGCCACGCGAACGCCACCGGTGTAGTTGATGTCGTAGGCGAAGAAATTGGCCGATGCAACCGGAATGGCCACGTTCAGATCTTGGCCGCGGAAAATCTTGATCTGCGGGCGGTTACCCGTGCCTGCACCAACCACGAGGTCGGCGCGGCCATCGCCGGTGACATCGCCGACCGCAACGAACGCCCCACCGCGGGAAGTCGCCGAGAATGCGGAGAAATCGGCGATCACTTTGTAGTTGCGGCCATCGTAAATTTTGACGTGCCCGCCACCGGTGGTCGTCGACACGACGATATCGTCGACGCCGTCGCCGTTGAGGTCGCCACTGGCGACGTTCAGGCCACCGGTGTAGGCCCGGCCGAATGGCGTGATCGTGGTGAGAAGCCCGTTGCTGCTGGCAGAATAGACGCTAACGACTGCGGTTTGACCCGGCCCCGATGCGACCGCGAACTGTTTCGGGTGCAGTGCGGGTGCGTCGGTAACAATTACCGGCGGGAGTTCGATGCCCGCGAGTTGCGTGGGCACGTCGCGACATTCGAGTCGCTCGACGCCAATGCGTGCGGAATTTTGTGCGGAGAAGATGCGGACCATGGAACAGCCTCCGAATCGCGTCCTGCGGCGGTCGATCGATAATGATCGTCCGTTCGGATCGGGTGGGTTATGACGCACCAAGAACTCGGGTCGCAGCAGAACTTGCGCGAAGATTCCTCGGTTCGCGCCCTGCACTTTGGCCGACCGGTTCCATACACTTGTCGAATACGCGAAAGTTTCGCACGAAATTCAGGAGAAGTGAAAATGGGTAATCCCGCAGGAATGCGTCGCAAGAAGCGTGAAAAACGTCGCGCCAAGTTCGAGGCACGCCTCGGCGTCCTCGCTTATATGCCCAAAGCGATCCAGGAAGAGATCAAAAAAGAGATGGCCAAGGAAGAGAAGAAGTAGCTCTGGTGCGGAGGGCGAGCGGATGTGTCAGTCGGGCGACCTGCTGTAGAATCTGGCGTCAAGCCGTTCGTAGTTGGTCGCTGATGTAGTCGCAATATAAATACAATTTCGGCGTCAGGCCGTCTGGAGAACATGGTCATATGCAAACAGACTTCTCTGGCCATCTTGTGTACTTGTTCTTCCAAACCAGCCCGCAATACGGTGGACTAGCCTGCCAAGTGGTTGGGCCGTACCGCTCAGTCCGCATTTCCGCGAAGGGAATTTGGGCATACGGTGACCCTGGTACGGAACCTTTAAGAGTGGCCACACAGGCAATCAATAGTGATTGCTGGGAGCTCGATGGTTTCGAGGATCAGTTGTGGGGCGAGGTCAAAGTGATTGCACCAAATCGGCCGACATCTGCACGGGAGATTGAGGCCGCGAACGGCTGGGTTATCCCTCAGTAATCGACAACTTTGAGAGGTGCGGTCGCCCCATACACTGTAAGTTGAAGCCTCATGAATTTATTGTTTACACTTCAACCGGGGGCACTTCATACTTTATCGTGCCAGCCCGCAGCGCAAGCAAGGCGTGCGATTTCCACGTTCGAGACCTGGCATGGTGTTTACCGAGGGTTCCCCTTGCTGGCGCTTCGGGCTGGCACGATGTCGCGTTCTCGACCGCGTGAAGCATAAATCTTTTCTGGAATTCATACCCTCGGTAGCCCCCGTTGCTAATCGGGTCGTTCGGCGGTAGAAACAAGAGGTTGTTATGAACTCGATCCTCGTCATTCACCCGTATAAGTACGACGGTACCTGGGTCTTCGACGATGCTCGCGTCGGGCTGGTACAAGAGCCGTTCGTCGCGGGGGCGGACACGATCATCGACAGGATGGTGGAACACATTCCGGATGCCGGGGACGGCGTCTCCATTCTGTTTTCGGCCACACCCTTTCCGGGCAGCCAGCATGAGCTTGCATGGCGACGGGAGGAGTCGGGTGGCAACTGGTACTTCGCCCCCGAGTACGCGATGGAGGGTTGGCTGTGCCCGGCACTCTTCAAGTATTTTGAGGCCGCCCCGGATCGCATCTTCGTCCAGGTCAAGCCCAAGACCGCCGCGAGTTAACAGCGGCTGGTAACCAACTCCACGCGAACCTCATCAGTCAAAAACCGTCAACCCGTCCCCACCTGCTACGCGAAGTTCGGCTCGGCGTCGAGATCCTCGGCGGCGAACTGGCCGAGTTTCCACTTCTCGACTGCGAGTGCCGCCATCGCGGCGTTGTCGGTACACAGATTGAGCGGCGGGATGAACAACTCGACGCCCTCCGTTGCGGCCATCTCTTCGAGTTTCTGTCGCAATCGCAAATTTGCCGAGACACCCCCGCCGACTGCGAGACGCTTGAACTTCGACTTGCGAAGCGCCTGTAGACACTTGATTGCGAGGACGTCGACGACGGCTTCCTGAAAGCTCGCGGCGAGGTCGGCGCGTTTCTGCCCCGATGGCGGTGGCGTGCCTTTACTGACGTTGTAACCGTGGCAAGCATACAGAACGGACGTTTTTACCCCGCTGAAACTGAATTCGAGCCGGTCGTTGTCTGCGAAAGAGCGCGGGAACGCAAACGCCTTCGGGTTGCCGTTGCGAGCTTCGCGTTCGAGGGCGGGGCCGCCGGGGAAGCCGAGGCCGAGCATCGCAGCGACTTTGTCGAACGCTTCGCCCGCCGCATCGTCGCGCGTCCCGCCGAGCAGCGTCAACGACAACGCACTGTCGCACTGAAATAACGACGTATGCCCGCCGCTAACGACCAGCCCCACACACGGGAAAATGTCTCGACTGGCAGCGATTCTCGCGGCGTAGATGTGGCTGTGCACGTGGTTCACCGCCACCAGCGGCACGCCGAGCGCGAGCGAAAACATCTTCGCCGCCGACACGCTGATGAGCAACGCCCCGACCAACCCCGGCGTGTTATGGACGGCGATGCAACCGATCTGATTCAGCGTGATATTCGCACGTTCGAGGGCTTCTTCAATCACGGGCAACAGGTTGCGAACGTGGGCACGCGCAGCGATCTCCGGCACGACCCCGCCGAACCGCGTGTGAAGCTCGGTTTGCGATGCGACCACGTTCGAGAGAATCTGCAAATCGCTATTAAACACCGCCGCCGATGTCTCATCGCACGACGATTCGAGCGCCAGGAACAACATAGTCGCCATCATCCGAATGCCAGTGTGGTGCGAAATTCCCGCAAAGCTATCCTACGACTGCCATCGTTGGTTTCGTAGGACGACGAAAGTGCGTATGATGTCACTATGAGTACTTCAACTGCCGAAATTTCCGGATCGACGATTCTGGCGCGTGCGATTGCGCCATCTGACGCCACGTTACATCCCGCGGTGGCTAACGAACTCTTGAAGTGGGGCTTTACTCCGCAAGATCGAGAACGCATGGCCGACCTGGCTGCAAAAGCCAGATCGGGTTCACTCTCCGACGAAGAGAAAATCGAAGCAGATGAGTACGAGCAGGTCAGCAGTTTTCTCGGGATCGTCAAATCGAAGGCACGGCGCTCGCTGCAAAACCATTCGAGCGAATAACGAATGGACCAATACCTACGTGAGTTGGTTTGGCAGCGAGCCGCGGCCTGCTGCGAATATTGTCAGATTCCCCAACCGTTGACGGATGCCGTCCACGAAATCGACCACATCATCGCCGAAAAGCATCGCGGACTGACAATACCAGGCAACCTCGCCTTGGCTTGTTTCCATTGTAACAACCACAAAGGCCCAAACATCGCAGGCGTTGATCCCGTTTCGGGGCTAACTACGCCACTATTCCATCCTCGTCTCGATGTTTGGAACGAGCATTTCCGCTGGAGAGGTGCAATCCTTCAGGGTCTGACACCGAGTGGCCGCACGACGGTGGAGGTGCTGGAAATCAATCTCCGTCATCGCGTTCTTCACCGCCAGGCGCTTCTCGAAGAAGGTGCTTTCCCGTCGGTTTGAGAGCCTTTTCAGTCAACCCCACACATGGAAAATGTCTCGCCCGGCAGCAATCCGCGCGGCGTATCCTACGACCGCCATCGGAGTAGTAGCCGGGACGTAGCGTGGGATCACAATGGAATACGACTCGAAGTAGCCTGTCCGCTCGATACAATCCGATTGCGGTAGTCACTTGGAAAACACGTCGCGGAGATCGAATTATGCCAGCTCTTTCGATGACTCAAGCCGCCGCGAAACTCGCGGAGGTTGTCGAGAAGGCCAAGTCAAGCGACCTCGTGGAGATTTACGATGAGCTCTTCCCAGAGGAGCCTTCATCGACTCCTCCGAATGCGCGCGATATTGCCGAAAGGATCCGGAGCGGACTTGAGGCGGAAGAGATCGTGGATCTTTGGAACGTCGTGTTCCCTGAGGACCGTAATGTTTGGTACGAAGAAGAGTCGTCGACGATCCGCTACAACGAGGAAATGGCCGGATACGCAGACTAACAGTGGACATTCTCAGCCCACGCCCTGGAACACAACGTGCCCACAACTGCCCTTCAGCACTTTCAGGAAGACATCGCCAGGGCAAGGGCGATCATCGCTCATGCCGACCGGCTCCCGCAAGTGACGGACGAGGAACGACTGCTTCGCTCCGACTTGTTGCGCAGCGGCTGGATGTTCGCCGTCGGTGCCCTTGATGCCTATTACTGCGACGCTTACACGGACATCGTGACAGCCACGGCCAGTTCAAAGAGTCGACAGCCCGCGATCACTCTCCCAGAATGGGTCTACGACATCAAATTCCCGATCCGTGCGATCCTCGAGCAATACGACAATTCGAATTGGCGATGGAGAATGGCAGCTCGCAAGATGATGGAGCGTGAGAACGTCATCAGCCTGTCAACCATCCAGACACTGTTCAACAAGTTTTTCCGAAAGGGCCATAAGTTTTTCCTCGGCCTCCTCGACGGCTGGATTTCACGGCCGGACGCAAAGATCCGGCTCTTTGGCGTTTCGCAAGTGAACTACTTGGCGATGAGTGACGCGGACAAGCACAAGGGACGGGAAAACGCGAACGATCAACTGGAAGATCGATTTCGGGCGATCTTCCAGAGACGTCACGATTGCATCCACAACTGCGACCGACCGAGAATGTCGCCGCAACCGCTCGACAAGGGCGGCACCGTGTTGAAAGTGATCCAGGATATCGAGTATCTCGTACATCGAAGCGACGAGCACATCAACAGTGAATTCCGGGAGTTCTTGCGAAGTGCGGGATGCTCGGCAGCAACGATCGCGCAAGCCGGATACTAGTTTGGAATATGCGGCGAAACGAAGCCATCGATCGCGAAATCGAGTTTCGCAGAACGACGTAAGCGGGTATGATTTTCACTATGAATACGAGCAGGTCATTAGTTTTCTCGGGATCGTCAAATCGAAGGCACGGCGCTCGCTGCAAAACCATTTGAGCGAATAACGAATGCGTCGCGCATGTCGTCCGATCTTTTTGAAGACTTGAGTCAATCGCGTCAAATCCGGATCGGATTGCTGTGCAAACTTTACCGCGAATGCCGATTCGTCTCGCTGGGCAGGACGTTCCGACCGATTCGGTTGCGCGATCCAAACGAGACGGAATCGTTCGAGTCGGGCGACGAATCCGAACAAGCCGATGTCGGTTCCGCCGATTCCATTGAAGAGACGACTCGTTGGGCGGTTTGCCCGTACCTCGGCTGGGGGATTTGCGATGTCCCGTTGGTTACTCGTCAGTACGCTGTTCGCATCGTTCGCCACCGTTGTGGATGTCCACGCCGAGATTCCACGGCTCGGGATTTTTCGCAAGAAGAACCCAGACAAAGACGAACCACCGCCGAAGTCGAAGCAGATCGTCGAGACGCTCAAGTCCGACACCGACGAAAAGAAACGTCAGACGGCGGCGGTGCAACTGCGCGACGAAGACCCGCGCACGAATGCGGACATTTTGCCGACGCTGATTGCCTCTTTGCAGCGCGACCCTTCGACGGCGGTGCGTTCGGAAGTGGCCGAGACGATCGGCAAACTGAAGCCCGTGTCGCAAGTCGCCGGCGCGGCGCTCGAGCAGACATTCGTATCGGACCCATCGGAGAGCGTGCGAAAGTCGTCGCAGAAGGCGCTTTGGGATTATCACCTGAACGGCTATCGTTCGACCGGTGCCAATGCGGCGATGCCGCAGACGGCCGAGCCACCGCTCGCGAAACCGAAGAGCGCCCCGATTGCTTTACCGGTGAGTCGCCAGAAGCCGCTGACGACGGCCACCGCCGTGACACCACCCGCGCCGGCGCGACAGATCACCACGGGAATTGGCAAAGGCGCGATCTATCCGCAGACGATCGAGCCACCGCTCGCGAAGCCGAAGGAAACCGCAATCGTGCCGCCAGTGCCTTCGATTCAAGTGCCGCCATTGCCGAAGAACGACTTTCCGGGGATCGCGATCCCCACGGTCGAGTTGCCGAGTATACCAAAAGTGACCGATGGCGTGCCGACGATACCCCCATTGCCCGCCACGCCGTCGATTCCGCCACCGAACTGACGCAATAACGAGACGGATTGATGCCTGATGCCCCGACCTACCGCGGGTTGAACGCCGATGAAGTGGCGGCGTCCCGCCTTCGGCATGGGGCGAACGTCCTGACGCCACCGCCGCGTATCTCGTGGTGGCAGGAATATCTCAGCAAGTTTAACGACCCCGTCATTCGCATTCTCATGGTGGCCGCCGCCATCGCCACCGGTGCCGGACTGCTCGAAGGCCACGTCGCCCCCGAAGGCATCGGCATCATCGTCGCCGTGCTGCTTGCCACGTTCCTTGCGTTTTGGAACGAGTATCGTGCGAACAAGGAATTCGACATCCTCAACAAGTCGAACGACGATGTTGCCGTGAAGGTGATTCGCAACGGAACGTACACGCAGATCGCACGTCGCGACGTCGTCGTTGGCGACTTCGTATTCGTCGAAGTCGGCGAGGAAATCCCAGCCGACGGTCGATTGATCGAAGCGGTCGGTTTGCTGATAAACGAGTCGAAACTGACCGGCGAAGCCCATCCCGTAAAGAAGCAAGTCGGCGGGGCGAAAGCCGAAGGGGCCGCGTATGGCCCCGGCGAAATGCTCCGTGGCACCACCGTCGTCGATGGCTACGCGCACGTCGAAATCACTGCAGTCGGCGATGGTAGCGAGATCGGCAAGACGCTCCGCGAAGCGACTGAAGATACCGGCGAAATCTCGCCGTTGAACCGCCAACTCGGCGCACTCAGCAAGGTCATCGGCGTCGTCGGCTTCGGCGTTGCGGTCGTGACGTTTGCGGCACTCGTGGGCCGCGGTGCGATCACCGGCGAACTCGTACGCAAGGGGTTGCCCGCCGGCACGCTGGCTTCCCCGCTCGCCGTCGGCGAGTGGTTCTTCATCGGCACGTTGCTCCTCGGCGTCGCGGTTGCGTTAGTGAAAGTCTGGTTGCCGATCGTGCTCGATGGCTTGGAACTCGTCGGTATCGAAATGTCGATGCCACAGTTCTTGGAAGGCGCGACGTCGTGGCTGAAAACGATCCTCGCGGGCGGCGTACTTTTTGCCGCGCTCTTGGCGGCGGGAATCGCGTGCAGCCTCATTCCCTCGTCGCCATCGGAGTGGCTGCGGCCGAGCGTGGGCAAGGCACTCCTCGGGTACTTCATGATCGCCGTCACGATCATCGTCGTCGCCGTACCGGAAGGACTCGCGATGAGCGTGACGCTGAGTTTGGCGTACTCGATGCGCAAAATGACCGCGAGCAATAACCTCGTTCGGCGGATGGATGCGTGCGAGACGATCGGCGCGGCGACAGTCATTTGCTCGGACAAAACCGGCACGTTGACGATGAACGAAATGCGCGTCGTCGAAGGCCGATTCGCCGGCGCGAATGCGGCGGGGCTGCCTGCGGATTCGGCGCTGAAATCGCTGATTTCTGAGGCGATTTCCGCGAACACGACGGCACACCTGAGCCGCGACCCTGGCGAACCGGTGAAGCCCGTTGGTAACCCGACAGAGGGCGCACTGCTACTTTGGCTCGACGCGAACGGCGAGGAGTACATCGTCGCGCGGAAGGGCTTCGAGGTCCGTACGCAGTGGACGTTTTCGACCGAACGCAAGTTCATGGGCACGCTCGGCGCGAACGGCACGTTGCATATTAAAGGCGCACCTGAGATCGTCCTCGATCGCTGCGATCGCATCCACACCACGAACGGGCCAACCACGCTATCGACCGCCGACCGCAGCGCTGTCGTTGCGGCACTCCAAGTCGATCAGGGCCGGGGAATGCGCACGCTCGGGTTAGCGTATCGGCCCCACTCACCCGCCGTGGGGAGCGCGCTCGAAGAGGTGGCGACAGGGTTAATCTGGCTCGGGTCAGTCGCGATTGCGGACCCCGTGCGAACCGAGGTTCCCGCTGCGGTGGCGGCGTGCCGCGCGGCGGGTGTCGAAGTGAAAATGGTCACCGGCGATAACGCTGAGACGGCCCGCGAGATCGCCCGCCAGATTGGCTTGTGGTTACCGACCGACCCCGCTTCGGCGGAGATGACCGGCGCGGAGTTTGCGGCCCTCTCCGACGATGCCGCAGCCGACGCGGCCGAAAAGGTGAAGGTGCTTTCGCGTGCGCGCCCGGCGGACAAACTGCGGATCGTGAGCTTGCTGAAGAGCCGTGGGCAGGTGGTTGCCGTCACCGGTGATGGTGTCAACGATGGCCCGGCGCTAAACTACGCCGACGTCGGTTTGGCGATGGGCAAATCGGGCACGGCCGTGGCAAAGGAAGCGAGCGATATCATTTTGCTCGACGATTCGTTCACGAGCATCACGACCGCGATCCGCTGGGGCCGCGCACTTTACGAGAACATTCAGCGGTTCATTTTGTTTCAACTGACAATCAACGTGGCGGCGCTCGGGTTGGCCGTGCTCGGGCCGTTCATCGGCTTCGAGTTGCCGCTGACGGTGATGCAAATGCTGTGGGTGAACCTGATCATGGACACGTTCGCCGCACTCGCACTCGCTACCGAACCGCCGAACCCGGCGGTGATGTCGCGGCCGCCGCGCCGCCCCGATGCATTCATCGTCAGCCGCGCGATGGCGATTTCGATCTTCGGCGTCGGGGCGATCTTCCTCGGATTACTCGTTGCGCTCATACTGGTGCTCTTGTCGCGGGGCGAATTGGCGAATCCCGATGTGGCGAGCCACAGTGGCACCGTGCTGTTCACGGTGTTTGTGCTGTTGCAATTCTGGAATTTGTTCAACGCGAAGTGCATGAACCGCACCGGTTCGGTGTTCCCCACACTCGGTAACAACCCGAGTTTCTTGCTGATCGCCGCCGCCATTTTCGCCGGGCAAGTGCTGATCGTCCAGTTCGGTGGCAGCGTCTTCCGCACCGTGCCGCTGACGCTAAGCGAATGGTTAATCCTCACCGCGATCACATCGGTCGTACTATGGATCGGCGAAGGTTGGCGGCTGGTTTCGTTGGCGAAGCAAAGAAAGGCGAAATGAACTGCCCACGGATGGTCGTCCGTGGGCGTTGAAACGATTACTTACGCCGTTGCCTTTTTGGCTCGTGGCTTGGCGATCACGGCGAGCAGGTACAACACGGCGACGATCAGGAGCAGTGCCTTGATGCCGGTGACGAAGGTGACGGTTTGCAACAAACCTCCAGCCAGGGAACCGAATAGGTTGGCACCGAGGGCGGCGTCTTTACGCTCGGCGATGGCGAACGAGCGGATGAAGACGATGCCACTAAAGAGCATCGGTAAGCTGGTGAGCAAGCCGACGACGGCGGCCTTCTGCCAGTAGGGCAGGAAGCCGAACTGCGAGAGGTCCAGGAAATAGAGGCCGATGCAACTGCCCATAAGCGCGGCATAGACCAACCCGGCGGGCAGCTTTTTAATTCGCCCGGCGATCGCGTTAGCCAGCAAGATCATGATGAGGATGCCGGAGATAATCACCGCATTCACAATCCAAGTGTTGCCGAGAACGACCGCCGCCTTGCTGATATTTTGCACTTCGAGAAGCATAAACGCCGCCCCGAGCAGGAAGAAGTGCGTCTGCGAACCTTCCCAGCCTCGGATGATCTGCGGTGCTTTCATTTCGCGTAAACCGAGCCAGAAAAGGATGCCGAGCGCGAGCGCCAGCAGGAAGTACAGCGGCGGAATCTGGCGGTGTTCGAGGTAGATGTACGGCCAGTCGTCGGTCGCCAACGACGTGGCATTCGTCGAGCGTTGCGGCATGTCGGCTTGCCACTTTTGCATGAGTGTTGCGAAGCGAGTATCGGCCGCGATTTGTGCCTTGGCTGCGTCTTGATCGCCGGCCACGAACATCACGCCGCCCCAGCCGTAGGGGTTATTCTTCACGCAGAACTGGAACGGTTCGCGGTCGAAGACACCGGCCAGCGTCCGTGCCATGCGATCGACGATGTACGGCTTTTGCGCCTCGAAACTCAAGAAGATAATGCCGCCCGGATTGAGCAGTGTCTTCGCGTGGGTCAGGCTTTCGACGGTGTAAACGTAGTGGTCGAGTCGCGCGTTCGTCATCGATGTCGTGGTGTGCGAATCGAGCAACCCGAAGGTAATCACGTCAAATTTCTCGGTCGTTGTGGCGAAGTAGGATCGGGCATCGTCGTTGACGACCGTCACTCGGGCATCGTCGTACGGCTTCTCGGGGTGATACTTTCTGCCGAATTGGATGATCGTCGGATCGATCTCGACGGCGATGACTTTTTCGACGCCGTTACGGAGCATCCCCGCCACGTCGTTACCGGTACCGGCCCCGACGACTAACGCCGTCTTCGGCTTCACGTGCAGCTTCGGGGGAAGGTCGTACTGGGAGAAGCCGCGTTGTTCGGGCAGAAACGTGTCTGGGTGGCTCGCCACATTCTCCGGCCGAAGATCGATCGTCGCTTGATAGCCGACGTTGTTGACTGCGATGAGGTGCGTGCCAATGCCGGCATCGGCGGGAACCCGTTCGCCGCGAAGTTGTGCCCAGAATGTCGATTCGCGTTCTCCGCCGACGGCGTACACCGATAACTTCTGATACGGCGACCAGCGCGTTTCGAGCCAGCCCGGTTCGTACCCGGCGAGCGCGCCACCCGCAACGATCAGCATCAGTAAGAGGCCATCGACCGCTTTCGATTTTCCACCCGAGCCGAGCCAATACGCGGCACCGAGCGCGAACACGCCAAACCACGCGACTGGCGGTAAACCGAACGCGCTACACGCTACGAACAGCCAGATACCGATGAGGCTCCCAGCCACGTTGACCGAATACGCCCACAGTGTGTGCGGATGTTCGTTGAGGATCGAACCGAGGAGTTGGCCGAACGGTACGAACACCGCCCAGAGCAATCGCATGAGCAACAACGTGATGACGAGGCCGATGAAACCGCCGAGCAATGCGACGAGGCCGCTCGAATGCGTTTCGCCCCAGATCGTCATGCCCGTCGATCCACTCAGCAAATCGGTGATGGTGTTACCCAGGTTAATCCGCGTCGGCGGGAACGCGAGTAGCCCCACCAAGATCGAGAGCGGGATCAGTACGTTCCGCAACGCGAATTTCTTTCGGCAATCCCAACAGCCCATGCCGAGGCCGAGGAAACAGACGACTAACACGGTATTTTGCAGGTACGCGAAGATGCGAATTTCGGTTGTGATCCAGCGAATCAGCATCAATTCCAAGAACAACCCGACCACGCTGATCAGGAAAAGCTCGAACGTCTTGGCCGCAATCGGCTTCGTGGCCAGCCGGGGCAGTGGCGTATCGGTCACCGACTGGGTAGACGATTCACTCCGCAGTTCCATTTTCGCGCTCGAAACGAACAAAACAGCCGGGATTGACCACGATGGTTCCCATTCTTAACAATCTAGAACAGGAATGTTCGGGGTGCGCATCGCAAGCGGACCGTGGCCTGAATCCTCGGCAGCCAGTGGCAATTTGTAGGTAGGGACACGCGGGAAATCGTTGCGAATTAACCGTATCTCGAACTACTAGCTGCCTCACCGGCCTCATAGAGGCCGGCTACATCAGAAAACAAATGCCATCGGCCTCTACTTCTTCAGCTTCTTCACCCACGCGGTGACGGCGGCGATGTATTCTAAAGTCCCGCTTACATGAAATCTGTCTTCGTAGAGCGTAAATTGCATCGTGTCCCCGTACTTCTTCCCCTTCACGTCATCGGCCATCAGCTTCCCGATTACGTCGAAGAGCTCGGGTGCATCCCAGTTGCCGAAGTCTTTATTGGTGAAGGTGAATGCGGCTTGCGTTTCCCTGACGGCGGGCGCAGGCATCCCTTTGCGTAACACGAGAATATCCTGTTCGAGCCGCGCAATCTGTGCCTGATATCCGGCTTCCATCTTTGCCACATTCGCTGGCGTCGGCACCATCGCAATCTTCGGTGGCATTGGAGCAGCCGGTAGGGCTGGCGGCGTCGGCTTCGCTGGCGGCGCGACAGCAGCCGGTAGTGTCCGGACATCCTTCTCGTACAATTTCGGGCTAACTTCGAGTCGCCGGTATACCTTCAACATTCCCTCGGCGGTTGGCTTGCGGAAGACGAGCGTTGGCGTTGGGGTTTTCTGACTACCGATCAAGTGGTCGTCGATCGTGACTTCGCCGATGAAGTTCCAGCCCTTCGATTCGCGGTCTGCGAGTATCGTTTCAAACTCCTTGCGAGAGATGCCCTTCTGTAGCGGAATGTACTCGAATTGAGCTTCTCGTTCCTTGCGAGCGTTCTCCAGTACCTCCCCATATCTCGCGACAAGTGCGCCCGAATAATCGTGTTCGGCGGCGTGTTCGGCCTCGGCTTTGGCGAAGGCCGCCTTCGCCTTCTCCAGATTGGCTTTGAGTTGCTCGACGGTCTCGGCTTTCGGCATCATTTTTTCGAGGGCCGGCTTCGTGCCGGCACCCGGCACTTGTGCCGTCGCCGCGCCGTACCAGCCGGTGCCGACGCTCATGCCGATGCCGCTGGCGACCAGCACCCCGGCGGCGAGTAGTTTGAATCGGATCATCATGCCTGTGACTCCATACGTGAGAGTGAGAACCGAACTGGGAACCGCGACACCGGGAGGAAGCAACGTCAGCGTGCGTGCGATCAGTGCCGCCGGTGCCAGCGCGACACTGCCGGTGACCCCGCCGAGCGCGAGGACACCCGCACCGAAACCCCGCTTCGCGAGGCGATCCAACATCGTTTGTTTGGCCCGCGTCAACCGTGCGGAGAACGTGCCGAGCTTCTGGCCCAAACTGGCCGCCACTTCGGTACACGCACGCCCTTCGATGCAACACAGTACGAACGCCAATCGCTGCGATTCGGGGAGTTTCTGCACCTCCTCCGCCATCGCCGCGAACGCCTCCTCCCACGTCGAATCGGCCACGGGCCGATTCGCTTCGGGTTGGGCGCTCGCTTTCTCGCGCTTCGCTCTGCGGCTGTTTGCGCGTTGTGCGTTCTTGCAGACGCGGAACGCCACGCCGTGCAACCACGGTCCGAGCGGTGCGCCAGGCCGGATCGACTTCACCGAGCGTGCCAGCGTGAGGAACGTCGCCTGGAACGCATCGTCCGCGTCGGCATCGTTCGGCAGCAAGTTCCGGCATTGGCCCCACACGAGCCGACTGTACCGCGTAACGAGTTGCGCGAACGCATCCTCGTCGCGTTGCAGGACGTAGCGCTCCAGTAAGTCCGCATCGGGGACTTCGGCCATCAGCAGCCGTACCACGCTGGGCAGTTGGGATCGTCGCACGTCGTCTCCTTCACCCTAGATTGTTCGCGGAGGGGAAAGTTCTGCATGGAGTTTATCGCGTTCGATAGATTTTATTCCGAATGTCGAGCTGGCGAAAAATGACGAGTTCGCCGTCCGGTCGGTTCGTTCCTATCTTGATAGTCACGAAATTCCGAACTGAATCGACATCCTTCCCGCATGTCGAGGGGGACAATCTGTGTCCGTTGAGAAAAAACCCGAACTGCCCCGCCCGTTCGACGCGAACATGGTCGAACACCTCGTCGGGCTGATGGCCAAGCACGACCTCAGTGAAATCGACCTGCACGAAGGCGAGCACCGCATCCGCCTCCGGCGCGGCGCACTGACAACAACGACGGTCGCACCCGTTGCGGTGGCACCGCAGCCCGTTGCGGCACCGGCCCACGTGGCCGTTGCGCCAACTGCGGCTGCTGCCACCGCGAGCAAGTTGCACGAAATTAAGTCGCCGATGGTCGGCACCTTCTATTCGAAGCCGTCACCCGATAAAGACGACTACGTCAAGATCGGCAGCAAGGTGAAGGCCGAAACGATCGTTTGCAAGCTCGAAGCGATGAAACTTTACAACGACATGCCCGCCGATTGTGCGGGTACCATCGCCGAAATTTGCGTGAAGAACGGCGTGCCGGTCGACTACGACACGGTGCTGTTCCGCGTCGAACTCGGTTAAACGCGGGTTGCCAGTCTTCCGCGTTTCGCACTCCGTATTCCGCATTTGGTGAAGCATGTTTCAACGGATTCTGGTCGCCAATCGCGGGGAGATCGCCCTTCGGGTGATCCGCGCGTGTCGCGACCTCGGTATCGAAGTCGCGGTGGTTTACAGCACCGCCGACAAAGACGCGCCGTACCTGAAGCTCGCCGATCAGGCGATCTGCATCGGCCCCGGCCCCGCCACCGAAAGCTATCTCAAGATCGATCGCATCATCGCCGCCGCCGAGATCGCCAACGCGCAGGCGATCCATCCCGGTTACGGCTTCCTCAGCGAAAACTCGAAGTTCGCGCAGATCTGCCGCGAATGCAAGATCGAGTTCATCGGCCCGTCCGCAGAAGCGATGGATGCCGTCGGCAACAAGGACAAGGCCAAACAGCTTGCCAAGAAGGCCAAAGTCCCCACCGTGCCCGGTAGCGATGGCTTGCTGACGAGCGAAGAAGAGGCACTGAAGTTCGCGCACCTCGTCGGCTACCCCGTGCTGATTAAAGCCTCGGCAGGAGGCGGTGGCCGCGGGATGCGCGTCGCCCGCAACGACATCACACTCCTCAGCGGCATGGCGTCCGCAAAGCAAGAAGCCGAGTCCGCGTTCAAGGATGGCTCGATCCTTCTCGAGAAGTATCTCGACCAGCCGCGGCACATCGAAGTCCAGATCCTCGGCGACAAGTTCGGCAACGTCGTTCACCTTTACGAACGCGATTGCTCGCTGCAACGACGGCACCAGAAGCTCGTCGAGGAAAGCCCTGCCCCGAACCTGCCGGAGAAGGTTCGCGACAACATCTGCGAGGCCGCCGTACGGCTCGCGAAGGCGGCAGGTTACTACTCCGCGGGTACGTGTGAATTCCTGCTGGACAAAGACAACAACTTCTACTTCATCGAGGTCAACGCCCGCATTCAGGTCGAACACCCCGTCACGGAACTCGTCACGGGCATCGACCTGATTCGCGAGCAAATTCGGATTGCGGCAGGGGAAAAATTGCGGTTCCGTCAGCGCGACATCAAGGTCAATGGTTCGGCAATCGAGTGCCGAATCAATGCCGAAGACCCCGCGAAAGACTTCCGCCCTAGTGCCGGCACGATCACGAAATGGCAACCGCCCGGTGGTCCCGGCATCCGGCTCGACACCCACGTCGTCACCGGTTACCGCGTGCCGCCCAACTACGACAGCATGGTCGCGAAGCTCATCGTCCACCAGCCGACCCGCGTCGAAGCGATCGCCGTCATGCGCCGCGCCCTCCGCGAGTTCACCGTGGAAGGCATCCAGACGACGATCCCAATCCATCAGGAGATCATGAAGACCGCCGAGTTCATCAACGGCAAAGTCGACACGACATTCATCGAACGATCGCTTCTCGCGGGGAAGTGACTCGTGCCATTCGGAGATAGGAATCGGACCTGCCCGCGGAAATGCACTTGCGAGACATTCCGGATGAGCAGTTGACTCGTCTTTGGCAAGCGGTGGTACGTGGCGATAAGGACGACCTCCTCGACCATCCATGGAAAGCATTGAGCGAGTTGCCGCCATATGTCCGCGACTTCTATCGGAGCGGAGCATAACAAATCACCGTAGCAGACCGACCGGGGCCAAACTTCGGTTTCTTGGCGTTCAAAGGTAGCACACTCAGCCCCGCCGCGGCTGAGTGGGGTCGTTCGGAGGAGGAGGGATACCGATGGATCGTGACGCTGATAGCAACCACCCCGTCCATGGCGTTAAGGTTTTCGGTTCGGCCGTCATACGCGTCGCGCCGGATACGGCGTCAATCGTAGTCGCCGTTTCACGGCTCGAGCAGCAGCCGGAGCGGGCCTTCGCAGAAGCCCGCGAGGCTGCGCAGGCCGTTACGGCATACCTTCATAAATCCGCCTTCAAGGACTTCGGTTCGTCGCGTATCACACTGTCGCAGGAATTCCGTTACCACAACGGTGATAATAAGTTCGTTGGCTACCAAGCCAAGATCGAGTTCAACGTCGTCCTCCGCGAGATGGACAAGGTGGACACCGTGCTGTCTGGACTGATCGCGGCGGGTGCCAATACGCTCACTTCCGTTACATTCCAAACGACTCGGCTCAAGGAGTTGCGGGCGGATGCTCGGCGGCGGGCCATGGTCGCCGCCCGCGAGAAGGCGGAGTTGTATTGTGCGGCGGCCGGGGTAGGTATTGGCCCGGTGGTGTCCATCCAAGATATCAATCCTGAGTCACTCACCGGCCGCAGTGAGGGCCACACCTACCGCGAAGCTGCACCAGTGGACGACTCCGGGGAGCCGGGGGCGATCGACCCCGGGGCGATCACGATCGGTGCTGCGGTCAATGTCGTCTACTGCATAGTGTTGTAGCCCCAGGAACTTCATCGGGCAGCGAGCGATAACCCGCCCCTGTACTTCAAACTCGGCGGCGGAGGGTTGGTGTATGTTGCCGAGTTCAGGGAGCTATCCCGTTGAAGTCGATGGCACTGCTTATCGCTACATCGTGTCGAAGTCCCGCGTCGCCCCGGATGGCACTGTTCCGCTTGCGGTCACGGTTCAGTTGCGAAATCGAAGCGGCGCGTATTTGCGCGTGCTGGGTTTGACGGCGATACCGGTGCCTGAGGTGATCGCGGAGTCGCGCAGAGAACGACGACGGAACCAAGTCATCAAGCCACATCACGTCGCACGGATGATCGAGCTTGGACTCGCGCACGGTTGGAACCCCGAATTGCCCGGTCCGCCCGCCATTTTACAGGTCAGTAATTCGGACGTGTTATTAAAAAGTCGCACCGCGTAGTCGTTCGGCGAAGTTCGCGTTGCGGGCGGACCAGATCCGGCGGGCATGTTACCCCACGAACACGCCGCCCGTGAAGCCCGCGAACGCATCGAAGTCGAATTGCGCCGGAGGCGTACCTGACGCTGCGATGTTGGCAC
>JAYVXI010000197.1:0-13681 GCA_043785305.1 Limnoglobus sp. | reverse complement strand
GTGAGCAGCCCCTGCGTGATCCGCTGCCGAACCATTGATTGGCTTGCCAACAGGCAAATCAACACAAGTCGCATTTCAACCGGCTACGCAACGAGTGTCGGAAAGAATGGTTGATTGAAGATTAGCCGAGGGCAAAACGGATTGCCAGCGAAATTCGGTCGGGACGTTCGGGAATTTTCTTCAGCCGTTGGTTAGCCGGTCTCTCCGATGAGCAAGATTCGAGTCCACTCACTCGTTGCCGCCTGACGCACCTGTTTCCCTCGCCCGTCCTCGTCGGACGGACTCGCACCGCGTTCGAGCAACAGCCTGATGATGGCCGTCTGCTGCTGGCGTGCGCGTTCCGAACCACTCCCCCCTCGCCCGGTAGTCTGAACGGCGAGGTGCAGGGGCGTCGACCCCGACTTGTTCGGTGCCCTCGGGTTCGCGCCGGCATCCAGCAGCGCCCGAACTGCAGCCAACGACCGCGTTCGCACGGCCCTGTGTAGGGGCGACACACCGGATTTGTCCAGGGCGGTGGGATTCGCACCGATCGACGCGAGGTACCCGATCGTCTCGGCCTGTGCGGTCGGATCCCAGTGGTTGGCGTCCGCCGCGTAGTGAAGGGGTTCGGCTCCGCGGCGATTCTTCGCGCGGCAATCCGCACCGTGTGCGACGAGGAGTTCCGCGACCGAACGGCGAAAAGCGGCGGCAGCCATATGAAGGGCCGTGTCGCCGACGTAAAGATAGTGCGCAATTTCGCTGAAAAAGAAGGTCGATGCGTCTTGTCGCGTCGCGCCCACGTCCGACGGCGCAGTGGCAAACGAGGGACGAGCCACCAAGTGGCGGGACACTGCGTCGATCTCGCCATTCACGACGCATCGAACGAAATCAAGAAATGCCGACTTCACCTCTGGCATCGGTTTCTCTTTCGGCGAACGACCAAGTTCAGCGGGCGACTGACAATCCGCCGAGATTCGCATCTTGCAATAACAATCGCAAAGCATTTCAGGCGGATAACTTACGCGATTTGACTCGGACGGGCTGCACTAAGTTCTAGGGGGCGTGCCTATGCGGCCCGCAGTTCCAAGCCACACTCTACGGCTTAGGCTGCTGAGCCTTCTTGTGGGCGACCTCACGCACCAGCCGGATGATCTGGACGGCACCTGCATAGATGTCTGGGTCGTTCCGGGCGTAGAAGTAAGTCCGCCCGTCTACCGTTACCACCGCCGGGTTCTTGCCGTGGTCCCGGACCAGCACGAACGTCTCTTTCCCGTCGGCGTGTGTGATGACGGCCTCGGCCACGACCCGTGTGATGAACTCGTTGACCCCGCCCTCGAAATACTTCACGGGCGTAAGCAGCCGGAACGCGAGGTCCAAATTCTCGGCAGGAATGTCCACCGGCTCGCCGTCGATTCCGCCGACGCCTGCCCACGGATACAGCGTCACCCTGATGGCGGTCGGGGGCCGGAGTGCCGGGGTAGGCGGCGAACGACGAGTCGTGAATACGAATACGCCCCACAAGACGGCCGCTCCCGCCACGAAGCCGATCAGTAAGGCGGGCAGATGTCTCATCGCCGTCGCACCCTCCAGCCGCCGAACGATCAAGCTCAACCGCGGCGGCGACAGAACCGATGAACCCTATGAAACCATCACGCCCCTGCCGTCGGCTACAGTGCCTGGGGCCACGCCGCGCGGGGGAGGCCCCCGCCCCACAGTGACAGGAACTTGCCTATCTTATACATAGCGTATCGCGCGATGCTCGATTGGTATATGGTGATCGAGTCTTTATGACTCAACCCGTTGAGGGCGACTGAGCCGGGGGCGTTTTTGTCGTGCGAAGCACGACGAAAAGGCGAGCGGGGTGTGTAAGCAGTGTAAGCACCCTGATTCTTCCTGTGTCGGAAACAATGTCTATTTCAATGAGGCATTTCAATGAGGCAATCTCCATCCCTATACATTGCGCATGACGGTGGCTGGATCAGGGTGCTTACACACCCCGCTCGCCCAGAATGGCTAAAAGTACACTATCATTTCGATTGATGAAACTCATGCATTGACCCTCATCAGCGAATTGGGCACGGACTTCACGAAATGGCCGACGGTCAAACATTTTGCATCGTGGCTGGGGTTGTGCCCGAACGGGAAGAAAACGGGTGGGAAAGTTGGCGGCGTGGTCGTTGATGCGAAGCCAGAGTTATCTCGAGCATCAGAAGCGGATGGAGCAGAATCTGCATCGTCGCGCGAAGGAATTGGGTTATGAGTTGAAGAAGATCGAAGCGCTGAAGGACGAGGTCGCGGCGTCGGCGTGAGTGCCCGCCGGTCGGCCGCGTGAGTGTAATCTTTGACAATGCGAGCGGAAAACGCTGCTTCGCTGACGGCTTGCGGAGAGACTACGTACCGAGCGAAGGATCGCGACGCAAAACCACCCGGAGAAACTACTTAGGCTCACCTAACGTTCCTGGGGCGGCTTGTGGGCGCTGACGAGTACACCAAGCGCATGCCCTTGATTCAGCCCAATAACCTATGGTGGCGATTTTTTCTTCTCGGAGCCTTTTTTCTTCTCAAGCTCTGGTGTCTCTCCTCTGGTCGCAGGCGGTTGTTGTTGAAGTTCTTGTATAGCAGCGTCTGGCGGCGCGGAAGATCGAACAAGTCGCTCTTGGCCAGGTGGCATGGGAATACTTGGCGGCCGTGAGTGCAGTTTCTGTCGCTCGTCAGAGAAAATCTCGCGTCGAGCTAAGAGATTGCGAACCAATAGATTGAACATGTCGTAGTCCAGTACAAAGCCCTTGTCCGCAAAAAAGCGATGTAGGCTATCAATCGTGAATATGCCTTGTTGGGCCTCTAAGACCTCATAAATGCGCGAATGTATTTTCTTCTCTGCAATCTGTTTGTTGAACATGTCAACAGCGACAGACTCCATCTGTTTTTTGAACTCGTTAGGCGGCTCGGCGACGTTTAGAAGGTATGTAGCATCTGCAGTGATGGAAATCAGACTCGCCTCTTGTAGGGAGAGCAGAACCAAATTCAGCGCACCGTCTTGAATCTCAGATTTGGGGATCTGGATGCCTTCGATTTGTTGTGCTGCCGCAAGGTAAAGCAGCTTGATTTCATCAAATTGCGTGACACCGTCGCGAATGATTGAATATACGATTGTACGTTGCCACTTCAAGAGGTCGTCCGCGTTCGCTCGCTTTATGCGATCCCTTACGCCAGCGATCAGTGCGAGTGTTGCGACAATCAATGAAAGCGCTGATGCGACCCATGATATTTCTTGGAGCGTCATATGAGCAAATTGCCTCCTTACTGCCGAACGACTGCGTTCACTTGCCGGGCCGCCCGCAACGGCGCGGTGTCGCGCAAAACCAGAATGGCGGCCCGGTCAGTGCAACGCTTTGTTCGGCGGCTATTCGCAGACAACTCGAACCGAGAGTGACGCCGCGCCCGCTCTGGCCACTCAAGCCACGTGGATGAACACGCAATCCCCGTCCGCAGACGCCGACGCATAGAACTTGACCAACTCTAGGAACTGCGGGGCGATGTAGTCGGCCCTGCGGATCGGCGTCTGTGCCGATGTACTCTTTGAGACTCACAAGGGTATCAAGTCAGCCTCCACACTCAACAATGTCGCGTTGGCCGTACCAAACGCCCTAAATCTTACGTCGTTCACCCAAGCGTGGACAGTATTCCTAAGACCCACATAAACTTGCTGACAATCTGGGTGGGCATCACTTGCGTCTATTACGATGCTGTATGGAGCGACTAACACTTGGTTTCCAAAAGGAGCGTGTTTCGCCTCGTGCGGAGAAGTTTCGTAGTTTACCGACAGGTTGGTGAGCGGAAAGGTGACCACCTCAAGTTCCATTGGACGAAACGAGCGTTTGAAGGCCATCACCACTTCGGTGCGCACGTTGATGTCACACTCGTCTTTGTCGCCAAACCAATCCCATCCTTCAAAACGAGTGAAGATTGTGCTCGCGGCTGAACTCGGATCAACTTGAAGGAATGCCCGACAATTCAAGATCGCCGGTCGTGGAGTTTCATCGAGATTTCCGAAAAACAGCCCGGCGTTGTGAGTTAAGGCATAGTCCTCACTGTCTGAGGCGTCATGATCAAACGGTGGTGCAAACCCACCGGAGAGATCAATAAAGCCAGTAGTTCTGTCGGCACTCCCTGAAAAACTGCCTGCACCATCGACGGCTGACGCAGTGATGCCACCACTGGTCGAACCTCCGGTAAACGGCCTTGGGAATGTTCTTAAGATCGATGAAGCAGGAGTTGCAGCAAGACGGGCTACCGTTTCCATTGCGGGTAACACTTGGAGTTGGCCGGGCACGGAAGGTACTGACAAAGTAGCGAGCGATTTGAATCGCTCGCGATGTGTTTTTTGGAGGCGGGCCAACGCGACGACGGGAAGGTTCAGTTTATTTCGAATTTCCGCCGCTTGTCGTCGAAGAAATTGAGAGGCTTCTTCTGTGCCTCGATCAGTTCCGACCGTCGCTCTCATCTCGTCACGAGCTGCAAGGAATTGGCAAATGCGTTCGGTGCCAATCACCCGTTCCAACGCGCTGCGGTAGTCGCGGCGTAGCGCTCCAAGAGCGCTACGATGGGCAGCCTGCTGTCGTTCCAACGCGTCGATGACTGCACTAACGAACGACGGGGTCTGAGGCTTTGCCGACGATGAATTCTCAGTTTCATCGCTACTGTGTTTCCAAGGCATAATAGATCTCCAGAATGTTTTTGCCTGATATCGCTTTGCTATCTACGACGGCTGGTCTGCTGCCGCCGAACCAGTTATTCTGCCGACCGTCGGCAGTGTATTTCTCCCAGATTGTAATCACTGGGTTCACCGATGCAACACATTTCTAGGTTTTTTTCATCTCTCAAACAGTCAGCCCTTCCTGAAACCGTGCGTCACGCGGCAGAGCGCAATCCGGTCGCTTACTGGCGACATATCCTAATCTGCTTGCCGAGCGTATTCCCGCGATGTACAACTGTATCCGTTTTTCAATTCCGGAGGGCCATCGTGAAACTCCTCGAGCCAGTTCGCGACAAGCTGCGATTCCTCCACTACGCCCTCGAGACGGAGAAATCGTATTTGCGTTGGATCGAACAGGAAGTTCCCACGGACGTTCGTCCGTGGGCTTTAGGTTGGCCGAATCCACGCGAATTCCCGAAGTCAAAAAATCCAAGACGATCCGACGTAAGTCGACTTTTCGACGTGTCGTGAAAGTGTCTCCAAGTGTCGTGAAAGTGTCGTGGTCGGTCGATTTTATGTCGTGCTCGGTCGATTTTGTGTCGTGCTCGGTCGATTTTATGTCGCCACTTGCGCCGGTTCTCGAAACGAGAGCATTCGACATAACCCGCGACAAAAGTTCGAGATACGGAATACGCATCAGTGGATCGCGATCAAAAAAGGGGCTTTTCGAGTCGCAAAAACCGAAAAAACACCCCAAAAACCGGTTTTCGAGCTTCCGCAATTGTGACTTACGTCGTTTCGGCATCACCTTTTCGTTTCCAATCGTGGCAACTCTCGTAAATTGCTTGAGATAATCCCACTGAGAACGAATATGAGCCTGATCGAAAAAACCGTCTGCGAGCTGATCGCACTGCAAACCTCCGGCCAAGCCTCCGCACTTGAGATCGCGAATGCCTTCCTCGCAAGCATTGCCGAACGCGAACCGAAGGTTCAGGCGTTCATGTACGTCAACGAGGCGAGCGTTCGCGAACAGGCGATCGCGATCGATGCGAAACGCAGCAGCGGTGCGAAACTCGGCGCACTCGCTGGCGTGCCGATCGCAATCAAAGACGTGCTGTGTACGAAGGGCGTACCGACCACGTGTAGCAGCAAGATCCTCGAGAACTTCGTCCCGCCCTACGACGCAACCGCCGTGGCACGGGTGAAGGCCGCCGATGCGATTTTGCTCGGCAAAACGAACATGGACGAGTTCGCGATGGGTTCATCAACCGAGAACAGCGCGTACAAAACCACGCGAAACCCGTGGGATTTGACGCGAATTCCCGGTGGCTCCTCGGGCGGTTCCGCGGCGGCGGTTGCCGCCTGCCAGGCACCCGTTTCGCTCGGCACCGACACGGGCGGTTCGATCCGCCAACCGGCCAGCCTTTGTGGCATCGTCGGCATCAAACCGACGTACGGCCGCATTAGTCGCTACGGTCTGATCGCGTTCGCGAGTTCGCTCGATCAAGTCGGGCCGTTCACGCACGACGTCATGGACAACGCACTCCTGATGGAAGTCCTTTCCGGGCACGACCCGAAGGACAGCACGAGCGTCGATGTCCCCGTCCCCGCTTACACAAAGACGCTGAACGACCCCGTGAAAGGGCTACGAATCGGCGTGCCGAAGGAGTTTTTCGGCGAAGGCCTCGATGCGGAAGTCGAAGCTTCTATCAAAGCGGCGCTGAAGGAATACGAGAAACTCGGCGCGAAGTTGGTCGATGTGTCGTTGCCGCATTCGCGGTATGCGGTTGCCGTGTATTACATCGTCGCCACCGCCGAGGCATCGTCGAATCTCGCGCGCTTCGATGGAATGCACTACGGCCACCGCACAAAGGTGAAGACCGACCTCATCAACACGTACGCCAAATCTCGCGGTGAAGGTTTCGGGAAAGAAGTGCAGCGCCGCATCATGCTCGGCACCTACGCGCTGAGTAGTGGCTACAAGGACGATTATTACTTGAAAGCACTGAAAGTCCGTCGCCTCATCAAGAACGACTTCGATGACGCCTTTAAGTCGTGCGATGTCGTGATGGGGCCAACCGCACCGTCGGCGGCATTCAAAATGGGCGAGAAATCCGATAACCCACTGGCGATGTATCTGTCGGACATTTACACGATTTCCTGTAACCTCGCCGGTATCGCGGGGCTGAGTATTCCGTGTGGCTTCACGAAAGGCGGCCTGCCGATCGGACTGCAACTGCTGTCGCCGCCGTTCGACGAAGAGAAAATGTTACGCATCGCTCGAATGTACGAAGCCGCCACAGACTGGCACACGAAACGCCCGAAAGTGTGATGATTCTGAACGTGGTAGAATCCGATGCAACTGACTTTTGAAGTTGCGATCTCATCAATCCGGTCGTTTTCGATGGAAAAAATCCTCCTTTCGCTCCTACTCGTCGTCGGTTGCGGCCCGCTGACCGCTGCCGAATTTTCTCAACCAGACGCGAAGGCACTGCCCGATTTGTTCGTCTGGACGGACACTTGTAACGTGTGGGTGCTGCGCGATGGGGATGCTGCGTTGTTGGTGAATCTCGGCGACGGCACTGTGCTCGAAAACCTCGCGAAAATCGGCGTGAAACGGGTCGATTGGGTGTTGTTCACCGACCATCATCGCGAGCAATGCCAGGGCGCGCCGAAGCTCGTGCGGCGAGAAGGCGGTACCCAAGTCGCTGCGCCCAAACTCGAAAAGGCGTTCTTTGAAACGCCGTCGGAGTTCCGCAAGATGAACGCGAGCCTTCGCGATGCGTTTGCGATTCATGGAACGAGCTACGTGCGGCCACCAATACAGCCGATCCCGCTCGACCGCACGTTAGCGATCGACGAAACGTTCGTCTGGCACGGTCGCAAAATCGCGTGCCTCGACACGCGCGGGACCAGCCCCGGCGGCATGACGTACCGGCTGCAAGAGAATGGCCACGCGATCGCGTTTAGTGGCGATGTCATGCTCGACGGCGCGAAAATGCACACGTGGTTCGACACCGAATGGGACTACGGCTTCGCTGCGGGCATCCGGGCGTTGCGGAAATCGGTAACTCGACTTACGGATTCTGCGCCGGCCTGGCTGCTGCCGTCGCACGGGCCGGCGGTGCCGAACCCGGCGGCGCAACTACGCGAATATGAGGCGAAATTGCAGCGATTCGAGGCCCTTTACGTACGCGGTTACCGCGTCGAAGATCCATCGGCGTTTCACGACACGCTTTCCAAGCCGACGGTCGTGCCCGATGTCGCGCAGGTTTCGCCGCACTTGTTCAAGTTCAAGCGCAAGAAGTTCTGGCCGAACTTCGGGCTGATTCTCGCCGACAGCGGGCGGGCACTGGTGGTCGATTGCGGGCTGTTGGACGTCAAGTTTCTCGATGAATCGCTGGAAGGAATGCGGAAGCATTACGGCTTGAAAGCGATCGATGCCGTCGTCATCAGCCACATGCACGGCGACCATTTCCTCGAAGCCAGCCACCTGCGCGAGAAGTGGGGGACGAAGATATGGGCGCTCGACCGCATGGTGGAGAAAATGGAGCACCCCGAACGGTTCGACTACGCCGCCCCGATTCAGGCGTACGGGAAAAAAGCCACCGATGGCACGCCGCTTCGCGGAGTGCGCGTGGATCGCGGGTTCAAGTCGGGCGAAACCTTCGAGTGGGAAGGCCACACGTTCACCATCGACTGGATGCCCGGCCAGACGGAATTCGCACTCTGTATCCACGGCCAAATTGACGGCCGCAAAGTCGCATTTACCGGCGATAACATTTTCGGCGACCCCGAAGATCCTCGGCAGACCGGCCACGAAGCCGTCGTCGCGCACAACAGCGCAATCTTCGAGGAAGGCTACATTTACGGCGCGGAATATCTGAAAAAACTCAAGCCCGATCTGCTGATGGGCGGCCACTCGTTCGTGATGGATCGCCCTGCCGAGTTCATCGAACGCTACCGAAAATGGTCGTACGAAATGCGCGATTCGTTACAGACGCTGAGTTCCGAAAAGGACTATCGCTATTGGTTCGATCCCTTCTGGGTCCGCGCCGAACCGTATCGGTCTACGGTGAAAGTCGGGGAAACGATCGAGTTGAAGATCGAGGTGCGGAATTTTCAAACCCAGGTGCAAACCCATCGTATCGAGATTCACACGCCGCCGGGCCTCACCGCCGAGCCGCGCGTTCTGGATGGCCAACTTGCAGCCGAGTCGAGGGCGAAGTTTACCGTTCGCCTCACCGCTACACCAGGCGCTAAACTCGGCGTGCAACTCGTCGCGTTTGACATCACACGCGACCGCGAACGCAAGGGCGAACTCTTCGACGCGATCGTCGAAATACTGCCCGCCAAGCCAATCTCATCGCCGCCGTAGCAGATTATACGCGGCCCAGAAACGCATCCGCTGCGGCTACACACGCGACATCATCGTGGTCGCGAAGTGCGGCAAACTGCGCTGCGATCCGGCGGAACGCGATTTTGAGGAAATACCGCCCAGAGCCGATTGCTGCGAAAAGGTCGTCGCTCGGGTTCGCGATCAGATGATCGAGCCGCGACAAAACACAACTCGAAACGTACATGTCGATGACGATGTCTGCGATTCGTTCGTGGATGAGTTGGCTTTGCACGAAGGTTTCTTCGTCTTTTAACCGCAAAAAGACGTGCGGCAGTTCCAGTCCGAAGTCCTTCGCGAAATGCGCCAGCCGTTTCGCGTCGGCTTCGAGTTCCTTTGCCTGCACGGGTACCGTTGGCGTACTCGCCCACGGCACGACGAGTTTCGTTCCCACGCCGATGGCTGCGCCGATCTTGCCGAGGCTCCAGCGGCCGTGCGTCAGGTCGTCTCGCAGGTTTTTGAGGTATTCGCCGGGTGCGCGACAACCGACAACCGCGATGAACGCCTTCAGCACATCGTTCGCGCCTTCGCCGATCGTGTTGATGCGGGCATCGCGCATCCAGCGTTCCACGGGTTGATCGCAGAAGTAACCTTTGCCGCCATAAACCTGCAATGTGTCGTTGACGATCGTCCAGAGATGTTCGGTCGCGAACACCTTCAAAATGGCTGTTTCCAGCATGTAATCGTCGGCACCGCGATCGATGAGAGCGGCACACTGCGTGGTCGTCGCTTCCATCGCGAACGCATGTGCGGCGGCGAACGCGATCTTCTTCTTCACCAGTTCAAATTCGCTGAGCGTTTGCTGAAACTGCTTGCGCGACTTCGCATGTTTGGACATCGCGTTCAGACAGACTTTCGCGTGCCCCGTACACGTTGCGCCGAACGTGGTGCGGCCAAAGTTCAGCACCGTCAGTGCCTCTTGCAACCCGCGACCGAGCGGCCCGAGGACGTTCTCTTTTGGTACGCGCATGTTCGTGAAACGGATTTTCCCCGTCGCGGTGCCGCGAATGCCACACTTCGCGGCACGGGCTTCGATCACTTCAAAACCAGGTAAATCGGGCGTGACCAGGAACGCGGACACCTTGCTGCCGCCTTTGCCATCGGGCGTGCGGGCCATCACCGTGAGCACGTGCGCGATGCCGCCATTCGTGATGTAATGCTTGATGCCGTTGAGCACGTACGCGGTGCCATCGTCGGTCGGCGTGGCGGTCGTTTGCACGTTCCCCGCATCGGAACCGGCTTCGGGTTCGGTGAGCGCGAACGCACACAGCTTCGTGCCATCGAGTAAGCCCGGCAGCCACTTCGCTTGTTGTTCCTTCGTGCCGAAAAGGACGAGAGCCCGGCAACCGATACTGTGGTGCGCATTCACGAATACCGCGGTGCTGGCGCAGTGCCCGCCGAGGATTTCCATCACTTTCAGGTACTGTTGTTGGTTGAAGCCGAGACCGCCGAACTCGGTCGGCAGCGTCATGCGATAGACGTCGAGTTGGGCAAGACCGTCGATTACGGAATCGGGAATCCGTGCATCGCGATCGATCGCAGCCGCGTCGATGTGCGCATCGGCGAAGGCACGCACTTTCGCGGCAGCCACATCGGCAATGGCACGCTTTTCGGGCGACAGCGTCGGGTACGGGAACATGAGGTCGGCGCGGATTTTGCCGAAAAACAGCGACTTCGCGAAGCCGAGCTTGTCGACCGCACCGAGCAGTTCTTCGACCTGTTTCTTTTGGTCGGCAATTTGCGTGGCCGTAAGAGCCATGATAAATCCTCCATCGCTCTCGCCCCGTATTTCTCGACTGTCTCAATACTCAGTTCGAGTCGGGCCGCGATCTCCTTAATACTATAACCGGCGGCGGTCTGCCGTGCCAAATTCGACTTGCGGCGTTCGGGGCGGATGGTATACCGCACACATACACGAATCCTTCCGTTGGGAGTGCGTATGCGCCGCACGATGTTTGCTTCGGTTGGCCTGATCCTCGTCCTGTTGGTCGGGTGCCACCACGATAAGCACAATCTGAAAGTGTCGTACCCGGAAGAATATACGCTTCCGCCCGATGAGGCACGCTTCAACAACCCGCCCGAATCGGGTTATCGCAAGCCACCGCCGAAGAAAGAATTCAAAGCCGGGCCAGGTGGCGGGGGTAGTGGTGGCGGCGTCGGTAGCGGCTTCGGCAACAACGGCGCGGGCGGCGCGAATCGATAAAGTGTGTGATTCACTGGAAACGCGGCCAAGTCTGGCCGCGTTTCTTCGTATACTTCGACTAACTTCAACTCCTGGGAGATTCCGATGCGTACGTTCGCTCTTTTGTGTACTCTCGCGTTTGCATCGTTGGCCAACGCGGAATCGAAGCCGTTGTTCGATGGCAAAACCTTCGATGGCTGGGAAGGCGACACCGAGAAAACGTGGAAAATCGAAGATGGCAGCATCGTCGGCGGGTCGCTCGATGTGCTCGTTCCGCGAAACGAGTTTCTTTGCACGAAGAAAACGTACGGCGATTTCGAGCTGAAAGTGACGTTCAAACTCCTCGGCGATAAGGCGAAGGCCAACGCGGGGGTGCAGTTTCGCACGAAGCGGATCCCGAACCACCACGAAGTGTCGGGCTTTCAGGCCGATGCGGGACAAGATTATTGGGGCGCGCTTTACGACGAATCGCGTCGCAACAAAGTGCTTGCGAAACCCGAAAAGACGCTCATCGACGGTCTCGTTAAATTCGACGATTGGAACGAGTACGTCATCCGCTGCGAAGGGCCGCGCATTCGGCTCCATCTCAACGGTAAGTTGACGATCGATTACACCGAAGCCGACGACAAGATCGAACGCGATGGCATCATCGGCGTACAGATTCATGGCGGCGCGAAAGCCAAGGTCTATTACAAAAACATCCTGATCGAAGAACTGCCTGCCGCGAAGAAATAAACTCATGCTGCCACTGATTGTCGTTGCGGTTTGCTTCGCCTCTTTGCCGCCCGTTTCGGGAAACGCGACGATTCGCGCCAAGGCCGGCCCATCGGACATCGTCATCACCACGACGGATCGGCTGGCGGGGGCAATTCACTCGCTTGCGTGGAATGGCAAAGAGTTCATCGACAGTACCGATCACGGTCGGCAACTTCAGTCGGCGTGTTCGTTCGATTGCGGGCAGAAACCGTTCTGGCCGGAGGCGTACAACCCCACCGAAGCGGGGAGTCGCAAGGATGCGATTGGTGCGAAATCTTCGAGCAAACTCCTGCAAATCCAGGCCAAAGCGAACCGGCTGGAGACGCAATCGCAGATGGCGTTCTGGCTGAATCCCGGCGAGAAATCGGATCGCTACCCGGCGAAGAACGACCTGGCGCTATCGAATTTCCTGCACGCGAAAACGGTGACGATCGGCATTCCGAGAATCGCACATGCCATCGATTACAGCGTAACGTTTACGGTGCCCAAAGGCGAACGCCACACGCTCGCCCAGTTTGAAGTCGTTACGGGATACATGCCACCCGAGTTCCATACGTTCGAGACGTATGACCCCAATACGGGCCGACTTTCGCCGCTCTCCGATGGCCCTGGCGAACAACCGTTGCCCGTCGTGTTCAGCACGAAGTCCGGCTCGCACGCCATGGCGGCCATCGCAGGTTTGCCCACTGCAAAAGGGCAGACCGGGCCAGGCTATGGCCGTTGGAACTTCGCGAATGAGAAGGTCGTGAAGTGGAACGTCGTCTATCGAGTCGCAAACTCCGATGGGGTGCCTGCGGGCGAATATGCGTATCGCGTTTACGTCATCGTCGGCAGCCGTGAAAACGTCCGCGTCTCGCTCGATCAACTCGTGAAAGTGAAGTAAAATCGACGTAAGTCACAATTGCGGAAGCTCGAAAACCGTTTTTTGGGGTGTTTTTCCGGTTTTGGCGACCCAAAAAGTCGCGTTTTTGATCGCAATCCACTAATCCGTATTCCGTATCTCGAACCATTATCGCGGGTTATGTCGAATGCTCTCGTTTCGAGAACCGGCGCAAGTGGCGACATAAAATCGACCGAGCACGACACAAAATCGACCGAGCACGACATTCTCACGACACTTGGAGACACTTTCACGACACTTCAAGACACCTCGCAAAAGTCGACTTACGTCGGATCGCCTTGGATTTTTTGACTTCGCGCAATCGCATGGGCGACGGGTTTTCCGACACTTTCGCTCGCCGAAAAAATCTTCGATTATTTCGGACTTGGCTCTTGCAATCGCTATCTCATCCGGTTACACTTCCCTCAACCACAAACCTCCCCACGTGGAAATGACATCGTTATGGATGCTCAATCCGCAGCCGATCAGCGATCAGCGATCAGCGATCAGCGAATCGCCGAGCGCTTCGGCGCGCCGTTGAAGTCGCGCTCGGTGCGCTACTTCTAACGGCGGGGGCATTGAAAACTTATGGTCTGAGCGTCTCGCCGTTGCCGAGCGTCGGCGGGCTGTCCGTGCCGGCCGTGCAATACTCAGTGGTGACCTGGGAATTCGTGTTGGGTTCGCTGTTGGTATTGGGCGCGTTTCGCCCGTTGCCGTGGATTCTGGCGATCGGCACGTTCCTCGCGTTCGCGGTGGTCAGCGGTTATCTCGGCCTCATCGGGCAAGCGAATT
>JAYVXI010000196.1:0-36563 GCA_043785305.1 Limnoglobus sp. | reverse complement strand
CTGGGGTCGAGTATTGACGGATTGTTGTAACTCCAATCAATACCACATCTTAGGCCGCCGCGCTACTCCACTTTCGCAAAAGCGATGAAATATCCGGGGTAGGCGGGCTGCCTACTTTCCAGATAGCGACGCGAATAGCCATGTTGAAAACCTGCTTTCCTACCGCCGAACGACGAAGCTCTGCGGCGGCGGCCACAGTGAATTAGGAAGTCCCAGAATCCAACACGGCTCCGCCGTCTACGGTAGTTCCGGTGAGTTACTCCGCCAGGAGCTTGCGCAGCGCGGCCCAGTTCGGGCGTCCCTCTTTCCACTTCACGGCGGCCCCTGCGACCTCGGAGACGGGCATCTCCGCCAGAGAAAAGGGGCGGGCCACGGTGTTGCTGGCGTTCGGATGGCCGCGAAAATTGAAGTGGCTGTTGAACGAGGCGACGCCGGGCAGGCTGTGACAGTCGAAACATTCGTTCATGACTGGGAGCTGACTCCTATCCGAAAAGGACCGGTCGCGCGGGCCGGACTCGCGGATTTCAAATTCGTCTTGATACGAAAAGCTGAAGGGGGTGTGGAAATCGAGTTCATCGGGGCCGACGGCGCGCAGTCCACCCGCTTTGCCCGCGAACAGCCGGGCGCGGCTCAGTTGAAACTCTTGAAAGGACTGCCGCGATTGGGCGCGCTGGTTGGCCTTGGTGCCGTTGACCAACGCGGTTCTCAGCGTCTCCTCCGTCATCTCCGGAATCTCGCGATAGATGCGCAACTGGACGCTCTCGGTCAGGGCGGTCGCGGCGGGCGTGTTGGAAGAGTCGATCAGCAGGGCGCGACGGACCAGCGCCACCTCGGTGCCCACGGGGAACGACGGGAGTTTCGGGTTCGGGAGGTACTTCGCCAGTTTCTTGTCCTTCGCTTCGATCAGCAAAGGTTGGTCGAACGCGCGCAGCCGTTTGAGGTAATCGATCGTGGCGGCGCGACCCGCCGGCAGCCGGACGAAGAGCAAAAAGGCCGAGTTCGTAAACAGGTTGGTCCCGGTGTCGCGCTGGTGTTCGGGCGCGATGGGGCCATCCGGTCGGCCCACGCACACCCACGGGCCATCGACCGCGAATAGCTCAGCAGGGAGATACGGTGTGTCCGGATGTTCCGCGTCGAACCGCTTGGCGAATTCGCCGGAGGCGACGGCGGCCGCATAGTTGTCCGGCAGTTTCTCGATCTGATCCGTGGTGAGTGCCAAGCGGCCGATCGCGGCTACCAGCGGGCGGCGGAGCCGGTCCCGCGACGCCCGCACTTCTTCCGGCTTGGGTTCTTCGTGCAACCAGTGGTCGCCTTCCAGCCAATTGAAGACCAGCCAGAGATCGCGCTGAAGCACCGCCCGCTTCTGTGGGTCTTCGACCCGCTTCTCGCCCTTTTTCTTCAGGAACTCCTCCAGGAGGGCAACGACCCGCTTATTCGACTTCTCTTCGAGGAGGTGCTTCGATCCCTTCCACAAGAGCGGCTCCAAGCGATCCTGCCCGTAGGTGCGACCGTCCGGACCGACGCGGACGAACATCGCCTCGTGCAGCCGGTTCCACAAGTGTTCCGGATCGGCGTCATATATCTTCGACCGCTCCGGCGCGGTCTTTGCGGGAGTGTCCGCCGGCCCCAACGACGCGAAGAAACAGACGAGTGCCACGCCTGCGACAAGGCAGAAGGCGAACAGCCGACGGGCGTGCGAATGGTACATGGGCTTTCTCCTGCCGCCGAACGACCAAGCTCAGGGCTGCGGACTTGGACGAATCTGCTGTAGCGTCTGTGGCCACCGTGCGGGAAGTGCCGCCCCACAATGCCAGGAACTTTTATATCTGATACCGAGCGTATCGTGAGATGCTCGGTCTGTCTATGGTGCGATTTCTGCCCCGCTATAGATATAGCCCCATTCGCAAAATGATGAGTGCCAGCGCGAAGGTTGAAAATTGAGTTGTACTTCTCGCGGTCGAGAATGGGACATCGTGCCAGCCCGCAGCGCAAGTTTTGAAGTTGCGTTATTTGTAGTTCGACGGCGAATTGAAAACACCTGCGTTTCCAAAGCCCGGTTTTTCGACCTGAAGGGCCGGTTCTTTCAGCTCAAGGCAACGCCTTGGGTATGGTGTTGGAATGTTTATCGGCCCTGAAAGGGCCGTTCGAGGTGCAACGCCCACGCGATCAATCTTGTGCCGTACTGTTTGCGGCGAGGTGTTGTCTTGGTGCGCGTCGGGCTAACAAAAACGTATCGAATCACCCCGCTCGAAGTATATTGCGAACGCGCCTCATATTCTGCATTCGTTTAGCCGCGCCGCGTAGTCTTCGGAGCGAAGCGCGAGGCACGATGCGTCGGATGTTCGCGTCCGCGCTTCGCGAAACGTCGACTTCACGTGGTCTTTCCGTACCGTGAGAAGCACGTAGCGAGTTTTCAAGCGTTGCGTTCGGAAAGGATTCCCGTGGCCTCACATACGCACCCTACAATCGATACGCCCCGCGCCGAAGCGTTGCGGGAGGTCGTTCGCGAGAGCCTCGAACGCGGTCGGACCCATCTGCTTTCGCTGCAACGTCGCGATGGTCACTGGGTGGGCGAACTCGAAGGCGACACGATTCTCGAATCGGAATACGTGCTGCTACTCGCATTTCTGGGCAAAGAATCCGACCCGCAGATTCCGAAACTCGCGAAGTACTTGTTGCGGAAACAATTGCCCGATGGCGGTTGGCCGAACTACCCCGGTGGGCCGGCGGAAGTGAGCGTGTCCGCGAAGGCGTACTTCGCGCTGAAGATCGCGGGCCACACGGCAGACGAACCGCTGATGCGTCGCGCGGCGGAGTGCATTCGTCACCTCGGCGGCGCGGCGGTCGCAAACAGCTTCACGCGATTTTACTTCGCGCTGCTCGGGCAAATTCCGTACGCGAATTGCCCGACGGTTCCCGTCGAGATGATGTTGTTACCGCGCTGGTTCTATTTCAACATCTACGCGATGTCCGCGTGGAGCCGCACAATCGTGGTGCCGCTCGCGGTTGTGAATGCGTACAAGCCGGTGCGGGAACTGCCGCCATCGATGAGCATCCGCGAACTGTTCCTCGCCGACCCTGCGACCCCGTGGAAACCCGCCGTCAAACCGGCGCGGTTCTCGTGGGCGAATCTGTTCCTGAAGATCGACGCGGGCCTCAAACTCGTCGAGCGTTGCCACCTGACGCCGTTCCGCCGAATGGCGATGCGCAAGGCGATCGCCTGGATGCGCGAGCGATTCCAGAACAGCGATGGCCTCGGCGCGATCTACCCGCCGATGGTCTTTACCGTCATCGTGTTGAAGTGCCTCGGCATCCGCGAAGTCGATTCGGAATTTCGCTGGGCGATGAAGCAACTCGAAGACCTCGGCATCGATGATGGCGAAACGCTGCGGTTGCAACCGTGCCTGTCGCCCGTTTGGGACACGGCACTCTCGCTGATCGGCGCGACTGACGCGGGGCTGTCACCCGACGCGAACGAATCGGTGGCGGCCATCGATTGGCTGCTCGCGAAGGAAGTGCGCACGCCGGGCGACTGGACGAAATCCGCGAAGCCGGTCGCGCCCGGTGGCTGGTTCTTCGAGTACCGCAACGCCTACTACCCCGATACCGACGATACCTCGATGGTGCTGATCGCGCTGGCAAAGACGGGGCACACGAATGTTCCGGCGGTTGGCCGTGCGATCGACTGGCTGCGTGCGATGCAGAACGACGATGGCGGTTGGGCGGCGTTTGACCGCAACATCAACAAGGAAATCCTGACGAAGATCCCGTTCGCGGACCACAACGCGATGCTCGATCCGAGTTGCCCGGACATCACCGCCCGCATACTCGAGAGCCTGTCGCACTACGGTGCCCGCGTCGGCGAGCCGCACGTCGATGCGGCGATCGCGTTCATTTTGCGGACGCAAGAAACCGATGGTTCGTGGTTCGGGCGTTGGGGCGTGAACTACATTTACGGCACGTGGCAGGTGCTCGTCGGGCTGGCCGCCGTTCACTTCGACATGACGACGCCTGCGGTACGCCGTGCGGTGCGTTGGCTGAAAGTCGCGCAAAACGCCGACGGCGGTTGGGGCGAAACCTGCGGCAGTTACGACGATCCACGCCTTGCGGGACAGGGCGAATCGACCGCATCGCAGACGTCGTGGGCGATCCTCGGGCTGATTTCCGCAGGCGAAGGCGAGGGGCCGGAAGTCTGTGCGGGCGTCGAATATCTCGTCGGCAACCACGACGCCGGAGGGTGCTGGCCCGAACGGCCGTTCACCGGCACCGGCTTCCCCAAAGTCTTCTACCTGAAGTACCACATGTACCCGCTGTACTTCCCGCTCATGGCACTCGGGCGCTACCTCGACGCGCACGAAACCCACGCCCGCGCGGCCACACGACGACCGCGCGAACTGCAAAACTATTTGACGAACGACCAGTAACCTACACGGAGACGACATGCGATTTCCACTGAGCCTGACCGCCGACATGGCGGGTTACATGGTGACCAAGAAGCTGAAGCGCGTAAAGCGTTTCCCGCTGGTGATGATGCTCGAACCGCTTCACGCCTGCAACCTCACGTGTACCGGTTGCGGCCGTATCCGCGAGTACGAATCGACGATCAAGGAAAAACTCTCGGTGGCCGAGTGTCTGGAATCGGTCGAGGAAGCCGGCGCGCCGATCGTCAGCATCTGCGGCGGCGAACCGCTGATTTACCCCGAGATCGGCGAACTCGTTCGCGGCATCCTGAAGCGCCGCAAGCACATTTACCTCTGCACCAACGGCGTGTTCCTCCGCAAGAAACTGCACCTGTTCCGCCCGACGAGCCGGATGTTTTTCAACGTCCACATCGACGGCCTCGAAGAATCGCACGACATCGCCGTGGAGCGTAAGGGCGTGTTCAAGGAAGCGATCGAAGGCATCAAAGCGGCGAAGGCGGCCGGGCACCTCGTCTGTACGAACACGACGGTTTATAAAGAAACGAACATGGCGGAACTCGACGAGCTTTACGCCTACCTCACGAAACTCGGCGTCGATGGCTTCATGCTGTCGCCCGCCTACGGTTACGCCGCCGTGTGCAGCACCAACCCCGACGGCGCAGCCGAGATCTTCCTCACCCGCCAGCAGATCATGGAGAAGTTCAACCAGGCGGATGGCCTGTTCCGCAAGTATAAAATGAACACGTCGCCAGTGTACAAGGAGTTTTTGCAAGGCAAGCGCGAACTGACGTGTGCCGCGTGGGCCAGCCCGACCCGCAACGTCAAAGGCTGGAAAGGGCCGTGCTATCTGATCACCGATACGCACCACGAGAGCTTCGACGGCCTGATGAACGACACCGATTGGAGCAGCTACGGCTACGGCAAAGACCCGCGCTGCGAACACTGCATGATGCACAGCGGCTACGAAGTCGCCGCCGCACTCGGCGTCAATTCCCGCATCAGCGATAGCTGGAAAATGCTGAAATGGCAACTGACGTAAGCCTGTCATCGGTCTGGTATCTGTTCGCATTGCAACGGGAAACGCGCGGCATTCGCCGTGCGGGTGTTCGCATCGAAGTCATCGGCATGGGGCTAGATGCGGCCCGCGCAAACACCGAACGCTTGCTGTGTGACTCGCCCCCGCCATCGTTGATTGTTTCCGTGGGCATCTGCGGTGGCCTGCGCGATGGTTTGAACGTCGGCGATCTCGTCGTGCCGTGCGAAGTAGTGACAGCGGACCGTCAGTTGTGGAAGTGCGAGCCGATTGCGTTGCCCGCAACAGGCCGTTTGCTCTCGGTGAATCGCCTCGTATCGTCGGTCGAAGAAAAACGCAGATTGCACGTCGAACACGCCGCCGACATCGTCGACATGGAAGCCGCCAGCATCGCCGCCATTTGTGCCGAACGCGGCATCCCCTTCGCGGCCATCAAAGCGATCAGCGACACTGCCAGCGAGAGCCTGCCCACCGAACTGGAACAAATCGCCCCCAACGGCCACGTCCGTATCGGCCAACTGCTACGCGCGATGGGAAAGCGCCCCCGCCTCATCGCGGACTTACTCCGATTGCAGCGAACGACATCCCTCGCCATCGCACGTCTGGGTGAAGCGGCTGAAAGCCCACGGACGACCGTCCGTGGGCTTTCACCCCACGACTAGGTTCAGCATTCGTGGCATCTCGATCACTTTCATTTCGAGTAATGGATGCGTATCACGGCTTATGGTACATCGGTTTACGCCGCTTTTCGCGTGTGGAGGTCCAAGGTTCGGTTTCCCGAAATGGCCGCGAAGGCACGGCGAACTTGTTCGTGGCCGTCGCGCAGTAGGAAGTTCGAGTCGCGGCCTTTGCTTTTGGCCCCGAGGAAGTAATAGCCTGGCTCCGATGTGACGATGTCGCCGTTCGGTTCCGCGATGCGTAACTCCTGGCAGAGCGTCATGTCGGGGCGGTAGCCGACGTTCGCGATCACGCGATCGACTTCCCAACTCATCGGCTTCGTGCCGATGTGCCCGGCGACGCGGAAGCCTTTGTCCGGCCCGTGCGAAATCAGTTCGTCGATGCACATCTGCGCGTGATATTCGAGGTTGCTATCGCAGCGCGATGCGAGGCTGTTGCCGCGCACCGCGAGTTTGTCGCGTTCGCGCAACGGGTCGTTCGGAATTCGCGGCAACGGCCCGCCGCGTGGCCCGTGCGACAGCCAGATCACCCACGTCGATTGATTCTCTTCGGCGAGTTCCGCGAGTTGGCACATCGTCGTTGCGCCGGAATAGCCACCGCCGATTAGCACGATGCTTTTACCCGCGTAGTGAGTCTTTTTGTTGCCGAGAATCTCATCGAGCCAGTACGAAACTTGCGGGCGTGCGACGATCTCGCCGGCGGCGGGAATGCCGCCATCGCCCACCCAGTTCGGCTTGGAATAGGTGCCGGTGCAATCGAGTACGATGTCCGCCACGTCGAACCGCTCGACGCCTTTCGCATCGCGAACGAGCAACCGGAACGGCGGTAATGGCTTCTTCGCATCGATGGGATCGGTCTTCCGCCAACCGGTGCGGCCAATCGTCAGTACCAGCGTTTGCTGTTGCAGCGAACTCTTCAGAAGTGCGGTTTCGGTAAGCGGAACGAGATACGTGTCGCGGTAATCGCGACCGGTTTGCACTTCGCTATCGGGCGGGAATTCGAGCGTCGGTTCTTCGCGAAGCAGCACGTTCTTGCCGAGCGTCGTGACGTTCGTGCCGAACGCGGTGAACATCTTGATGTGGCCCCAGCGCAACACGTGTTCCGCGACTTGCCCCGAGTCGTATACCGTCGTCGGGTGGCCGAGCGTGCGGGCGTAGATGGCCGCTTCCAGCCCGATTGGACCAGCGCCTAAAATGGCAATTCGCGGTAGTGTCGGCTTCGTCATGCAGCCAGTGTAACGCGATCCGCCGAACGAACGCAACTGCGAACGCGCGCGTGAATCCTATGGGTGGTGCGCACGCGCTCCGCTACGCAAAGCCTTCGCGTCGCGGCGAATTCCGAACGCGCGTCGCGATTTTTCCCAGATCGCGTTGACACGAGGAGAACCGACGTTATAGTCTGCGACCGAGCCAGTGAATGATTCGCACCATAGAGGGTTTGCTCCCATGACTGACCCGATGGCGATGCGGTCGAAATTATCGTTAGAAGGGCTGGAATCGCGGGATATTCCTTCGGCGGGGCAGTGGCTCGTCGAGCCGTTTCAGCGCGGCCCGTCGAGTGGGTTGCCGCAGGGTTGGGGTCAGTGGAGCAACGATGGCTCGCGCGGATTTCACGTCGAATCGACTGCTCCCGGATTGGGCGATACGGGGCGATTGACCACGAGTGGCCTCAGTGGCACCGCATCGCGGGCGTGGGTTTCGACGCAGTACGATGCCGACGTCGAGACTTCCGCATCCGTCTTTCTCAACAGTTCTTCTCCCATTCAATTACTCATTCGCGGGCAGAACCTCAACGGCAACACACCGAGTTATTACGCCGCTTCCGTCGTGCGCGGCGGCGACTTGCAACTCGTCAAAGTCGTCAACGGGCAGACCACGATTCTCGGTACGGTCGCTTCGAAAGAATGGATCAGCAATCGCTGGGTGCAAGTGACGATTCGCGCGGATGGCGATGCGATTCAAGTGCAACTCTCGCGTGGAGATACGAACCAAACGCTCGGGCCGGACGGCAAGTGGTCGCGTCGCACGGTGGCCGCGATCCGCGTCCACGATGCGGCATTGAAGCAAGCGGGGCAGGTCGGTTTCGCACGCGGTGCCCGAACGGCGGACGACGTCTCGGTCGATAGTCTGCGGGTCGGCCCGGCGAACCCGCCGACGCGGACGACACTGTACGAAGACCGATTCGCGGGTGGCCCCGCAACGGGCTTACCGCAAGGCTGGGGAATCTGGACCGCCACGCCGGGGCAGATCACCGCACGTACCGTGGCCGACGAGACGTTGCGAATCGACGGCCCGAGTACCGGGGCGACGCGCGGCTGGCTGAACCGCGTGATCCCCGGCGACGTGCAAGTGTCGTCGTCCATCTACGTCGATAGCCTCATCCCGGCGGGGATGATCGCGCGCGGTATCAACTTGCATTCCGACACACCGACGTTTTACGGCGTCTCGGTGAAACGCGGTTTGCAGGTCGATCTCGTACGAGTTCTGAACGGTCGCGAAACCGTGATCGGCTCGATCCGCTCGCGCGATTACGTCAGCGGGTTGTGGGTGCAATCGTCGTTGATCGTGAAAGGCAGCGAACTCCGCGTGCAGATTTTCCGCTCGGATACCGGCCAGTATCTGCATTCCGATGGCACGTGGGGCTTATCGCCGGAGTGGGCGATTTCGCGAAAAGACACCGCGATCGCTTCGGGCGAACGAGTCGGATTGTCGCGCGGAACGGGTTCGTCGGGCGAACTCGTGTTCGACAACTTCCTCGTAACGGCATCGCCGAACCGGCTGATTTCCGCCGAGACGATTCCGACGCAACAAGACAAACCGAACACGCCGACGGTACCGACGCCGGAAGACAATCCACCACCCGCGACCGGCGGCACGCCGACCAGCCCACCGACCGTACCGCCGACGCCGACCCCCACGCCCGCAACGAACCCGGCATTGCCGAACGTGCCGCGACACTACTCGCACATCCGCATCGCGCAACTGGCGTACAGCGGCACGCCGTTCGGCGAGTTCGAGAAAAGCCTGCTGCGAAACAGCGTCGACCTCGTCATCCCGAATCAGGCGTACCTCGATACGATTCAATCGGTCGCGCCGAACACGCCGCAGTTCGTTTACACGAACCTCACGAACATTTACCTCGGGTTGTACACCGATTGGCTGCAATACGCCGAGCGGAATCATCTCAACAAGGAAGATGCGTTTTACCACGTCAGCAAGGCGTCGTCGTTCATTGGCCTCAGCGCGTCGGCGATTCCCGTCGATCAATTCTGGGCCGTCTTCCGCGGCACGGCGAACGGCGATTGGACGAACATCACCAGTGCCGCACGCAACAGCGACACGACCTTTTCCATCGGTGGGAGAGTCAACGAATCGGTCGCGTTCGGCTATCCGGAGAAGTTTCGCGAACTGAACTTGAACCTGCAATCGGCGGCATCGGGCGGTTGGGCGGGTCAATACGAGTACGTGAAATCGATCGACAGCCAAGGCCGACCGACGAGTTGGGGCCGACTCAACACACTGACGAACACTACGAATAATTTCCGCAACGATGGCCGCGTCACGTTCGATCCGCCCGCCGACTGGGTCGCTTCGAGCATCGATGGCGGTGCGCGGTACTACTACATGCGTGCCCGCACGACGACGGCGGGGACGGCCCCGCTACTCCAGACGGCTAGCGGAAACGACTACACGAATTTCCGCGGGGCGCAACTCGGCGGCACGACACCGGCCTTCGACTCCGCCGCCGATAAAGACCGCGATGGCTACCTGAACGACCGCGAATACGCCACCCGTCGCGCCGGTTCCGATGCGCGGTTTTTGTACCAAAGCCGCCTGTTTTACCCGACGTACGGGCCGATGCGGTTCGCCGCGAACGTCTCGAGTACGGCGTACCAGGCATGGGCGGCCGACTATCACTTGCGCTACCTGCAAACCCAGCCGAACGCGAACGGGTTCTTCGTCGATAACTCGACGGGGAAAATCGCCGTCGATCCGACGACACTCCGCGAATCGCTGGCTCCGTACGCCGTCGATTACGGGGCGCTCCTCGGTGCGGTCAATCGCCGAATCGCGCCGCGCTGGCTGGTGGCGAACACGGCGGGTGCGGGGGCATCGGGCGAGCCGATCGCGCAAAATGGTGTGTCGACGCTCGAAGAATTCGGCCTGCGACCGCTCTCGACGAACCACGTGCAACTCGACGACCTCGTGGCCACGCTCGCGTATCGTCGGCAGTTAAGCGGCGGTAAAGCCTACGAGATCCTCGACAGTTTGCCGCAAGGCAAAGACGCCACCGACCCGCGCGTGCAACTGACCACGCTGGCGATGTACTATCTCGTTGCCGACCCGAATTTGTCGTTCCTGATGATGAACGGCGGCAACGAACCGGCGAGCGGTTGGAGTCGCCACTGGACCGACGCGATCACCTACAACGTCGGCAAACCGGTGGCCGCACTCACGCAGTTCGCCGCAGGGCTGGACCCATCGAACCGCGATCTCACGTACAAAGTGTTTCGCCGCGAATATCAAAACGCGATCGTCTTTTACAAGCCGCTCTCGTACACCCGTGGCACGGCGGGCACCATCGCCGACAACACCGCCACCACGCACCAACTCGACGGCTATTACCGCCCACTCAAAGCCGACGGCTCGCTCGGTGCCCCCGTCAACCGCATCACCATCCGCAACGGCGAAGGCATCACGTTGGTGAAGTCGCGGTAGCAGAATTAGCCGCGACGCGCAGGCTTTGCGAAGCGGAGCGCGTGGACCGCACCCATCACCGATAATGCGTGAAGTTCCCGCGCTCCGCTACGAAGACTTCGCGTCGCGGCGAATTATGAGCGTGGACGTCACCCATCACCGAATAGGCGCGAAGTCGTTAGTCGTCGCTCCGATCGCGGCCACGCCGATGGACCCGAAGCAGCGATACTCGCGCGAGCATTTCGGTTTCGCCGACGGCATCTCGCAGCCCAAACCCGTCATCGCGAACACTCAGAATGATTTAGATGCTTTGCTCGTGGACGAACCCCAGGCCGTCCCCGCAGGCGAATTCGTGTTCGGCTACACGAATGCCTACTGGACGACACCGCATCTTGCGGCGCGCACGCAGTTACGGGCCGTTCGCAAAAGATAAGTACGAGCAAGACAATCTCAAACGCGGGTTGATGTTCATCGGCTTGAATACGAACATCGAACGCCAGTTCGAGTTCATCATGCATTCGTGGATGCACAATCCCGTGTTCGGCTCGCTGTATCAAGAAACCGACCCGCTCGTCGGCGACCCGTCGCGAATCGTCGATCCTCAATTTCAACCGACGAAGGCGACAACGTTCTCGATCCCCGCGACGCCGATCCGCGAGCGAATCCCGAACATCCCCCGCTTCGTGACCACGATCGGCGGCGCGCACTTTTTCCTTCCCGGACTCGACGCAATTCGCAAGTATTTAGCCGCGACGCAGAATTAGCCGCGACGCGCAGGCTTTGCGAAGCGGAGCATCTAGGGAGCTTATTGGCACGAAATGACCTCACCCATGCTCACTTCAACAACGTCGCAACGTGTTGGCGCAGTTTCTTGAGGTTGCCCTCGAACGCCTCGGCTGCGCCGTCGCGGGTGGTGGGCATTCCGTCGTAATAACCGCGGATGATTCCCGCTTTGTCGATGACGGCCAATCGCGAACTGTGGTCGAACTCGTCGCCCGCCGCTCCGCCTGGTTTCTTCATGGCCAATAACTTGAAACCACTCGTGGCGAGTTCGTGAACGATCGCTTCCTTGCCCGTGAGGAACAACCAGCGTACCGGGTCGGCACGGAAGCGGTCCGCGTACTTTTTGAGTTCGTCCGGCGTGTCGCGATCGGGGTCGATGGTGAACGTGACGAAGCGGACATTTGGCTCGTTGGTCAGTTCAGATTGCAACCGTGCCACGGTGGCAGTGACGGCAGGGCACGGGCCGGAACATCGGGTAAACACGAACGACGCGACCCAGACTTTGCCGAGCAAATCCGCCTTCGTGACAGTCTTGCCGCTACGCTCGATGAGCGTGAATTCGGGAACGGGGTAGGCGATGTCCGGCTCGATATTCGTCGGCAACGACGGCTGACACGATGTTGTCAGTAACAGGCAGAAAAGTAACAGGGTGCGGAACATGCGATACATGCGATGCCCTCTTAGCCGATGTAGCGTGGCAGCAACCAGTCGATAATCAGCAAGGCCATCACGCCCATTAAGTAGATCAGCGAGCCGCGCAGAACCTGTCGTGCCGAGCGTTCGGTGCGGTTGCGGCCGAAGCGAATCGCACGTGCCAAGAACCAGACGCCGAGTGCGAACGAGCCGATCAGGAAGATCTCGCGGGCCGAGCCGATCAGGTACGGCGTCGTGCCGACGGCGATCAATAGCACGCAGGTGGCGATCGTCGCAACGCCCGTCCAGTAGCCATCGGCTCGCTCGACGCACGGTAGCATTTTCATGCCGCCGCGAGCGTAATCGTGGCGATGCATAAACGCGATTGAGAAGAAGTGCGGCAATTGCCAGACGAACAAAATCAGGAACAGCGCGAGTGTGTCGGTGGTGAGCGTACCATGTGCGGCACACCAGCCGATCACGGGGGGCAACGCGCCGGGGATCGCGCCGACGACGGTGTTCCACGCGGTGAGCCGCTTCATCGGCGTGTAAACCGCAACGTAAAGGAACGCCGTTGCGGCCGCAGCAATCGCGGCCGACGGGTGTTGCGGGATCGCGAACGCGAGGTACGCCACGCCGAGGATGGCGAGCGTCGCACCGAAGACGAAGACATCGGCGGGGTTCATCCGTCCCGATGGCAGTGGCCGGTTCGACGTGCGATTCATGCGGGCATCGGCACGGCGTTCGAGCCAGTGATTCAAGGCACTTCCGCCCGCCGCCACGAGCGCCGTACCGATCAGCGTGTGCAACAACATCTGCAAACTCGGCGACGGCGCGGCCCCGAGGAAGTAGCCGACGGCCACGGTGAACAGCGCCATGAAGGCAATTCGCGGCTTCGTCAGTTCAAAGTAGTCGGCCATCCGCGAACGCACCGCCGCGCTCTGTTCGGCCGTGTCGGGGCTAGGCAGGGTCATGGTGGCAGTCAGTGTTCGCATAATGTCTCTTGAATCCTGAACCCGGAATTTAACCGCAGAGTCCGCAAAGAACGCTGAGAATACAACAATCCTGTCGACCATTCACTCGTCCGTTTTCTGACCTCTGCGTTCTCAGCGATCTCTGCGGTTAAATATGACTTAGCTATTTTTAGGGATTCGCATCGAGATCGGATGCGCTCAAATCTCGAAGATTCGCCGTTTCCTCGTCGTCGCTGTTCGGTAATGGTGGGCGGCCCAATCGCACGGCGAGTGCCACCGTTGCTGCGAGTAACCCCGCGCCGATGAGTTGGTGTCCCGTTCGTGTCAGGGCGTCTTGTAATTTCACCACGCGCTCGATTGGCAGTACGAATGCTTGCGGGCCGCTCGTCGTGAACTTGCCGATGTACGCTTCGACGCCGAGCACGAGTTGCACGGCGAGAATGATGATCAAGTGGTACGCGCCGCTGGCAAACTTCGCGCGCACGATCGGCGACGACAGGATGCGAACGGAGAGCCAGACCAGTACGCCAGTGAGCGCGAACGCCGTCAGAATGTGCAACCGCTGCGCGAGCACCGAGCCGATGTGCCGAACCATGACGGCCCAAATGAGCTGTAAAACCAGCAGCTCGACCGCAAACGCGGCGAAGCGGGCGAAACTCTGGCGCGTGGCATTCGGAATCGAATCGTTCCGGCGGCGCGGCGAAGCGAGCACCATCGCGGCGATGAACGTGGCAAAGGTAATCTGCCCGAACACGCCGTGAATCGCCGCGAGATTCGTCCCCATCAGTGCGTTCAAAAAGACGCGAAACCCGCCGAGTAGACCTTGCGCCATCACGAACACGAGGCCCACGCCCGCCGCGCCGCGAACCCAGCCACCCGCCGTGCCAGTGCCCGCCGCGAAGCCGCTAATAAGCAGCACGCCGATGGCCAGCGCACCCGTCGCCACGCCTTGAGCCACGGGCCAATTCGTCACGTGGTTCAGCAATTGGCTTTCGACGATGCGCTGTTCGTAGTCGCGCTGTTTCGGGTCGAGTTGCTTTTGCGCGTGTGCCGTTTCTTGAATCGAATGCCAGACCTTACCCATGCCGCGATGGAACTCGCCGTACGAGATTAACAACAGCACGATGGTACCGAGGCCAACCCAGCGCAGACGGCGATTCGGCTCCGAGAGCCACGCCCACACGGCGAAGACCGTAGCCGCGCCGCCGACGAGCCAACCGGCCAGCCGGTGCGTGTGTTCGAGCAAGAAACCGACTTCCAGGCTCGTCCAGTCTTTGTCGAGCAAGTACCACGGTTCGGTTGGCCAAACGGGGTCGGCCATGCCAACGCGGAACGATGTGACGAACCCGCCGAGCGCGAGCAACAGCACCGTCAACAGCACCGTGACGATGGCGCAGATGCGAACACCACGAGGAACGGGGCGAACGATTTCCGCACGGTCATCGGTCATATTGTCGTCTCGATCAATCATTCAGATTTAACCGCAGAGGGCGCAAAGAACGCAGAGAAAACAAACAGGCACAACGCCAATGAGCCCTCCCATGGTTCCACCATGGGCTACGTGAGCGATCCTTTCAGGACCGAAGAACAGAACCCCGACCCTGAAGGGGTCGCTCTCTCAGCCCATGGTGTAACCATGGGACGCGGAGACAATCACCCTCGAAAACCAGTCGTGGCGAGTCTTCGAGACGCGACGCAATCTGCCACGAGGCCAATGGGTGTGGCCCCCCTCCCATGGTACCACCATGGGCTACGTGAGCGATCCTTTCAGGACCGAAGAACCTCGCTGATTCTTCCGCTTAACTGTTACTTCGCATCCGGGTAAATTTTCGCACGCAGTTCCGCTGGCAACTGACGGGGCACGGACAGTGCCCGCAGGAACGCGACGACGTCCCAGGTGTCGGCGTCGCTCAGGCTGCCCGCTGCGGGCATTCCCGATGGGGCAATCCCGCAACGCACGCGCTGAAAAAGCGAGGTCGGATCGCCGCCGCCACGCCACTCGCCGAGGGTCAGGTTCGATGGCCGCACCGCCACGCCCCAGACATCGTAAAGGTAGTGCGTCTCACGGCCATAGTCGCGATGACACGCCGCACAGCCCGCCACCTGAAACGCACCATGCCCTCGGCGTACGCGATCCTCTTGCGTCAAGTCCGGTGGCACTTCGGGCACCACAATCCTCGAACGATCCGCCGCGATCCATTCCGCCAGCCTGTGCTTCGCCCGCTTCGCGGCGAGTTCGGCAATCGTGCCGTCGAGGCCGTCTTCGCTCATAACCGCAGTCAGCACATCGAATTCAACTTGTCCGCGTAAACTGAGGAAAATCGTGTAACTGACGAGGGCTTCGAGGTCGCCTTCGGGGAGCAATCCGTACGGCGGCATCGCGTTCCCGGCGATGCCGACCCGCAGCAAGCGGAGCAAGTCCGCGCGGCTCGGGCGGCCAATGCCACCGGGTGTCGAGACGTACTTCGCTTTGCCCGAGCGGAGATCGCGCGGATGCGGGTAAACCCACATTCCCGTGGGGCCGCGACCGTTGCCGTTGGTGCCGTGGCACTGCACGCATTTGTCTTTGTACAGGCGACTCCCGAGCGCGAGCCGTTCGGAGTTCAACCCGAGCGATTCGCCATCATCGACTGCCGGCGCAGCGGGGGTGCCGAAGAGTGACAGGAGGCTGTCATCGAGTTCGCGGCGTTCGCTGGCAGGTAGGGTGCCGGGGTCGAGCGTTCGTCCACCGAAGGCATCGAGTTCGCGAATAGCATCGTCGAGTTTGCCGTTGTCGTGCAACCGAAGCGGTGGAGTTGAAGGCAGGCTGACAACGAGGCGATCCGTGCGTGGCGGAAACCGCATCGCGGGGTCATAGCCACCGGATTCGGTGTCGCCACACCCGCCAACGAACAACGCGAGAGACAGGCCGAGCAGCCCGGCGATTCCCCCGCCCGCCAAGATCGTACGTCGTCGCATAGCGTTATAATTCGAGGTCGTCGATCGAGGAAATCCGGATCGCACGCAGGATCGCGTGCTGCAATCGTGGGGCTTCGGTCACAGCTCGAATCCGCAATTCGACTTCCGGCGGAACCTCGCCAAAACGATCGCGGAGAATGTCCAGAAGCGTACTCTGACGAGCTTTGAGTTCGCCCTTGATCTCGCCCTTGATTTCGCCCTTGATTTCGCCCTCTTCTCGGCCCTCTTCAAGGATCGCCCGATACGTCGATGATTCTTTCATTCCTCGGACCCTCGTGTATGCGTTTCGGATCTCTTCACCATCATACCGCAGTCCGAGCAGGATATAGCCACACGTCAGCAGGAATATCCTCTGCGCATCGGGCACGTGCTCGGCGCGCAGCCGCTCGTCGATCCGGTCGACGAGCGGGCCGAGTTGACCCGCGGCTTCGTCGGTGAGGAGCGCGAGCGGGAGTGCGCCGATGCCGCTCGCCATCAGCGGTTCGACGTGAAGCTCCCATACTTTCACCACATAATATTCGAAGCGGTGATATTCGTGTTCGTCGTGGCGTCGTCGGCTGACGATGCCGGTGATGTCTCGTGCGTTGGCTTCGGGCCGCAACAATAATGCAACCGAATAGACGGGGCCGCCGTAACGGTCGTGCAGCAGTGCGCTGTATCGTAGCAACCGCCCCGGAAAGCCGCCGTCCCACGACGCTTGCGGCTCGATGTGAAGGATGCCTTCGGCGGGCGGTCGCAGCCGGAACGCCTTGTCTGCCGACATTTGCACCGTCGATAAATCGACGTCGAGTGGCTCGACTTCGAGGTCGGCAGATAATCCGATACGCGGCCCGAGCCAATCGGCCCAGTCGACCGCAAAGACGTTCAGCAAATCCTTCAGCGTCGTATCGAACGGCTTGGTCATCGCATCGACTCCACCGTTTTCAAAACGCGAAGTAGTGCCGCGTCAGGAAGTCGGTGAGCGTGAACAGGAATAGCAGGAAGGTCCAGAAGACACTCGCGGCGACGACGAGCCAAGTGAGTTTGTCGGACTGCTTGAGGTCCATCGAGAACACGCCGACGATGGCGGCTTGCACGACGGCGATGGCGAGACTCACCCATACTTTGAGCGGGCCGATTTCGAGGAAGCCGACCATCAGCGCCATCGCGGTGAGGCCCGCGAGGACGAGGAAGATCATGGTCGACGCGCCTACCGAGGGCGGGCCGGCGTGTTCGTGTTCGAAGACGGTCGGTTTTTGTGCAGACACGGTCGGACTCCGGCAGAGATTGTGTGGTGGCTTACAGGTGTAAATGGTCGGCATGATGGTGCCCGGCCATGTACAACAGCGGCAGCAGGAAGATCCAGACGACTTCGACGAAGTGCCAATAGAGGCCGAGGACTTCGACGTAGACGTAGCGTTCTTGCGGGCGGAAGAAGCCGAGGTTTGCGAGTACCAGTTGCCACAGAAGTAGGCCGATGCCGACGATCATGTGGACGACGTGCAGCCCCGTCATGCTGTAGTAAAACACGAAGAACAACCGCGCGCGGTCGAAGTCGACTTCCTTCAACTTCTCGGGGTGTTCCTTGTAGTAATGCTTTTCCTTCAGCACGTGTTCGAGCTTCTGCCCGAACAGGCTCACCGTCTTGTGTTGGTCCAGAACCGAATGGCTATCGTGGTCGCTGACGATGGCAGTCTTGGCGCTCGGGATCAGACCTTCCTCGTAGTCGACGTAGTATTCGCGGGCCTTGAAGCCGAGGAACGCCGTGCCGAGGAAAATCGTGACGGCGAGCCACATTTTAAGGCCGGGCTGGTTGCCCTTGAAGGCCGCACGAATCGCCAGCGACATCGTGAAGCTACTCGTCAGTAGCAAGAACGAGTTGATGCCCGCGATCAGCGGATTGAGCGCGGTGCTGGCCGCTTCAAATTCGATCGGGTACCAGATGCGGTAGCAGGTGTACGCGCAGATGACCCCGGCGAAGAACAGCACTTCCGTCACCAGGAACAGCCACATGCCGAAGCGCACGGAGGCTTGTTGCTGGCGCAGGTTGTTGAAGTGGTGCGCGACGATCGGCGGATTGCCTTCGGTCGCGTGTGCGGTGCTAGTGGCCACTCTTCGCTCCTTCTTTCCCGGTGTGCCCGTGCGTGCCGTTCGCGTGAACGGTCTCCGGTCCGGTTTCCAGTGCATACCGGCTCGGCATCGAATACTCGTAGGGGCCGTGCGTGACGATCGGCAGTTCTTCAAAGTTGTGCATCGTCGGTGGGCTAGGCGTCTGCCATTCGAGGCCGGTCGCCTTCCACGGATTCGCCCCGGCACGACGGCCGAAGAACAGCGACGCGGTCAGGTAAAAGATCGGCATCGCGTAGCCGATACCCTGGATGCTCGCACCCGCCGTCGACAGAATGTTCAACATCTGGAACTCGGGCGGATAGTACGGGTACCGCCGTGGCATCCCGTGATAACCCGCCACGAATTGCGGAAGGAACGTCAGACTGAACCCGACGAGCATCGTTACCGCGGCGAGGCGGCTCCAGAAGTCCGAGTACATTCGCCCCGTCATCTTCGGCCACCAGAAGTGCAGGCCCGCCTGCCATGCGAACATCATCCCGCCGACCATCGTGAAGTGGAAGTGCGCGACGATGAAGTAGGTATCGTGCAAGTGAATATCGGTGCCCATCACACCGAGGAACAAGCCCGTTAGCCCGCCGATCGTGAACAACACGATGAACCCGATCACGAACAGCATCGGTGCCTGGAACGAGATCGAACCCTGATATAGCGTGGCCGTCCAGTTGAAGACTTTAATCGCACTCGGCACCGCCACGAGCATCGTGATGATGCTGAACACCATGCCCAGATAGATGCCTTGGCCGGACAGGAACATGTGGTGGCCCCAAACCAGGAAGCCGACGACGGCGATCCCGATCGTGCTCCACGCGACGGCCTTGTAACCGAAGATGTTCTTGCGGCTAAAGCAGGTGATGACTTCGTTGATGACGCCCATACCGGGCAGAATCATGATGTACACGGCGGGGTGCGAGTAGTACCAGAACAGGTGCTGGAACAACAGCGGGTCGCCACCGAGTGAGGGGTCGAAGATGCCGACGCCGAACAGTCGCTCGACGGCCAACAGCACGATCGTCACGGCCAGAACGGGCGTGCCGAGGATCTGAATCACGCTGGTGGCGTACATCGCCCAGACGAACAACGGCATCCGGCCCCACGTCATGCCGGGGGCGCGCATTTTGTGGATCGTCGCGATGATGTTCAAGCCGGTGAGGATCGACGAGAACCCCGTGATGAACACGCCGACGCCCGCGAGTAGCACGTTCATGTGCGAGTATTTCGAACTATACGGCGGATAGAACGTCCAGCCGGTATCGAGGCCACCGATGAGTAGCACCGCGACGAAGAACGCCGCCCCGAAGATGTAGATGTACCACGACGCGAGGTTCAGCTTCGGGAACGCCATATCCTTCGCGCCGATCATCATCGGTACGAAGAAGTTCCCCAGCACACCCGGTACGACGGGGATGAGGAACAGGAACAACATGATCGTACCGTGGGCGGTGAACGCCTTGTTGTACTGATCGAGTTCGAGGATCGCCCCGGTCGGTTGCAGCAAGTTGATCCGCACCAATCCGGCGGCGAGGCCACCGAACACGAAGAAGATCGACACGGAAACGAGGTACAGGATGCCGATCCGCTTGTGGTCGACAGTCAGCAGCCACGACAGCCAGCCGTAGTCGTTGTTCAAGTAGTGGACGGCGGGTGGGCCATCGACATCGCGGACGGGCGGGGCCGTCTGCGGGGTGTAGTCGAGTTCCATCACGTTGCTATTTTGGGTGGCCGTACTCACGGTGATTTATCCCCCTTTGGAGTCGTTGTCGGAGGCGTAGCCGGGGCAGGCGCGGGGGCCGGTGCCGGTGTTGGATTAACAATCGGTGAACTATCGCCGAGCGATTTCGCCGCACCCACCGGCGCGCCGACGGGGGCGACGCTGCCATCGGTCCGCTTCGGGAGCTTGCCGAGGCGCAGGTAGCGGATGTACGCGGTCACGTCGGCGAGTTCATCGTCGGTTACTTGCGACTTCGGGAACGCGGGCATGATCGGCTTCCAGCCATCGTGAACCTTCGCCGTCGGGTAGCGAATCGATTCGTGAATGTAGGCTTGGTCCGCCACGACCGTCTTGCCACCCTGGATCGGCACGATCGAACCGAAGAGACCTTCGAGGTTCGGTGCGCGATTCGAGGTATTCGCAGCCGCAGTGTCGTAGACGTTGTTATGGCAAGTGATGCACTGGAGTTTCAAGAACAACGCCTGCCCGCGCCATGCGGGGGTACCATCGGTCGGTCGGTCGCCGGGGGTTCCGGGTGCGTCGGTCTTGTGGCCTTCGCTCCAGTCGGCGTAATCGCTCTCGGTGAGAACGTGAACGCGGCCGACCATCTGCGAGTGGCCCTGGCCGCAATATTGATCGCAGAAGATGTGGTAAATGCCGGCCTTCGTCGGCTTGTACCACGTACTCACGTAGCGGCCCGGCATCACGTCGATCTTGTGGCGGAACGCGGGCACGCCGAAGTCGTGGATCACGTCTTCGGATGTCAGCGTCAACTTCACCGGTTCGCCGATCTTCAGGTGAAGCTCGTTGATCTCGCGGACGCCGTCGTTGTGCTGGATCTTCCACATCCACTGCTTGCCGACGACGAAGATTTCGCGGGCACCTTCGGGCGGGCGGGTCGCATCGGCGAACAGCACGACGCTCCATGCAAAGAAGCTGAGGAAGAACAGAAGCGGGATGACCGACCACAAAAGTTCGAGTTTGTGCGAACCGAGAATTCGCGGCGTGCGTCGACCGTCGCCCTTGTTCGCGTAACGGAAGCAGAAGTACGCGAGCGCGCCGTACACCGCGATCCCCGACGCCGACGTGACGGCGAGGATGTAGATGAACAGTTGATCGGACTGGACCGCAAACTCGGTCGCTTGCACCGGCCACAGTGGCAGTCCCAATTCGGCAAGTAACATATTCCCCACCCTCGACTAGTGTTTTGCTTTTCGCACGGCTACTTGAGGTCCGTGCCCGTGCCATCATCCGTGCGTACGATTTTCTTTTCGACCTTGGATCGCTTCCACGCAGACCAGGCGATCCACCCGATGAGGAACGGGAACGGCAACGCGAGCAAGCCCATCGCCCGCATCGCCACCATCGTGTACTTCCCGCTCATTTCGTCGTAGGCGAAGCAGAGGATCGCCATGCGATCGGTCAGCTTCCCCATCTTGCCGTTCGATGCCTCGATCATCGAAAACTTGATGTCTTTCGCGGTGTAATCTTGCGGTGCGAGGTTGTGCAGGTACCGCGAAATCTTCCCTTCGGGCGTCAGGATGATGATCGTGCTCGGGTGGATAAAATCCTTCCCCGACGGATCGACTTCGTACTTGAACCCGACCGCGTTCGCGATTTCGTCGATCTTCGCCTGTGCGTCTTTGACGTTCGTGCCTTGACCGTGGCTTGCCGACAGGAACCACCAGCCGGCTTCGGTTTCCGCGCGTTGGTCGTACTCGTTCAGGTAGGTTTGTCGTTTCATGCGGGCGGACAGCGGCGATTCCTTCGGGTTAATGCTCACCGTCACGACGTTGTAATCGCGACCGGCGACATACCCACTGCGGCTGAGTACGCACATTTCGCCGACGAGGCCGTTCAACACTTCCGTACACAGTTTCGGGCACGAATAATACGCGAGGATCAGGATCGTCGGCTTGCCGCCGATGCAGTCCTTGAGCGTGATTGCCTTGCCTTCGTGATCGTAAAACTCGGTGAGCATCGGGATCGTTTCGCCGAGCTTTTGCTCGACGCCGACGTCTTTGCCGACCTCCGGAGTGCGCGGCAACCGCACGGCTTTCCCGTACGACGACACCTGCGCAACCGCGAACGGCGACGCAGCCAGAACCGCTACCAAAACGGCGAACGACAGCAGTGTGCGTCGTGCCATTAGTGCTTCTCCTCGGCCTTGACGGGAGCCGCCGCCACTTTGATCGCGGCCGTCGGTTGGCCGCCGTTCGATAGCTTCGCTTTGTCCGTCGTCGTCGTCGTCGGCTTCAGATCTTTGCGGGCGGGCAGTTTGCTTGCCAGCAAGTGCATGGCGCGATCGATCGGGATCAGCGGGGCATCTTCGGCGAGGACTTTCTTACCCGTGACCGGATCGGTGTAGCGATCCGGGTACAGGTCTTGCGGGCGGATTTCGTAGGTGTTCGTGCGGCTCGCCGACGGCGCGTACGACCGGTAAAACACGGGGTCAGCCTTCGGGTTATCGAGTTGTTTGACGTACTCCAAACGCGGTGCGGCGAACGGGGCCTTCTCGTCCGTCGAGCTAATTTTCACCACGCGCTCGGCGTACGGCTTCGCCGATTCTTCCTTGGCTTTCTCGCTCGCCGTGGCGTCCGCCTGCGGCTTGCCGATCTCGACCGCGTTGAACAGCACGGTAATCAGTGCGTACGACAGAATCACAGTCACGATCACGAGTGCCGGGACGTAGAGGATGCCACGCGCATCGAAGCGATCCGCTTCGTGGCCCGCAGTCTGGCTCTCCACCGAAGCCCCCGGCGCTTGTTCGACGTGTTCGCCCGGAGCCGTCGCACCCGTCATCGCTTCGTAGATCGTCGCCCAACGGCTCGGTTCCGTCGAGTCTTTCGGTAGTTCGCTCATAGCCAACCTCCCAATCAGAACGCTCGCACTTCAATCTTCACTCGTAACTCACCACTAACCACTCGCAACTACTAATGATGTCCCCAATTTGCCAGGAACGCGGTGTCTTTCTTCGGCAGGATGTTCGACTTCGCCAGTTCCTTCGTGAACGACAATCCCCAGATTCCGCCGATGCCGACGACGGCGGCAATCGCCATTGGCACGTGCAGGTACCCGTTGACGTGCGGGTACGACGGCACGATCCACCAGATCACGTCGATGGCACAGATGGCCAACAGCATCATCGTCAGTTTTCGCATACGTTGCGGGTCGGTCTTCACTTCGCGGAACAGCAAGATGATGAACGGCAGGAACCAGTGGATAATCATGAGCGCGTAGGCCATGTACTCCCAGCCGCCGTTGAGCCGTCGCTTGTAGTAGCCGATTTCCTCGGGGATGTTACCCGCCCAGATCAGCATGAACTGACAGAACGAGGCATACGACCAGATCATCGTGAAGGCGAGCGTCAGGCTGCCGATGTCGATGCGGAACTTGTCCTTGACGATGTCGAGCACGGTCTGGTTCTTGCCGACGATGGTGTAGAACAGGAACGTGCAGAACGCGAACGCCGTCAAGAGGCAGTTCAGGCCCGCCACCACGGGGAACATCGTCGAGGCCCACGTCGGCTCGACCGACATCACCCAGTCGGTAATTCCAACCGTGAACAGCAGCGCCCACGCAACCACGCCCGGCCCGCCGAGCATCAGCAGTTTGTTCTTGTAAACCTCGTCGCCCTCGTCTTCCGCCTTCGGCGACCACTTCCGGATTCCGCGCATAATCAGCCCGAAAACCAGGAACACCACCGTGGCACGCACCATGAACCCCGGCCAGTTCAGGTAGATGTGTTGCTTGTGCGCGATCTCCTCGATCGCGACTTGGTTGTCTTTGACGAAGTCGATGTCCTTGGCTTCGACGGCCCACCAGAACGACGACTCTTCGCCCATGAACAAGCTCGCGGCTACGGGCATAAACAGCACGGCCATCATCGGCCACGTGCGCGTGGCGGCCTGGAAGAAGCGGCGTAACACGAGGCCCCAACTGGCGCTCGTGAGGTACGACAGCAGCAATAGCGTCATGCCGCCCACGGGCAGACTGAGCCAGTAGATGAACCCGACTTGGTACGTCAGGAAGAAGTCGCGAATGCCGCCGTGTTCTTGGCCGTGTTCGTGCGTGCCTTCCGTCGCGCCGTACGCCGTCAGGTTGACGAGGCCGAGCGCCACGAAGGCGATGGTGCCGACGACCGCAGCGAGGAGCGCGATGCGACGCAACTTGCCGTGGTCCACATCGACGGTGGGTGCGGTGTAATCCGAATCGTGATTGTGGCGTTCGCTCACGGGGGCCTCTTGTTCTTACTTGTGCGGTGCGGCGGGGCCGGTGTTCTTGGCGGCGGCGGTCACATCCGCCGACACGCCGGTCCCAGCCGAGTTTTGGCTCAGTTGTAGCGCCCGAATGTACGCCGCAATCCGCCAGCGATCCGCTGGAGGAACCTGCGAAGCGATCTCGGGCATCCCGCCGTAACCCCAGGTAATCACCTGGTAGATGTACCCGACGGGCACATCCTTCAGCGGGACTTGGATCTTGTAGCGGTAGAAGCCGCGCGAGTAACCGAGCTTCAATTCGAGGTCTTTCGTGCGTTCTTCGGTCTTCGGCGCGTGGCCCGTCGACCAGTCGAACGCCTTGCCAGCAGGGTCGGTGTGGTACGACGGCGGACGCAGGTAGCCGCGTTCGACGATCTTGCCGTTCCCGTGCCCGGCGGCCCCGTGGCAGACGGCGCAATAGATGTTGTAGCGCTGTTGGCCGCGCTTCAGGTCGTCTTCGGTCATGTCGAACGGGAACTCTTCGACGAAGTTCGCCACTTCGGTCGGCGCGCCCGGCGACGGAGCCGACTGTCCGTTCGGATCGACGGCGGCTTTCCATTCCGGCGATGCACTCGGCGACTTGCCCTTCGGCGTCAGCCACGTAAGTAGCGGATCGTCGGTGGGCAGTTGGCCGATGTGGATCGTGCCTTGTTCGAGCAACCGCGCCGACTGCTTGTTCGGGAACAAGTTGTGCGCCTCGTAAGGGCGCGGCGCGGGTTGATCCGCCATCTTCTGTTGGCAGCCCGTAACGGCACTGGCTAACAGAATGGCAACGGTCAACGATTTCATTCTGAGGGACTGGCTCACGCGGGCACCTCCTCGACGCTGGCAGGGTTCAACCCGGCGAGAAACGCCCGAGTGCCTGCGAGGTCGAATTTCGGATCGACCGCTTCGATCGCGAGGAAGAATCGGTCCCGCGTCGCACGGGCGAAGTTCGGGACGTTGAATAGCGGGTGGTACGGTTGCGGGAAGCCACACAACGCGAGCAGGCCGATCACGCCGCTGACCGATGCCGTCAGCACGAGGAGTTCCCACGTGATCGGGATGAACATCGGCCACGACCACATCGACTTACCGGCGACAATCAGCGGGTAATCGACGACGCTGACCCAGGACATCATGAGGAAGCCGATCGTCGCACCGACGAGGCCGCCGATGAACATAATCGCGCCGATCTCCGAACGCGGGAAGCCGAGTTCGTCGGCGACTTCGCCCACGGGGTACGGGCTGTAGCCGTCCATCCGGGTGTAACCCGCCAGGCGGGCACTCCGCGTCGCGGCGATGAGTGCGTCGGCATCTGTAAATTCGGCCAATATACCCCACGTCTCGGGGGCGATTTCGTTCGTGCTCACTTGGCGTTCTCCATGACCGCGTGGCCGTCTCGTCCGCCCGCTGCTCTGGGCAACAGTTCGCGCATTTCCGTGATCGAAATCATCGGCAGGAACCGCAAGAACAACGCGAACAGCGTGAGGAACAAGCCCAACGAACCGAACATGATCAGATAATCCCACATCGTCGGCGCGTAGCGACCCCAGCTACTCGGCAAGTGGTCGCGGGACAGCGTCGTGATAATCACGTACCGCTCGAACCACATGCCGATGTGGACCGAACCGGCGACCATGAACAACCAGAACTCGCTGTGTCGGAACCGCTTGAACCAGATCATTTGCGGGATGATCGTGTTCGTCAGAATCAGCAACCAGTACGACCACCAGTACGGCCCGAACAGCCGTTGCAGCGTCGTGTCCCATTCGTAAACGCTTTGGCTGTAGAACGCGAACCAGATTTCGAGGAAGTAACCGTAGCTGACGAGCAAGCCCGTTCCGAGCATGATCTTGCCGCAGACGTCGAGGTGCTTCTTCGTGATGAGGTCGCTCATCCCGTAGAAGTGACGGAGCGGAATCGCCAGCCAGATCACCATCGCGAAACCAGCGTAAATCGCCCCGGCCACGAAGAACGGCGGGAAGATCGTCGCGTGCCACAACGGCACAATGCTCACGGCGAAGTCGAACGAGACGATGGTGTGAACGCTGAACACGAGCGGCGTACCGAGGCCCGCGAGGATCAGATACAGTTTTTCGTAGCGACGCCAGTGGATCGCCGAGCCGCGCCAGCCCATCGCGAGGCCACCGTAGACCATCTGCTGAATCTTCGTCTTCGCGACATCTCGCAACGCGGCGAAGTCGGGGATCAGACCGACGTACCAGAACATCAAGGAGACGCTGAAGTACGTGCTCACCGCGAAGGCATCCCAGGTGAGTGGGCTGCGGAACTGCGGCCACACGGCCATGTTGTTCGGGAACGGGAACAGCCAGTACGCGAGCCACGGACGGCCCATGTGAATGAGCGGGAAGATCCCCGCGCACATCACCGCGAACAGCGTCATCGACTCCGCGAAGCGGTTGAGCGAGGTTCGCCACTTCTGGTGCATCAGCAAGAGAATTGCGGAGATCAGCGTACCGGCGTGGCCGATGCCGATCCACCACACGAAGTTGACGATCGCGACGCCCCAGAAGACTGGGGAGTTGATGCCCCAGACGCCGACGCCCATGTAGAAGAGCCACACGAGACCGACGACCATGCCCTGCAACAGCGAGAAGCCGATGAGGAACGTGGCCCACCACGCCTTGGGCGTGACGGTGTCGCCGAGGCAGACGCTGCCGATCTTGTCGCCGATCGTTGCGAGCGTATGTTGCCCGCCGATCAGGAATTCGTCGTCGGTGTAAACGTCGTGTTCGACGAGTGCCGCATCGACGTGGGTATGATTAGCCGCTGCCATCTGCTTAGGCCCCCTTCAGTTCGGGGTTCGGGTTCTTGATCGCGGCGAGGTACGTCGTCCGCGGCATCGTGTTCAATTCGGCGAGCAGACCGTAGTGCGTCGGCTCTAGCTTCCACCGGCTGACTTCGCTGAAGCCGATCGACTTACCGCCGATTTCGTATTGGTCGTAGTTCAAGTCGCCGAAGGCGATCGCCTGCGATGGGCACGCCGACTGGCACGCGGTCTTGATTTCGCCGTCCTTGATGATCGGACGCTTGCTGCGTTCGTCCTTCAGGCGGCCGGGGTTGTCGTGTTCGCGTTCGGCTTCGATCTCGGCATTCCGGATGCGTTGCACGCAGTACGTACACTTCTCCATCACGCCGCGGGTGCGGATCGTGACTTCCGGATTGTTCACCAAGCTCGTCGTCGTGCCGGTCGCGTAATCGGCGTACTGAATGAAGTTGAAGCGGCGAACCTTGTACGGGCAGTTGTTCGCACAGTAGCGGGTACCCACGCAGCGGTTGTAGGCCATGTCGTTCAGGCCATCCGCACTGTGAACGGTCGCACCGACGGGGCAAACCAGTTCGCACGGGGCTTTCTCGCACTGCTGGCAGTTCACCGGTTGGAAGTGCGTCGTCACCTCGGCGGTGCTCGCCTTCAGCGCTTCCCAGCGATCCTTGTCGTCGATCCGCTTCGTGCCGCCGACTTCGTCCTTGATCGCAAAGTAGCGGTCGAGGCGAATCCAGTGCATGATGCGACCGCGCGTGACTTCGGTCTTGCCGATCACGGGCACGTTGTTCTCCGAGACGCACGCGGTGATGCACGCATTGCAGCCGGTGCAGGCCCCGAGGTCGATCGCCATCGCCCAACGGCGATACAGCTTGTTCGGCTTGTGGTCGTCGACGAGCGTCAACGGCAACAAGCGAGCATCGTGAATGTGCTCTTGATGCTCTTCGCCTTCGTGCCTGTGCTGGTTGTTCTTGTAGCCATCGTCCTTGTACGTAATCGCGAGGCGTTCGCGTTCTTCGGGCGTGCCGGGCAACAGCGACCGCATCAGGCCCTTTTCGGCTGCCGATGCGGGTGGGTTATCGGCGAAGTCGAAGGCGTGCTTCGTGTGATTGTCGATCGCCTTCTTCTCGGCGCGAGCTTGTTCGAGCGTACCGTGACGAGCGGGGCGACGGCCTTCCATCGCGTGCTGGCCTTGCGTACAAGCGAGAATGTACTTCTCTTCGGTTCGCTTCGCACTCTCGAGCGGCTTGATCCCCGGCACGAGCCAGAGGCCCGTCGAGTTCCGCAACTTGTAGGCGTTGAAGCCGGTGCCCATCGCGACCGTACCGGCGTTCTTCTCGCGGCCGTAGCCGACGTGCAGCGTAATCACGTCGTCGGCATGTCCGGGTAAAATCCAGACCGCGACTTTGAGTATCTGCGTACCGACCTTCAGCTCGATCATGTCGACTTCGCTGCGGCCGTGTTCGCCGGCGGTCCACTTGAAGGCGATCTCGCACTTCAGCTTCTCTGCCGTCGCGGGGCTGACGATTGCGGCATTGTCCCACGTCAAAAGCGTGATCGGCTTCGGCGTCTCTTGCAACCAGCCGTTGTTCGCGAAACGGCCATCGAACAGCGTCGGATCCGAGCGGAACTGCAACTCGATCTCGTCGGCTTTCGTTGCCGGTGCGGGCGACTTCGCGACCGCGTCCGACAGTTTCAGTTCGACTTTCTTGATCGCTGCGGCACTATCGGCAACGATTCCGGTTTCGACCGACTTGTGCCAATAACTATCGAAGGTGCCCGCGAGCTTCTTCGCGTTGAACACATTCGAGTAGGTTTCCTGCACGAGGCCGAGCGTCGTTTGATACGCCTTGTTCAGCACTGTGGCGAGCACTTCGAGGATCGACTTGCCACCGTGGAGCGGCGCGATCAGCGGTTGCTGAATGCTGACGGTGCCCTCGTAGGAACGGGCATCGCCCCAGGCTTCGAGGTAGTGAGCTTCGTTGATGTGCCAATCGCACAGCACGCCAGTTTCGTCGTGGTAAGCACCGACGTGAACCTTGACCGCCTTCGACGCTTTCAGAACCTCGGCGAACGCGAAGTCCGCGGGGGCGTTGAACGCGGGGTTGCCGCCGAAGACGAACAGCGCTTCGACCTTGCCACCCTTGAGTTCCTCGGTCAGCGTCTTGAGTGCGGCAGCCCCATCGGCGATGCTGTCGGCATCGGGGCCGTTCAGACCCGTTTGCACTGTTTCCGTGAACGCGATCGTCGTGCCAATCGCGCCGAGTTTCGCGTGAATCGCATGAACCAAAGCGTGCGCGACGGCGGAAAGGCTGTCCCCCGCGATGATCGCCGCCTTCGCTCCGGCTTTCTTCAGGTCGGCCGCCACGGGCTTGATCCACGCCTTCGCATTCGCGGGCAACGTACCGGCAGCGGGTGCCCCCGCGACGCCGAGTTCCTTCGCCAGTTCGCGGAGGAACGATTCGATTTCCGTAGGCTTCAGCGGCAGGCGGTGATCGGCGACACCACCGGTGCCGGTCGTCATCGACTCGACCGCGTAAATGCGGCTGAGGCCGTTGAGTGTCACGCCATCGCCGGCCTTCTTATCGTGCCCGATGCGGACTTTGCGGCGGCTCATCGCATCGCGAGCATAGCGAACGCCACCCACGCCAGTACCGAGGAAGTCGGCTTCGAGCGACAGAATCACGTCGGCTTTCTCGAAGTGATACACCGCGTTCGCGTATTCGCCGAATGCGAGCTTGATGCCTTTGTTCGCATTCTCGCGGCCGATTGGCTCGTATTGCAGCCATTTCATCTCGGGCAGCGCGAGCTTCAGTTCCGCCATCAGCGCGGCGACCGTCGGCGAGGTCGAGGCTTCGGACAGTACGCGGAAGCCTGCGCCCTTCTTCAATTTCTGTGCGGAAATGATTGTGTTGAGCGCCGACTTCGCCTTCTCCCAGGTCGTCGTCGTGCCGTTGAATCGCACTTCCTTCGAGCGATCCGGATCGTAAAGCCCGAGTACCGACGCTTGTGCGAACAGGTCGGTCGAGCCGAGGCTTCCGGGGTGCGACGGGTTGCCTTCGGCCTTGATCGGGCGGCCTTCGTGGCTCTTGACCAGCAAGCCCGAAGCGTAGCCGCCGATCGTCATTGCCGTGGCAAAGAACAACGGCACGCCGGGCGTGATCTGCTCGGGCTTGTTGACGTACGGAATGATCTTGCGACCCGATGCGGGCTTGAGCGACGGGTTACACCCGATGGCACCCGCGAGCGCAATCGATGCGCCCATCAGCTTTAACGCCTGACGGCGCGTGACGGGGTCGAGCCATTCCGGCGCATCTTCCGGGAACTCGTCCTTCATCATCTTCTGGAACTCGGGCGACCCCATCCACTGGTCGATCCCGTGCCAAAGCTCCGGTGCAGGCGTACTTGGCCCCGCACCCGTCGCCTCGTTCGTCGTGTCGAATTCGAGAGCCATTTCGCTACCTCGATGTCTTGCCGCGTAGGTTTGTGCGTCGGGGACAGCGTCGCCCGACGAGGATTTCGCGTTTAGCGGTGGCAGATCGAACAGTTGGTGAGTGTGGCCTTGTTGCGAACGACGTATTTGTCTTTCAGCATCCGCCCGAGTTCCATCTGCGATGTCACCGCAATCGGCTCGCCGTCGTTGTCGATCGTCGAACAGACCGTTTCCTTGACCGTGTACTTCTTGCCATTCTCGACGATGTCACTCAACGTCTTCGCTTCGTATTCCGGCGTGTATGGCGTCACGACGCGATCTTTCAAACTCTCCGCATTCGTCGTGCTGTCGAACTTCTGTTTCACGACGAATTGCGGCTCTTTCGGCGACCACGGCAAGTTGAAGATCTCCGACTTCGGACGCAGGTTCTTCTCGGGGTTGCGGTGGCAGTCGAGGCACCACTCCATCAGCAGCGTTTTCGACTGGTAAACCAGCGGCATCTGGTCGATTCGTTCGTGGCACGACACGCAACCGACGCCCTTCGCGACGTGAATACTGTGGTTGAAGTACGTATAGTGCGGGACGTTGTGAACCTTGTTCCACTCGATCGGGATGTCGTTCAAATAGCTCTTCCGCACGGGGGCGAGAATGTCTGCCCCGGTCCACATCTGCTGGTGGCAGTTCATGCACGTTTTGGTCGGCGGGATACCCGCGTAGGCCGAGTTTTCGACCGACGTATGGCAATAGCGGCAGTCGATGCCGAGTTGGCTGACGTGGTGCAAGTGGCTGAACGCGACCGGTTGCTCGACGGTTTCGTTCCGACCGGTGGTGTAGTCCGAGCGGAAGAATGCCGCGAGCGCCACGCCGCCACCCGAAGCGAAGATCGGTATCGCGAGGAGCAGAATCCGCGAGATCGGGTTCATGCTCTTGGGGAAAACTTGGGGCATAACTGCCTTCCGAATGATTGAGTCGTAGCGACGTTCGACACCGGTATCCGAAACCGAATCACGGGAGCGTCGGGGTGATTCCTTCAAAGAAAAACTGCACCACGCGATACGCGGCAAACGCCGAGCCGATGGTGATCGAACCGATCAGTACGCCGCCAATGGCGAGGTTTTCGCCTTCCCGGCCGGCCCGCCAGCCCATCGCCAGAGACAACATGCCGAGGAACACCGCAATCGACCCCACGCCGAGGCCGAACGGGTACCACCAGAATGTCAAAAGGCTCCAAATCGCCAGGCAGAACGACGCCGTGGCAATCCCTCGCCGCGTCGTGTGACTAGCGGGTGTGATCTTCGGAGCCGTGTCGGTCAAAGTCTCGGTGGCCATATCCCAAGCGTCCTGGAGGATCGGTCCGTAGCTCGCGTTACAGTTGCAGTGTAGTAACCGGTTTCCGTATCGTCCGCTAACCGTTTCGCTCGAAATGCGCTTTCCCAGAAACGGGGCGCAGAATCGGGTCGAAGTCTCACTTTCGAGAATCTCAGCGTTTTTGCGCAATGAGACGGAGCACGCGCAGACTTGTTAGAGCGCCGAGTTTGCAAATGGAAACAGCTTCGGATGCAGATAGACTTCGAGAAGTATAGTTCGCTATGCGACGCGGGGCAGCTCACCTCGCAAATCGAGAACGGCCAGGCGACCGCGTTCAGCTACGATTTGCGTGGGCATCAATGTCGGTATTTCAAGCCGAGGTAATAAAGACAACGCCGCGACGAACACTGTTACCCTGGACAATCGGCTGACGAGCGACGGCACTTACACCTACGAGTAATACGATGCCGAAGGCAATCGCACCAAGCGTACGGCGATCGCGACGGGTGAGTACACGAATACTCTGTGCTTCGTTTTCAATTCGAGAAGTTCCATGTGGCTAGGCGAATAGAATGTTCGTAGTTCGCTACGTGGACCCACGCGAGCATTGTCAGTCCAATAAGAAACCGAGGGCATCGTGAAGCGATTGACGGGACATTTTGCAATGTGGGTGTTCGCATTTGCCGCGATTGGCTGCGCGAAAATGGACACCGCAACGGCAACGAATGCCGACGTTCCCGCCGTTGCCGTCACCATCGCGCCGATCCAGGCACGCGCGATTCGACGCAGCGTCGATGCGGTCGGTACGCTCAACGGTTTTGAAGAAGTGACACTTGCCCCGAAGGTCGAAGGCCGCGTGCTTGCGATCCGTGCGGATGTCGGCGACATTGCGGTGCCGGGGTCGGTATTGCTCGAACTCGACACGACGGACTACGTGTTGTCCGTCGCGGAGGCGAAGCAGGCATTTGCGGCTGAGTTGGCGAAACTCGACATGACGGAACTGCCGAAGGGCGAGCTCGATTTGTCGCGGATCCCGATCGTGAAACGGGCATCGGTCGGCCTCGAAGATGCCGAGCGGCGCTTTCAGGTGAAGAAGAATTTGTTTGCGAACAAGGCCGTTTCAAAAGACGAGTACGACGTGGCCGAAACCGATGTGCGGTTGGCCGAGGCCACGCGAACACAAGCGGTGACCGAGGCGAAGGCAACGCTGGCGGCGGCGCGGTTGCGGAAGGCAACGCTCGAACTCGCCGAGCAACGCCTGCAAGATTGCAAGTTGACGGTGCCGGTGCCCGCCGGGTGGGAAGCATGGGCATCGGTCGTTGGCCCCGGCTTCGCACCACTGCGGTTCGCCGTCGCGCAGCGGATGCTCGCCGAGGGCGAGATGGTGCGCTCGATGCCCGTCACGAACGCCTTCAAACTCGTGATCGACTTCAAGTTGAAACTCCGCGTCACGGTGCCAGAGCGATACACGGCCGAACTGAAAATCGATCAAGCCGTGGCGGTGAGTGTCGAAGCGTACCCCGACCGTACCTTCCCCGGCCGTGTCGCCCGGATCAACCCGACGATCGATTCGCTCAACCGCACGTTTCAGGTGGAAATTGAAGTACCGAACGCAACGAACACACTCAAAGCCGGTGGCTTTGCGAAGGCCGACATCACGACGAAACTCGAAGCGAACCGAATCGTCGTGCCGCCCGCCGCCATTGTTGCGTTCGCCGGGGTGAACACGATTTATCTGGTCGATGGCGAACGCGCCAAGGCCGTGCGCGTGACGATTGGCACCCGCGAAAAAGACTGGGTGGAAGTCCAAGGCGACATCCCGACGGGATCGCGCGTGATCCTCAGCGGCCAATCGCAACTCGCCGACGGTTCTTCAATCCGAATCCGAATCCGAAACTAACTTTAACGAGGATAAGATTTTAACCGCAGAGAGCGCAAAGATCGCAAAGTAATACTTATGATTTTTCCTCTCCGCGAACTCTGCGCACTCTGCGGTTAATATGTTTTTTGTGCACGTTTAAGGATCGTACATGATTTGGGACATCTGTATCAAGCGGCCGGTGTTTACCTGTATGTTGATGCTCGCGCCGATCATTCTCGGTTTCGCCTCGTACGTGCGGCTCGGGGTCGAACTATTCCCGAACGTCGATATTCCGGTCGTCGTTATCACCACCGTGCTCCGTGGCGCGAGCGTCGAAGAGATGGAATCGGCGGTGACCAAGCCTGTCGAGGAAGTCGTCAATACGGTGTCGGGGATCGACGAATTGCGCTCGACAACGAAGGAAGGCGTGTCGCAAATTGTCGTCGGTTTTAAGCTCGAAAAGAATGGCGATATTGCCGCACAAGAAGTGCGCGACAAGGTCTCGTTGCTGATGCCGCAACTGCCGGTCGGTACCGAAGAACCGAAGGTCGAGAAGTTCAATCTCGATGCGGCACCGGTGGTGACACTCGCGGTGTCGGGGCGGCGATCGTTGCGAGAAGTGACGGAAATTGCCAAGAAACTCATCAAGGAAGATCTCGATGGTGTCAGCGGCGTGGGTTCGGTCGTACTAGTCGGCGGGCAGAATCGGGCGGTAAATATTTGGGTCGATCCGAGCAAGTTACGCGGTCGTAAATTGTTCGTCGATGATGTGCGCAAGGCGCTCCGCGAACAGAACCTCGAACTTCCCGGTGGCAAGGTCAACTCCGGCGCGATGGAGGAAGGGCTTCGGACCGACGGGCGCGTGCGGACCGTCGACGATTTCCAACGGCTGATCGTGGCCAGCCGCGATGGCGTACCGGTGCGCATCCGCGACGTGGTGACGGGGCCATCGGCCTCGACGCCCGGCGTCGAGGATGGCGTCGAAGAGCCGCGCGGCCTCAGCCGACTCGATGGCGACGTCGCCGTCAGCCTCATCGTGCAAAAACAATCGGGCGGTAACACGGTCAAAGTCGCCGATGCGGTCAAGGCGCGATTGGAGAAAATCCGACCGACACTACCCCCGGATATGCGCGTCGAAATCATCCGCGATCAGTCGAAGTTCATCAAAGGTTCGATCGACGAAGTCAAGTTCCACCTCGTACTCGCGGCGTTCCTCGTCGGCGGCGTCATCTTCCTGTTCATCCGCGATTGGCGGACGACGGTGATCGCTGCACTCGCCGTGCCGACGAGCATGATCGGCACGTTCGCGTTCATGGACTTCATGGGTTTTAGCCTGAATAACATGACGCTTTTGGGTATGATCCTCGCCGTCGGTATCGTCATCGACGATGCCGTGGTCGTACTCGAAAACGTATTCCGCCACATGGAAGAGTACGGCCGCAGCGCCGTCGAAGCTGCGAGTGTGGCCACGAAAGAGATCGCGCTCGCGGTGCTGGCGACGACGCTTTCCCTCGCGGTGATCTTCGCGCCGATTGCGTTTATGTCGGGGCAAGTCGGCCGCTTTTTCAATAGCTTCGGCTTCGTCGTTGGCTTCGCGATCTTGCTCTCGATGGTCGTCAGTTTCACGTTGACGCCGATGCTCTGTTCGCGATTCCTCAAGACATCGCCCGGCGGGCACAGTTCGTCGAATTCCGGTGTCTGGGGCTGGGTGACGCGCCGCTACGTCGGCATCCTCGCGCGGTCGTTGCGGCACCGTTGGGTCGTCATCGTTGCCACGATCGCGATGTTCGCATGTACGCCCGCGCTGTTTGTGGCGGTCGGTACGGACTTCGTGCCGAAGGACGATCAAAGCGAGTTTGAAATCGCGATCACGCTGCCCGAAGGTTACACGCTCGACCAGGGTAGCACGATGTGTGCGGAACTCGAAGGACGCCTCGCGAAACTCGAAGGCGTGCTGAACGTCTTCACCACAATCGGCGAGACGAACGGTCGCAGCGCTAAGGGGCAAGGCGACGTGACGCTCGTCAACATTTATTGCCGGTTGATCGACCTACGAAAGCGCAGCTACGGCCAACAAAGCGTGATGGCGAAGGCCCGCGCCATCATGATGGACTATCCCGACCTGCGTGCAAACGTCCAGGAAGTCAAGCTGTTTTCGTCGTCGGCATTCAAGAACGTGCAACTCGAACTGAGCCTGCGCGGCCCCGATAGCGACAAGCTGCTGGAGTACGCCAACGCCATTTTGAAGAAGATGAAAGCGAACCCGAACTTCACCGATGTCGATACGAATGCGGCGAATCGTTCGCGGGAACTGCAAGTGCGAATCTTCCGCGACAAAGCCGCTGACGTCGGGGTGTCAGTCGCAACCGTGGCGAGCACGTTGCAAGTGCTCGTCGGCGGCGAACCGGTGACGAAGTTCAAGGAAGGCGTCGACCAGTACGACGTCTGGTTGCGGGCCAACGCACCGAACCGCGACCGCGAAGCCGCCATCGGGGCGCTCGCGGTGCAATCCTCATCCGGCGAGGCGATCGCGCTCGACAGCATCGCCCGCATGACCCCCGCGCGCGGCCCCGCCGCCATCGAACGCTACAACCGCCAGCGACAGGTGGCTGTTACTTGCAACCTCGCGCCGGGCATCGCACTGGGTAACGCGCTGCCGGAGGTGGCGGAGTATGTGAAACAACTCGAACTCTCGCCGGAATATCGCAACGAGTTTCTCGGCGAAGCCAAATTAATGCAAGATTCAAACGATAACTTCACGATCGCGTTTCTGTTGGCGTTCGCGTTCATGTATATGATTCTCGCGGCCCAGTTTGAAAGCCTCATACATCCGATCACGATCTTAGTGACTGTCCCATATGGGGCGGTTGGGTGAGTATAATGGTACATGAGAACCCAAACGTACCCGAGCGATGTCACCGACGAGCAGTGGCGGTTGATC
>JAYVXI010000195.1:0-13701 GCA_043785305.1 Limnoglobus sp. | reverse complement strand
AGCGATTCGGTGGAAGTCCGCACGCGAATCGAGCAGATACTCGCCACCCACCATACGACTTCGCCAGACGATCTTCGCGCGCATCGCGCGCACGAGATACTCGATATCCTCAGCACGCCGGACGCATCGGCACTTCGTAGCGAATGGGCAAAGGGCGAGCCTTCGATTCTAACGGCGACCGCGAAGGCGAAGCCGCGGAGCGCGCCATTCGCACCGTCGATGAAGTGAGCGCCGGGAGACGCCGTTTTGCAGACCGCAAAGAACGGTGACGATCGGGGTATTTCCTTTGAAGTGAATTTCATCGAGTAAAGACTCGAATAATCGCAGAGCGATTTCGCGCAATCCCGCATTCCGACTTCCGAATAGCGGGGCATGGAGGACGCTGCGATGACACCGAACGACGATCTCGATCCACCCCGACCGCCATTTGCAGCCATGATGTTTTGGCTGGCATTCGCGTACTTACTCACCGTTGCGGGGGTGATCCATCGCGCGCATCAGGCGGACATCTCGAACTTTGAAGAGTGGGTTTTGGCCGTGAATTTGCTGATCTTATGGCCGTTGTTTGCGGCTGAAGCGATTTATGCCGCACGCCGTCGCCACGAAAGCCAACCGAGGGGCCAAGTGATCCGCCGGGCCATCCTCGTCGCGATGTTCCCCCCGCTACGGATGGGGCTGCGTCACCCGATGAACGGCCTCGTTTGGTTGCCGCGGCTCGGCTGGCGCGTGCCGGGGAAAGATTTGCTCGCCAAGCTCGACCACATCTTTCGCGGGCCGATGCTCCTGTTCGCATTTCTCATTCTGCCCGTGCTCGGTTTCGAATACTTCGCCAACGAAGAGGCCAATTCGTACTCGTGGTTCTCGCTGGCGTTACACATCTCGATCGCGGCCATCTGGGTTGCGTTCGCCGTCGAGTTCATCTTGAAGTTTTCGGTCGCACCGCGTCCGGTCTTATACGCGAAAGAGAAGTGGGTCGACCTCGCCATCGTCGTGCTACCCGCGTTGGAATTCGTCCTCACCTACTGGGCGAATTCCGCATTGCTCGCGCGTCTGTTGCGGCTAACGCGCGCATCGGATCAACTGTCGAAGTACGGCCGGCTCTATCGGATGCGCGGGCTGATGATGAAAGGCTGGCACGCGATCTTAGCGATGCGAGCCATGTCGCGCTTGCTGGGCCGCACGCTAGAAATCGAGTTGAAACAGAACGACGAAGCCATCGCGACACTGGAAGAAGAACTCGCCCAACTCCGCGAGCACTCCGAACAACTCCGCACGCAAATCGCCGAGAAAGCCACCCAGAAGGTCGCATCGTGAATAGTAGCACCGCTTTGCTAAAGCGGCGAGCGGGTAAAACCGTTCCGGGGGTTCGAAATCCCCATCTCCGTTTCTGGATCGCGACGGAAAAGTATCAGTTCCTCATCGCGTGGAAATCGCGTACTTCGACGCCTTCTGGCTCGCTCGATCGAATTCAGGTTTTACCTTCCAAGCGACTGATTGGATCGAACCAATTGCAATGCGGCAATCATGTCGTTGTGTTCACCACCATGACATCGACGCCGGGGATGGCGTCGAGGATGCGGTCGAGCAGCGATGAGCCGAGCCAGCGGCGGTACCACGGTCGCCGGGGGCAGCCCATGACGATGTGCGTGATGCCGTATTCGGCGACGAACATTGCTACGGCCGATGCGAAGTCTGGCCCCTTGAACCGCATCGGGATGCCGTAGAGTTGCTGCGCGAGTGCGAGCGAATCGGCTAACCGCCGCTCGGTTGCGGCATCGATCTTTTCGGTTCGCTCTTTCGGTGTCTGGACGTAGACCGCGTACCACGGCGCACCGAGACGCGACGCGAGCCGTGCGCCTTTTCGCATCAGGCGCAGCACGTTCGGGCTGGCACTGGATATGCACACCATCACGCGCTCGGAGGTGTTCGCCTGCGTTGAGCCATCGCGTTCCTGCCGTCGCCGATCGAGGAGATGCGCCACGTGTTCGAGCGCGATTTCCCGAAGCTGGTTGAGGTTCGGCTCGGTGAAGAAGTTCCCTAACGCCCGCTCGATCCGCTCGGCGGGATAGATTTTCCCCGCCCGCATTCGCTCCTGCAAGTCTTCGGCGGGAAGGTCCACATTCACGACCTGATTCGCCTGCGCGAGGACGTGATCCGGGACGCGCTCTTTCACTTTCACGCCCGTGAATTGCTCGACCATCTCGTACAGGCTTTCGAGGTGCTGGATGTTCATCGTGGTAATCACGCTGACACCGCTACGGAGCAACTCTTCGACGTCCTGATAGCGTTTCGCGTGGCGACTGCCGGGGGAATTCGTGTGCGCGAGTTCGTCGACCAGCACGACCGTGGGCCGTCGTTTCAGAACGGAATCGAGGTCCATTTCTTCGAGCACCACCGCGCGGTATTCGATTTTCCGGCGAGGGAGTTGTTCGAGATCGCCGATCATCGCAACCGTCTCGGCGCGACCGTGCGTTTCCACGACACCGATGACGACGTCGACGCCTTGTCGCTTGAGTCGCTGGCCTTCTTGCAGCATCTCGTACGTCTTGCCCACGCCGGGAGCGAACCCGAGATACACCTTTAGCCGACCCTGTTTTTGCTCGCGGAGTAGCGTCAAAAATCGTTCGGGATTGGGTCGCGTTTCGTTGGTAGTCATGCGGTGTCCCTCTCGATCCAGACGGGCAGCGTCATCCGGAACGTGGTGCCCTCGCCGAGGGTACTTTCGCAGGTAATTTCGCCTTTGTGTGCGGTCATCACTTCCTTCACGATCGCCAGCCCCAGCCCCGTGCCGGCCTCGTCGCTTTGGCCGGGGATGCGAAAGAACCGGTCGAATACGTGGGGCAGGTATTCCGCTGGAATGCCGACCCCCGTATCGGCGATCGTCAGCATCACTCGCCCGTCGGTGATTGTGGCGGAAAGCGTGACGCGACCGCCGACCGGTGTGTACGTGATCGCGTTGTTGAGCAAATTGCCAATCGCTTGCTCGATCCGGTCGGGGTCGACCGCAACCGTGGGCAGTGGCTCGCCTTCGATGAATTCGAGTTCCACGTGCTTGTCCACGGCACGCGGTCGCACCGATTCGACGGCTTTGCGTAGCAATTCGTGCGGATCTGCGGGTCGAAACGTCGTTTCATCTTGCGGACGCTGAATCCTTGCGAGCGCGAGCATTTGTTCGATCATCGCCAGAAGTCGCTCGCTGCTGTCCCGTGCATCGATGAGCAATTCGGCCTGCTTCGGCGTGAGTGGCCCGACGGTTTCTTCGAGCAGCACGTGAACGGCCAGCCGAACTGATGTCAGTGGCGTCTTGAGTTCGTGGCTGACGGTCGCCACGAGGTCCGATTTGAATTGATCGAGCATCCGGAACCGCGTCACGTCGTTGAGTACAATTGCGGCCCCGAGCGTATTGCCTTCGGGGTCGCGGATCGGTCGAACTTGCGGCAGATACATGCGGTCGTCGCCACCGAGGCGATACGTGACAATGCGATCGAAACCATCGGGCTGATACGCACGTTGCGCCTGAAGCGCCTCGGCTATCGGCCCACGCAGCGACTCGGGGGGAGACCAGACGAGGCCGGGTGTTGGCTCGACGCCGAGAACCCCGCGCGCCGGCGGATTCGCCAACTCGACGCAACCGTCGGGATCGACGACGAGTACCGGATCGGGAAACGAATCGATCGTCGCCTGCGCCGTGCGTTGCGCGCGCATGAGACGATCGAGATTCGATAATCGATACTGGCGTAATTGACCCGTCATCGCGTTGAATGTCGTCGCCAGTCGCCCGAGTTCGTCGGGGCCGGATATCGGCACGTCGCGGTCGAGTTGGCGCGACTCGCCGATTGCCTGTGCGGCTTCGGTGACGGCGCGAATCGGCCCGAGAATCGAGCGAAGCAAGTACCACGCGATGCCGAACACGAGCACGATCAACAAACCCATCATCGCGACGAATCCGGTTAACGAGCGGAACGCGGTCACTTTGGCATCGTCTCGTGCGCGTTCCATGCTCTCCTGATTGATGCGGAGAATCTCTCCGGATACCTCCTTGATCGCTCGGAATTTCCCGAATAATCCGGCATCGGTCGGCGTGCCGTGATAGGCCAGCGTCCGCGTCGGCGAGCCGTGTGCGAGTGCGAAAAACGCGATGCCGCGACGGAGGTAGTCGTCCTTCAGCGGCCGCAACTGTTCGACCAGATCGCGTTCGAGCGGAATGATCGTGATGTTGTTTTCCTCGATGCGGAACTGCTCCGCGAACGCGAGCACGTTCGTCGCGAACTGCTCCTTCGCTTCGTTCTGCGGCCCCTGGCTGGTCAGCGCAAACTGAAACGACGAATCGATTCGTTCCAGTGCTTCGTTGAGCCGGTACATCGCCTGAACGCTTGCGTAGTTCTCCTTCAGAATGGCATCGATCTGCCCACCCGTGCGGTCGAGTTGCCGGTACCCCACGGCACCGATTCCGACGAGCAGAATCAGCAGGGGCGCGAACGAAAGCAGTATCCGCGTACGCAGGCTCACGATTCTCTCCTCGGTGGCTCGACGGTCCGCTTTCGCTTGCGGTAAAGCGTACTCGGGTCGATGCCGAGAATGCGGGCGGCATCTTCGAGCGATGCGGCCCCGTCCATCACGCGGCGAATGTGCTCGGCCTCCAAGTCGACGAGACTCACAGGGCCGCCGACTTCGATTCGTGCCACCACGCCCGCGGTCAGTTGCGTCGGCATATGCTCCAGACCCACGTGCGGCACGCCGGTTAAAATGACGCCGCGCTCGATGGCGTTTCGCAACTCGCGGACGTTGCCCGGCCACGAGTAACTTTGCAAAACCTCCTCGGCATCGGGTGTGAAACCGGTGAGCGACTTGCCCGCTTGACGTGCGAAAAACGCGAGCAGACACCGTGCGAGTCCGAGGATATCTTTGCGTCGGTTACGAAGTGGTGGGATCGTCACTTCGATGACGTTGAGTCGGTAGAACAGATCCTCGCGAAACCGGCCCGCTTTCACTTCGGCTTCGAGGTTGCGATTCGTCGCGGCCATGATTCGCACGTCGGCCACGCGCGGGTGCGGTTCGCCGATGCGCTCGTAAGTCTTGTCCTGGATCAACCGTAACAGCTTCGGTTGCAGCGCGAGCGGCAAGTCGCCGACTTCGTCGAGGAACAGCGTGCCACCCTCTGCCGCTTCGACTTTGCCAACGGTATCGCGCACAGCACCGGTAAACGATCCGCGCAGGTGACCGAACAAATCGCTCTCGAGAAGCTCTGCCGAAAGACTCGGGCAATGAACGGTGACGAACGCCCGCTTCGCGCGTTTACTACGGGAGTGAACAGACTGCGCCACGACGCCTTTCCCCGTTCCGCTCTCGCCGCGAAACAGCACGTGGGCATCGGTCGGTGCGACTTGAAACGCGAGATCGAGTACGCGCTGCATGACCGGCTCGCACGTTTCGAGTTCCACGGTCGGCGTCAGTCGGCCGACCTGATCTTCGAGATCGGCCACGCGGTTGGTCAATCCGCGCAATAGCGTGGAGCGGTCGAGTACGACCCGCAGTTGATCGGGCGTGAATGGCTTCGGGAGGTAATCGAATGCTCCGAGCCGCAAGGCCTGTATGGCGGAGTCGAAGCTGGCGTGCGCCGTCACGATGATGATGTGCAGCCCGAGCGCCGCACGCAACAATTGCGGTAGCAATTCGAGGCCATTTTCCTTGCCCAGTCGCAAGTCCAGAAACGCCGCGTCAAACCGTTGAGCGCCGAGCGCGTGCAAAGCCTGCGTGCCGTTCGCCGCTTCGGCCACGGTGTGCCCCATGCTCTCGAGCGCCGTTCGCAGAGTGCGCCGTAGGCTCGTTTCATCGTCGATAATCAGCAATCGTCGCGGCTCGGTCAGGATTGCCATACATACCCTCGTTCCCCTCGTGCAGTTTGCAATTCGCATCGTGCAGATTGCATGATTCTCGGGCCACGATCGTTTCCGTCCGTCTGCCCTAACTGCTGAATTTCTAGCCAATTCGCGATTTTCGCAGCCGCGGGCACGACGGATGCAATGGAAGGAAGTGCAAAACCGAAGCCACGAGGAGTCAACATGGACCTGTCTTACTGGATACCCGCCACAATTGTACTCGGACTGGCCACGTTCGTGCTGCTGTTCCTGTTCGTCAAAGCCTGCGACAACGTCTGAGGACACTCCCATGATCTGGATCACCGTCGTCGTCACTCTGTTTTTGTTCATCTATCTCGTCGTGGCGTTATTGCGCCCCGAGAAGTTTTGAAGTTCGTTTCGTCACTCCGCATTCCCCCAAATGGTGAACTATGTGGCTCCTTCCGATACTCATCGTAGGCACGACGGTTTTGCTCTCGATCCCGATGGGGCGGTACTTGGCCGGGATCATCGACGGCCAGTACAAGGCCCGCGGCCCGTTCCGTTGGGTCGAGCGTCAACTGGACACCGGCCCGCAAAACTGGAAGCAGTACGCGGTCAGCCTCATGCTGTTCAATACCGTCATGTTCGCGTTCGGCTACATCGTGTTGGCGCTCCAGCCGCACATGCCGCTGAATCAGAAGGATTCGGTGTTTGCGGATGGCAAGTCGATGTTGTCTCCGACGACGATTTTTAACACCGCAATCTCGTTTTTAACGAACACGAACCTTCAGCATTACTCGGGCGAACAGCATCTGTCGTACTTCTCGCAACTCGTGTTCGTGTTGTGGAACATGTTCGTCTCGGCGGCGGTCGGGTTCTGCGCGCTCGCGGCAGTCATCCGTGGGCTTCGCGGGGACGCGCACATGGGCAATTATTACGTCGACATGTGGCGCGTGATCGTTTACGTGTTCGTTCCGTTCTCGATTCTCACGGGCATCTTGCTGATCGCCTCGGGCATACCGATGACGCTCGAACCCGCAGCCGAGGCGCAGACGGTGCAAGTCGGTTCGATGGGTACGGATCGCGTCGACGGCAAAGACGTGCCGAAACCGCAAGTGATCGCGCGTGGGCCGGTCGGTGCGATTCTGCCCATCAAGCACTTGGGCACGAACGGCGGCGGCTTCTTCGGGGCGAACTCGGCCCACCCGTTCGAGAACCCGACTTCGTGGACGAACTTCGTCGAGTGCGTCAGCATCCTGATCTTCCCATTCTCGCTGGTGCTGATGTTCGGGCGAATGATCGGCCAGATGCGGCACGCGATCGTGATCTATTCCGTCATGATGGTGATGTTCACCGGCATGATCGCGTGGGCGGTCTACCACGACACGGCGAAGCCGAATCCGGGATTGTTGGCGCAACCGGCGCGAACCGTGAAGGTCGTCGGCGCGGCTGCGAAAGAGACTTCGCCGCTCGCGGAACTGCCCGTCGATCAATCGGGTTTCGGCAACCTCGAAGGCAAGGAACTGCGATTCGGACCGTCGGCGGGCGCGACGTTCTCCGCCGTCACCACTGCCGTCACGTGTGGGTCGGTCAACAGTATGCACGACTCGCTCAACCCGTTGGCCGGTATCACGCCGCTCGTCGGGATGCAACTCAACTGCGTGTTCGGCGGCAAGGGCGTTGGGCTGATCAACATGATGATTTACCTCGTGATCGGCGTGTTCCTGGCGGGGCTAATGGTCGGGCGAACGCCCGAATATCTCGGCAAGAAAATCGAAGCCCGCGAGATGAAACTCGCCATGCTCGCGCTACTCATCCACCCGATCCTGGTCCTCGGGCCGACCGGTTTGTTCGCGGCACTCGATTGGGGCAAAGCCGCGACGAACAACCCCGGCCCGCACGGCTTCAGCGAGATCTTGTACGAGTTCAGTTCGGCATCCGCGAACAACGGCTCGGGGTTCGAGGGCCTCGGCGACACGCACGGCTTCAACGATCCGAAAAAGAACCTGACCGCGCCGGCGACTTACTCCGCCGAATGGGACATCGCGACGGGACTCGTGATGCTGATCTCGCGGTTTATCCCGATCATCGCGCCGCTCGCGCTGGCCGCGTGTCTGGCTCGCAAGAAGAACACGCCGTTTACATCGGGCACGATGCGGACGGACACCGTTACCTTCGGGTTCGTGTTGCTCGGCACGGTGCTGTTGGTCGGGGCACTGTTGTTCCTGCCCGCGTTGTGCCTCGGTCCGATTGCCGAACATTACGGGCCGATGCCGTTCGGGCGATAAATTTCAAACCGGAACACCATAGGAATTTACTGCGATGTCGAATCCACAGACTGTGCAAAACGCGAAACTCGCCCGGCGTGCGAGCCGTCAACTGAGCCTGTTCGCGCCGGACCTTTTGAAACAGGCATTCGGAAGGGCACTCGTCATGCTCCGCCCGGACCTCATGTGGAAGAACCCCGTGATGTTCGTCGTCGAAGTCGGCACGGCGCTGTCGATCCTGTACACGGCGTACAAAGTGATCGACCCCGGCTCGTCGATGGCCTCGCTCGGATACTTGATCGCGCTCGATATCTGGCTGTTCCTCACGGTGCTGTTCGCCAACTTCGCGGAGGCACTGGCCGAGGCACGCGGCAAGGCACAGGCGGACGCACTGCGCAAGACGCGGCAATACTCCGCAGCGCGGCGGCTGAAGCTCGCCGATACGTCACACGTACCGGCTGGCACGCTCGCAACGTGGCTTCAGGAACAAGAGAAGTTCATCGAGGAAGTCTCTTCGGCACGCCTCAAAACGGGCGATTTGGTGATCGTCGAAGCGGGGCAGGCGATACCGGCCGATGGCGAAATCGTCGAAGGGATCGCATCGGTCGACGAGTCGGCAATCACCGGCGAGTCGGCCCCCGTGGTACGCGAAGCGGGCGGCGACCGTTCGGGCGTGACCGGCGGCACCCGCGTTCTTTCCGATGCCATCCTCGTTCGCGTGACGGCATCGGCGGGGCAATCGTTCCTCGATCGAATGATCGCGCTCGTCGAAGGCGCTTCGCGGCAACGCACGCCGAACGAGATCGCGCTTTCACTCGTGTTGTCGGCGTTTACGCTGATTTTCCTCATCGTCGTCGTCGCACTCTGGCCGATGGCCGCGAATGCGGAAGACTACATGAAGGGGTACCTCGGCATCGAAAGTTTACGCAGCCTCGGGACCGACATCCCGACGCTGGTGGCGCTGCTCGTCTGCCTGATTCCCACGACGATTGGCGCGCTGCTATCGGCGATTGGCATCGCGGGTATGGACCGGGCGTTGCGTGCGAACCTCATCGCCAAGAGCGGCAAGGCCGTCGAAGTCGCCGGGGACATCGACACGCTGTTGCTCGATAAAACGGGCACGATCACGCTCGGGAACCGCCGGGCGACGCGGTTCGTACCGCTGGATAATCTGGCCGCGTCCGAAGTCGGCTGGATTGCCGCGCTGTCGAGCGCGGCCGACGAAACGCCCGAAGGCAAAAGCATCGTCGACCTGCATCGCCGCACGCCGGGTGCCAACACCGCCTCGCCACCCGCAGGATCGCGCTTCATCGGATTCACCGCCCAAACCCGCATGAGTGGCGTCGACTTACCCGATGGCCGGATGATTCGCAAAGGCGCGTCCGATGCGGTCGTGAAATACGTTCGCGCACAGGGGGGCAGCGTGCCGCCGAAAATGGACGAACAGGTGAACCTGTTCGCGTCGCAAGGTTCGACGCCGTTGCTGATCGCCGAAGGGAATCAAATCGTCGGCCTCGTCGTGCTCGAAGACATCCTGAAGCCGGGGATCAAGGAGCGTTTCGATCGGCTCCGCAAGATGGGTATCCGCACGGTGATGGTAACCGGCGATAACCCGCTGACCGCAAAAAGCATTGCGGAACAAGCCGGTGTCGATGACTACATCGCCGAGGCGACTCCGGAAGCCAAGCTCGCGTACATTCGCAAAGAACAACACGGTGGCCGCCTCGTTGCCATGATGGGCGACGGCACGAACGACGCCCCGGCGTTGGCACAAGCCGACCTCGGCGTCGCGATGAACTCGGGAACGCAAGCCGCAAAAGAAGCCGGCAACATGGTCGACTTGGACAGCGACCCGACGAAACTCATCGAAGTCGTCGAGATCGGCAAGCAACTTCTAATGACGCGCGGTGCGCTCACCACGTTCTCGATCGCGAACGACCTTGCGAAGTATTTCGCAATCGTTCCAGCGTTGTTCGCAGGCACACTACCCTGGCTCAAGTCGATCGACGTAATGAACCTGACGTCGCCGACCTCCGCGATCCTGTCGGCGGTGATCTTCAACGCGCTCATCATCCCGCTGCTGATTCCGATCTCGCTCAAGGGCGTCACCTACCGACCCGTCGGGGCCGACGCACTACTTCGCCGCAACCTGCTGATCTGGGGTCTGGGCGGCGTGATCGTGCCGTTCGTCGGCATCAAGATCATCGACGTCGTGCTGACTGTCATCGGCCTCGCTTAATTCACACACCGTTTAACAAGGAATACCGCCATGAAAAGCCATCTGCGTGCGAATCTGCTCTTGCTTGCGTTCACTGTCGTCGTCTGCTGCGTGATGTACCCGGTGGTGATGTACGCCATCGGCCGGGGCCTGTTTCCGACGGCGGCATCGGGGAGTCTCGTTACGGAAAAAGGCGTGATTCGCGGTTCGCAGCTCATCGCGCAACCATTCACGGCGGACGAATACTTCTGGCCGCGGCCATCGGCGGCCGATTACAACGCCACCGCCTCGGGCGCATCGAACTGGGGGGCGAATAACCCGAAGTTGCGCGACCGCGTCGCGCAAGCCATCGGGCCGATCGTGCAGTTCAAAAAAACCAGCCGGTATTACACGGGCACCGAGCCTGCGAAAGCCGTTCAGACGAACATCGTGGCATGGTTCGCGGCGAAGCCGGGTCGTGCCGCCGAGTGGGCCAGCGAGTTCAAAGTCGCGGCAGAGAACTGGAAGAAGGACCACCCGGACGGGGTCTTGCCCGCGGCGACCGATGCTGCAATCCCCGCACTCTTTTTCGAGATGTGGCTCCGCGACCCTGCGAACAAAGACCAGGTTGCCGACCTCGAACCGGTGTCCGCCGACATGGTGATGGCATCCGCGTCCGGGTTAGACCCGCACATCAGCTTGCGGAACGCGGTATCCGTGTACCAACTGGACCGCGTGGCGAACAAGCGAACCCGCGCCGGTGCCGATGGCAACAAACTCCGCGAAGACATCGCCGCACTCGCACGCAGCCTGTCGTTCACACCACTCGGCGGGTTGGTCGGAGAGCCGCTCGTCAACGTACTCGAATTGAACTTGGCACTCGACAAGCAGTTTCCGATGCCGTGAGTTTTCACATACAGATGGCGATGCAATTTTGGGCTATAAGCGTGAATGACGAAAGTGATATTCGATTGGAAATTGTAAGGGAAATCGATCGGCCCGGTATCTTTCCGCAAAATCGGATAGAACGAACCCAACGAAGGAGACTCTCCCGATGCGACAACTTGCCTTGGCGGTGTGGTTCGTTCCCCTACTGATGGGCGTGTGTGCGGCGGCCGAACGGCCGGATGCATCGCCCGTTGTCGGGAAGCCCGAGGCATTTCCGACGCTCGTGAACCCGGCGTGTTCGCACTGCGTCGACGAAGCCAAACGCCGCGCGATGGAACTCAAACCCGACGATCGCATCTTGTCGTGGACTCGCGGGTACTCCGATGGCGGGGCGATCCCGTTTCGCTTCTTTTTGAATGCCTATCGCGTCATCTCGGATAGTTACGGCGTGTTCGTGTCCGACCCCGATGCCGGTTACGCACGAGGTTTTGCGCCGTCGTACGAGTTCCGTTTCCATGGCTGGCGGAACGGCGTGATGGTGATGAAACATGCCGATGGTACGCTGTATTCGTGCCTCACCGGCGTGGCGTTCGAGGGGCCAAAAATCGGTGCGCGGCTGACGCCCACGCCGACCGTCGTCAGCGACTGGGGCTGGTGGCTGGATAAGTATCCGAACGCCGTCGCCTATCGCATGTTCGAGAAATATAAGGCGGTCGAACTGCCAACGACGGAGAACGCCGATTCGGTGAAGTCCCGCATGAAGCCAGACGGTCGGCTGAAATCCGATGACGCAGTCCTCGGTATCTGGACCGGGAAAGTCGCTCGCGCCTACCCGATTGCCGAGTTGGAAAAGAGCGGCTTCATTTTGGATGATGTCGACGGCGAACCGCTCGTCGTACTCTGGGAACCGAAGACGCGGACCGCGTCGGCGTATCGGCCACTCGCATCGCAACCACGCAAATTCAAGGCTCCGTTACCCGATGACACCGGTGTGTCGCAACTCGATAGCGGCGTACCGACACCAGCCGGAGCGGCGGTCGTTCCTGCTCGCAAGCTCACTTTGGCATCCGTCGCCGGACGAGTTCAGGATGCCGAAACGAAGTCGTATTGGGACGTGGCCGGCCGTTGCGTGGAAGGTGAGTTGAAGGGTTTCACGCTCGAATGGGTCGATAGCGTGCAAGTGAAATGGTTCGCGTGGGCCGCCGAGTATCCGACGGGCACGATTTACGCGAATCCGAAATCGGCGGCCGAGACGAACAAGAAGGTCAAGGCACTCGCGGGGACCGCCGAGTTCCTGCGGCTGTTGCCGAAACCGTTCGCCACCGTGAAGGGTATCGATGCCAAAGCCAACACCGTCACACTGTTGCTCGATGGCGAGAAAGAGGAAAAGACCTGGCCGATCGAACCCGATGCGGAACTGAAAGTCGGCGGCTGGTGGGGGCGGCTCGAACAGTTCAAGACCGGCGACCGCGTTTGGGCGTGGCTCAAACTCGACCGCAAGAAAACGCCAGTAGCGGTCGTGATGCTCGCCGACGAACTCACCGAATTCGACATGCACGGCAGTTTGCAACAGAAGAAAACCGAGAAGCCAAAGTTCGCATCGGACGATTTAGAGAAGAAGCGAGTGGAACAGAAAGCCTGGCTCCGTCAGCGTTGGACCGACGAAGGTCTGCCGGGTACGCTCACGTTCCTGCATTTATTTAGCGGCGAACTCGAACTGACACTCGACCACGAAGCGATGCGTTGGGGGCGGTCGCTGAGCGCGGGCGATACCGTTCAGCTTCAGGCGTCGCCGAGTATCAAGGCGATCGTGAAAGCCGTCACGCCGTGGCGGGAACGAACCGTGTTGCGGCTCGTTGTCGGCGAATTGGAATCGTCCGAACTGAAAATCGGCCAACGGCTGATGATGAAAATGACCGCCCCGCCAGAAGCGATCGACGCGAGTATTTACCCGCCCGACATCGACCGCGTCCGCACAAAAGCCGAGCGGATCGAGTGGTGCCTCGCAAGTACTTATTGCACTTGCGGCGTAAGCAAAAACACCTGCACGGGACACTTCTACACGCTGGCGAGTTGCAACCCCAACGGCTGCACAATGCCAAACTTTCGACGCGACGAACTCGCAAAAATGATCGACAAAGGCATGTCGGACCGACAGATATTCGACGACCTTCTGAAAGAAGCCGGGCCACTGTTGTTGCGACCGCACCTGATGCCGTGAGTCGAATCGCCTCATGCCCGTTCGCGGAGCCGTTCGATCTCCGCGAGCAGTTTGGCCATCGCTGCTTCGGCTTCCGCGCGACGGCGCTGTTCGAGTTCCAGATTCCGTTCGGAAACGCTCAAGCGTTGTTCCGCCTGGCTACGTTCCAATCGCTCCTGATCCAGTTGAATTTCCACGCGATCCGCACGCCGTTTGGATTGTCCGAGTCGCCGTTCGGATTGCACGAGTAGTTTATCGCTCGCTTTCAATGCCGCTTTCGTCGTCTCGAGTTCTTCGGACAACTCGACC
>JAYVXI010000194.1:0-13730 GCA_043785305.1 Limnoglobus sp. | reverse complement strand
GAGTGCGTCGAATCCGCACCCACACGAATTGCGACAGTCAAAAAATCGGAGGCGATTCGACGTAAGTCGACTTTTGCGACGTGCGCGGAGTGTCGTGAGAATGTCTCCAAGTGTCGTGAGAATGTCGTGGTCGGTCGATTTTGTGTCGCGGTCGGTCGATTTTATGTCGCGGTCGGTCGATTTTTGGATGGTAGTTGCGGCGAGTGCGAATCGAATGACCCTCGACGCAAACCACGACAGGAATGCAGGATAACGCAAAAACTCTCGAAACAGATCGGCGATTTGCGATCAAAAAGTGGCATTTTGAGACCGAAATATACCCCAAAAACCGTTTTTGGAGCGTTCGCAATTGTGACTTACGTCGATTCCGCGAGTCGGAAAGTGTCAGTTTCGACCCAGTTAGCCGTTCGGCGCGATCGGTTGTACGGCGACGCCGACGAGGATGTCGTAACCGGCGTGGGCACCGACCGCGATGCCGAACCCGCGTGCGACGAAAAGTACGGTGAAGAATAGGCCCGCTAACATGCGGAACAGGAACACGGGGGCTTGGATCGGCCACTCGCGGTTCGGCCCGATGTGATGCGCCGCCGCGAACACTACAGCGGCGAACAGTGCCGCAATTGGCACGGCAATCACGCTCGGGAACAACAGCATCCGCAGCAAGATGCAGCAGACTGAAAACAAGCCGAGGCGGAACAGCACTTCTTCGTAAATCCCCGCGCCGATGAACGTGATGAGCTGGCCGAGCGCTGGCGTTGGAACCGGGATGTTCGCCAACACGCCGCCGGAGCGTTCGAGCAACATGAGGAAGTTTCGGCTGAATGCCCAGAGCAAAACAGCGTAGATCGCACATTCGACCAACATACCGAAGATCGTCGAGAACAACCGCGTCGGCCGACCTTTTCGTTCGACCAACGTGCGGAAGAAAAAGATGGCGACGACCAACAGCGGGGCGGCCCAGATTTGGTGGAAGCCATACTCGGCGAGACTGGAACGGAACCAATAATCCGCGCCGTTGCGCAATGCCTGCGGGTTCGTGCCGCCCATCCACAGGACGCCGCACTCGTAGAACGCGATCAGCGGTACGAGGAAGACGAGGCACGCCAATGGGTGCCGCGTTGCGGAGTAATAGCTAGGCGATTTGTCTTCGGCCACGGTCGCCTCGGCAGTGAAATCGTTCGCGAGCGCACTCGCCCGCATCCCGGTGATTCGCTCCAGGGACGACGGGATTTTACCAGCACATATCGGGGTACGTTTCGGAAAGTCGTTCGCGGCGCTCGATGGCCGTCAATTCGCGGGCGATTCCACCGACATCGGCAGACGCCAAATCGAGGAATTCCGGCCGCGGCATCGTCTGGCCGTCGGCAGCAACGAGGATCGCCACCACGGGCCGCGTCGTCGCACGCAGGTTCGTTCGGCTGTTGTGAGCGGAGACGACGACCGCCGTGCGGCCATCCATCAACTCGACGACCGTGCCGATCGGGTGGAACGTCAGGTTCAGCGCGTATTCGGCAAAGTCTCGGTCGAGTTGGCCATTTTCGCTAGCCAGTAAGACTTCCGTAAGGGCCGTCCGCGAATCGCACGCGGGGCGATTGGGCTTCTCGGCAACGAGGTCGGCGTAGGCATCGGCCATCGCGAGGAACCGTGCCGGCGACGAAATCGACTCGCCGCGCAGTCCGTTCGGGTAGCCGGTGCCATCGATGCGTTCGTGATGCGCGACCACGACTTCGGCCAGCGGGCCGGTTTCCGGCAACATCAGTTGCACGATTTCCGAACTGCGGCGCGGGTGGCCTTCGATGATGCGACGCGCCACCGAATTTGCGGGGTGATCGATGCCGAAATCGCTCGGCGGCACGTCCAACATGCCGACATCCATGACGAGTGCGGCGAAGATCAAAAGCGCCGGTTTCGACGCCCATTCGTAATCGTATTGCGTCAATCGTGCCAGTACCTGGCCGACGTTCAGCGCGTGCGTGGCGACGGCCCCTGCGACGCCGAGCGGGCCGTGCGGGTCGACGGGCAATATCCGCATTCCGAGGCCGCGCCGCGATTCGTCGAGCACTTCTTCCGCAAGATCCGAAATTACGGGCACCGACACCGTACGCCCGGCATGCAGCGACGACAGAATCTCAGCCAGACGTTGAATGCGGCCCGTTTCGCGGCTGCGAATCCCGAGCGCATGATCGAGGACATCGAGGCGATGGCGTACGACGCCGAGTAGATTTTCGAGGCCTTCGCAAGCGCGCTGTTGGGCTTCAATCGAAGCCGGGAATACGCTGACTACGCGAAGCGCAGTATCGGTGAGGCCAACGATCCCACGATGGTAGCTCGCCAGCGATTCATCGCCTCCCGCAGTCAGAAACGGCTCGTTGGCGAGTTTCTTTTGACGATCCACCAACTGTCTGGCATCGTGCAACAGGCGGATGGTTCGCGCCGAAAGCGGGATCGTTTCAGGCTTCGGCTCGACGATGTCAGTGGCCATGCGTGGGTGCGGCGTCACCGCAGTCAGGAACGTACGTACGCTCGATGGGTCGTTCGCTACCACCGGCGAACCTGCGAGTTGCGGAATCTCTTCGAGACGCGAGCGGAATGTCGCGATACGCTCCAGCAGTCCACGGGTATCGGACATGGTCACCTCACGAAATTCCATTTTGCACGCATTGCGGCGCGGGTATATCCACTATCAGCATCGGGTGGAAGGCAGATTGGACTTGAGAAGATTTGACGATTGTAACGATTGCGAAATTACCGGGGCACGTGGAGGACGTGCCCCTTGATGGCTTACTTCAAGGTGACGGTCAGGCTGGGGTTACCGCTGGAGGTGATGGTTTCTTCGATGTTAGCCGTTTTGGGATGCCAGTACTTTTGTGGGATCGGTGAAGTTTCGGGTTTACCTTGGGCCCGCTTATACGCCGGCTCGACGCTAATTTGATACTTACCCGGCGCAACCTTCATTTCAAAGTCGCCATTCGTGATGGCCGCGAACGTATCGTCCATTACCACCCCGGCTTCCGCCGTGAAAACGATGTTGCCTTTCACGACGGGGGAACCGTTGGCTAGCAGAACCTTGCCTTTTACCGATGCCGTCGATGTGTTCGATGGCGTGCCACTGCACCCGATCGCGAGGGCGAAAAATCCAGCCATTAGCGCGAAACGACTCAGTTTGAACATTCGATACTCCGTATGAAAAAACAAACGCCGCCGGAACAACTCCAGCGGCGTCAGGGTGTGCGTGCCAATTAGTCGATGCTGACGGTTTCGCCGCCCGATGCGGTCATGATCGCGCGGAGCGTGGTGCCGGGGATGCTATCGCGGATGAACTGAACGTGACCGTCGCCGTAAACGGCCAAGCAACCGCCGGTGTGGAAGCTGAACGGCTCGTCGTTCGGGCCGCAGTTGTTTGCGGACCACGGGCAGACCCCTGCGACGCCGAACTTCGGGCTGGCGTGGTTGTTGACGCGGGCTTCCTTGGTATCAGTCGCTTGGTGCGGGCCAGACACGCCGTTCGCGTTGTCCGGTTCGGCCCAACGATAGTTGTTGCGAAGGCCGGTTGGTGATGCGTCGATTGCACCGGGAATCTCGGAGTAGCCCGCCTTCATGAACGGTGGGTACGATTCGTGAGCCTTGCCCACGTCTTCAATGATGGCAACCGTATTGCTAGTGCCATCGGTAGCGCTGACGGCGGTACGACCGCTACGCTTCGTGATCACGAACGTGTTGACGTCGGTGTACGTGACTTGATTTTGCAGCGTCAAAAACGCTTCCGTACGGCTTAGCTTGGTGCTAGTTGTATCGCGCGTGCCCGGTGGGAGACCGGTCATAAGTGGATCGCCCGCGGCGACGATGTCGGTGTAAGCGACCGGCATATAGTCGGTTTGGCCGTAACCTTGTGGGTCTTCTTGGTAGTACGGGTTGCTGGGGCACAGGTAGGTTTTGATCTTCGACTTCGCACCGATGCCCGTCACGGTGGAAGGGGCGTACGTTTGCGATGGGTGGTTGTACGGCAACATAATGTTAATGCCGCGATACGCATTCTCTTGCTCGATGTACGGCAAAAGTTGCGTCAGCGTCGAGTGCATGTCGAACACCGTGCTCTTCGGCGAAGTGTTCGAGTTACCTTCGCCACTGGTCGGGAAGTAACCGAATGCGGATTCGTAGTTGTGCATCCCGAGGCCGAGTTGCTTGAGGTTGTTCGAGCAAGTGCTGCGAGCGGCCGCTTCACGCACTTTTTGAACGGCAGGCAGAAGCAGACCGATTAAAATTGCAATAATCGCAATCACGACCAGAAGTTCAATCAGCGTGAACGCCGATTTTTTTCGTAACGCAGAACGAAGGATCATCGAGAGACCTCATGAGTGCAAAAATCCGCAGTTCGGTCGGGTTAGGTCGCTCGACCTAAAGAATCCCGCACCGCACAATGCGACGACGCACCAATGACGGATTTATAAGTCGCATAGTTTCCAATAGATAGAGTTTCGAGCGTGAAGAATTGAAGAAGTTAGCGATCTGGCTCGATTTCCGCAGTATTTGAGCCAGAATTGCCTGTAAGAGAGTTGAGTGAATATGAAGCATGTATGTAGATGGCGAGTAGAGATCAGTGAGATGCGCCTTTCAACAATTCCAACCGCAGGCGGTTGAGCGTTAGTTTGGCTGTGCGGCTCTGGATTTCGAGCCGCGTGCCGCCCCAGGTGAATTCCTGCACGACGGTGCCGTTCGCGCTGGCGATGGCCACGAACACTTTGCCGACGGGGTCGCCATCCGGCCCGGCGTAGCCGGTGGTGGCGATGCCGTAATCGCTGCCGAACTTTGCACGCACGCCTTCGGCCATCGCCTTCACTACCGGATCGCTGACGGCGGTGTGTTCGGCGATTGTCGCAGCCGGTACGCCGAGTTCGCGAATTTTCACCGCGTTCGTGTAGGCGATCACGCCGCCGAGCAGGCACTGGCTCGCGCCGGGGACTTGTGCCAGGCGGTTCGCCACCAGCCCCGCCGTCAGGCTCTCTGCGGTTGCCACGGTTTGCCCGCGTGCCTTCAACATCTGAATCACGACATCCTGAATTTCCTCATTCTCGACGCCGAAGATCATCTCGCCCAATCGCTCGCGGATCGTCGCTTCGACGGGTGCGATTTGCGCCTGTACCGCCGCCATATTTTCGCCGTGCGCGAGAATTCGCAACGAAATCACGGCATCGCTGACGGTGATGCCAACTTCGGGAACGTGCCCGCGCCGGGTGAGGTCCATCAGCTTTTCTTCAACGGTCGATTCGCCCGCACCGAAGCTGTTAATCTTGCGTTGCACGAACACGCGACCGCCACCGAAGCCGTTCAGTAGGAGTTTCGGTTTCACTTGTTCGTCGAACATGCGAACCATTTCCGAAGGCACGCCGGGCATTGCGGCAATCACCTTGTGGCCGAGTTTCAGCCAAACGCCGGGTGCCGTCCCGCAGGCGTTGAAGATCGGTTCCGCGCCCAACGGGAAGAGCGCTTGCACGCGATTGCGATCGGGCATGACGCGACCGCGTTTCTCGAACATCTCGCGAATCTGGAGTAGCGAAGTCGCATCTTCGACGAGTGCGACGCCCGCCATCGCCGCGAGCGCTTCGCGCGTGAGATCGTCTTGCGTCGGCCCCAACCCGCCGGTGATGAGTACGAGATCCGCACGTTCCAGTGCGAAGCGAAAGCCCGCGATGTTGTCCGCAAGATCGTCGGAGAGCGTCGTGTGGAAGCCAACCGGAATGCCCATGCCCGCGAGCCGCAAACTGAGCCACTGCCCGTTCGTATCGAGGTTCTGCCCGCTCGTCATCTCGCTGCCGATCGACACCACTTCCGCTTTCATGCCTCGCTCCTTTTGTGTTACGTCCAACGCCGTATATCCCGCGCAAATGGAATATCGCGGTTGATTTTTCCTAGCATTCGGGTATCGACGCGCATACGATTCTGTTGAAGGTGGTAAGTCGCCTTCGCTTTTGAGGTATGATACTGTGCGAATACCTCTCCCTCTAATCCCCTAACCAGCGAGGTAGCCATGAGCGACCCTCAGCTGAATAGCATCCATCTCGGCGATATGCCCCGCCGGGAAGCTTACCAACAAGCGCGGCTCCAACTCGAAGGGGCGTGTGGCGGTCGTACGCTGATGGGTGCGTTGCCGCCGCAAGATGTCGATCTTGCAGGCGTGACACGCGATGCCCCGCCGTTGATGCCGGGTGGCGCGGCGCACCTTTGGTTAAAGGACGGCGAGCAGTTTTACCCGCTACTCGTCGGCGTCAACAGCATCGGTCGATTTCCCGATAATAGCGTCGTCATCAAAGACGAACACGTCTCGCGCCGCCATTGCGCCCTCATCATTCACACGAATGGCAACGTCGAAGTTCACGATATCGCTTCCAAAAACGGCACAATCCTGAACGGCAAGAAGATCGCCGGACCGACCCGCGTCCGCCCCGGCGATTCGCTCGTCCTTTGCAATCACCCGCTTCTCCTCGTCGCCGAAGACAATCCGAATGTGGTCAACGCCACGGCTGGCGTCTGACGTCGTAACGAACGAATCTTTCACCACCAAGTGATGTGACGTTGCGGCTGACGACGTTTTCGGGTCATCCTGGTTTTGGTTCTTTATCCCAACGGGATTACAGCCATTAGCCTTGGGTCGCGTCCGCGCACCCAAGGAATTCATGCCCCCATTCTCACGACCCCGAACGGGGTCGTAGCGGCTTCCTCTCAGGCGTGCGGATTGAAATCTTGGGCGATTTGCTCGTGAATAACCATGCGAATGATGCGATATCGTCGCTACGACCCCTCTCGGGGTCGGCTGAAATTCGCGCGTACCCCAGGTGCGCGGACGCGACCTGGGGCTAATGGCTACAATCCCTCCGGGATAAAGACAGAACATGACCCACTTGCACTATGATTGTCGGAAATCCGCAGCATCGTCGTAACCAAGGCCGAACCTTACTCGAGGATTCAAGCGATGAACAAGACACCGTACGACAATGGCATCGAAGTCGGTATCGAAGTTGGTCGCGAGGAAGGACGCGAGGAAGGCATCGTGGTCGGCAAGGAGAAGGCACTACGAGATGTCGCAATCGCATTGCTGGAAAGCAAATATCGCTCGGTGCCCAAGCCGTTTCAGGAGCGGATTGGCTCACTCGGTTACGATGATCTGCTAAGGCTGGTTGTCCGCATCCCCGTTGCCCCGTCGATGGAGTCGTTGTTCCTGCCGAATTAGCCATTTGAAAGCAGAACAACACGATAAAGTGATTGCGATGGGAACCGTCGTACGCTATTCTTTGACATCCTGATTGGAAATGACGGTACGAGAGGTTCCCGATGAACGATGACATCTTCGAGCGATTCCCGGACATGCAGCCGATCTCGTCGCCTCCGAGTCTGTTCGGGATCTACGGCATCGGTACGAGTATCGCCGGCAAACGCGATGTCGACGAAGAGACGGACACGTACGTCAAAACGCACTGTCTCACGTTGCTGTTCATACCGTTGATCGCAATTGGGGCGTATCGCGTGGCCGATGCCCAAACGGGCGGCTGGTACTTCATCGGAAAGGTTCCGCTGTCGAAGTTTACGAAGCTGTGGAACGTCGCATTCCTCGTCGCGATCCTTGCGGTGGCGGGCGGCGGCGGCTGGTATCAGTACACGAACACGCCGACGTATCTGGCGACCGCGAAACTGGCCGATGCCGATGCGTTGGCCGCCGAGGGCAAGACCGGCCAAGCCGCGAAGTTATATCTCGAAGTCGCACGCGGGAAGGCGTTGCAATCGCAAGCCAAGACGAAATTCAACGGGCTGTTTACTACTCCGCCCGCCGACGGGACCGAAGCCGCCGACCTGTATCGCGTCGCGATGAACCTGCATCGCGAGCAAAACAGCCTGATCCCCGATCTGTTCACTCGCGGCATGGCGTACGTACACGAACACCTCATCTCGGACCCGAAGGCGGCGCTGGGGGTGCTCGAAATCATCGCGCCACTCGCCACGAAACCCGATGAAATTTTGAGTTTGCGAATTCAACTGCTGGAGAAACTGCAAGCGGCCGACCCGAGCGATCTGGACGTGGCATCGAAACTCGCGGTGGTCTACGAAGCGAAGGGCAAGCTCGATTTGTGCGAGAAACTGTTGGTGCCGCTGGAAGGGAAACTCGGCACCCGCGATGCTGCTGCCACGCTCGGCCGCATCTATTCGCGGAAGGGCGATTTCGACAAAGCCATCGGTCTACTGAAGCCGTACGTCGATGCGAAACTGCCCGCACTGCGTGCCGCCGATTCGCGAATCAAAGCGGCATATGCTGCGGTCAACACGCGAATGCAGACGGACTTCGACAACAATCAGGTGCCGGGCTTCGATTACAACGCTTACCGTGCGGCAAGCAAAGAAGTGCAAAGTGCCATGATCGATGTGGTGTTCTCGAGAATGGTGAAAGAGGATGCGGGGATTCGCGATGCGCTGAACGATTCCGCAGACACGGGCGGCGTCGTTTCGGCGGCGCTCGACCTCGGCATCGCGCGGCTGCAACGCGGTCAGAAATTCGCCGACCCGGACGCGCGTAAAAAGGAACTCGAAGAAGCCGAGAAGACGCTGCTTTCGATTCGCACCTTCGCCGGGCAAGACGACGATTACAAACTGTCGCTCGGCCAGGTTTATTACTGGCTCGGCAAGTCGATCGAAGGCAAGAAAGAGTTCGACGAACTGCTGGCCGTGCGAAATCGCTCGCCGGAAATATTACTCACGGTCGGGATGATGCTGCGGGAAGTCGGGGTCGTATCCGAAGCACGGAAAATGATCGAAGAAGCGTACAACGCTTCACCAGAGCCGGAAAAGAAATTTCGCGCCGCCCGATCGCGTTCGGTGATGTCGCTCGATAACGACGATCAAATTCTTTGGCTGTCGAAGTCCGACCCGAACGATCTGGAGACGCAGGCATCGCTCGCCTACGCCCGCGCTGTGAAAGCGACGTTGGAAGGCCGCGATGGCGAAGCCATCACGCAATATCAACTCTCGATTTCCATATTCGAACGAATGCCAGTATCGACCGGGAGTTTGAATAACTCGGCACTCTCGCACTTGGAAATCGCACGACTCACTTCCGACAAAGCCGAATTCGCGAAGGGCGTCGACAAACTCGAACGCGCCATCGCCTTGCGACCGACCGATAGCATTTTGATACACAACACCGCGAACACGGTACTCGACGGTGCCATTCGCGATGTCGTCGGCACGGCGATCGACTTCCAAGTCCTCAAACGCGGCGGAAGTTGGGACGTCTTCGCGTACTTGCACAACGATCGCGCGGGGAAACAGAAATCCATCGACGCGATTCGGCAACACCCCGGATTTGTGAAATCGAAAAGCTACTACGAAAAGCTGCTGATCCTTTCTCCAAAAAGCAACGGCGGTTATGCGAACCTTCAGTCCGTCTACAATTTTACTCGCGATACGGACGGAATGACAGCGCTCGCCGAGAAGCTCGAACGGATCGATCTCGACCTCGTGCAAGAGATGCAAAGTTATCGCGATGCGATTTCGGGGAAGAACGATGCGAAGACGTTGGAAGATTTTAACAAAGGCTCATCGCGGGTGCGAGAGACACTCGAAGCCGCACGCGCAAAGAAGGGGCCGACGTACGCCATCGCAGTAAACGCATACATACTCATGAAAATGGGTGCCTACGCACTCGGGCAAATTGTCGATGCCGACGAACTCGTGAAACTGGCCGACGAGGCATACGCGCTCGCTCCGTCGGAGGGAGCAAGTGGGACGCAGTACCTGGCACTCGGTTTGCGTGCCCACATCGCGCTCATTAAGGAGTCGCCAGAGTATGCCGCTTTCGCGAAGAAGTACCATCGCACGCTCTCGACGTACGCGATGAATATCGTGTTGGCCGAGGGCGGCCCGCTGGCCGCAAAAGTCGCGACGAACCCCGACGTCAAACGGTATCGGGAAATGACCGTCGCTTCGGCGAACGCTCACCCGGACGAAATGAGTGTGGGAACGTGGGCGGTGCTGAAAGACTCGCACCCAGCTATTGCGGCCAAAGCCGCCGAACGGGTGAAATCCGACTCGCTCGAACTCGCGAATCATACGATTGCCCGAAAGTTCTCACCGCTATTAGCAACGGCTGCCATACAGACTGCGTGGCGATTGCGAATCGCCGGAAAAGACGCCGAAGCCCGCGCCCTGTTGGAGAAACTCAACGCCGACGGCATCCCCGTACCCGTTGGGAAGTGAATTCTTCGGGTTGTAACACCGAGGCATTCGCGGAAGATGCAGATGTCACTGCCATCGGTGCGCGTTCTTCATTACAATTCGGATATGCGCTGAACCTCTCCCCGATGCGAACTCCGCAATGGCAACCGTCGGTATCGACCTCGGCACGACCTACTCCGCCATCGCCACGCTCGACGATCGCGGGAAGCCGTACACGTTGCCCAACCGCGATGGCGACTTGCTCACGCCGTCGGCGGTGTACCTCACCGGCGATGGCGAAGCGATTGTCGGGCTGCCCGCGATCGACGTCATGATGGAGCACCCCGAGCGCGTCGCCACGCTCATGAAGCGCCGCATGGGGTTGCCCGATTTCGGTCGGCTCGTCAGCGGCGAGAAGTATCGCCCCGAGACGCTATGCGCGATCATTTTGCGAAAGCTCGTTCAAGATGCGGAACGGCAGATCGGCCCGATCGACAAAGCGGTGATTACCGTCCCCGCATACTTCGACGACACGCGCCGCAAGGCCACCGTCGATGCGGGGTTGATCGCCGGGCTGAACGTGATCGACATCCTCGACGAACCGTCCGCCGCCGCACTCGCTTACACGATTCAGCAACATTCCGGCGCGGGCTTACCCGATAACGCACCGAAGACCGTCGTCGTTTACGATCTCGGTGGCGGTACGTTCGACGTGACGATGGTGCAACTCTCGAAGAAAAAATTCCGCGTACTCGCCATTGAAGGCGATGTGCGGCTCGGCGGCAAAGACTGGGACGACCGCCTCGCGAACCACGTCGCCGACAAGTTCAAACAGCAGTTCGGCAGCGACCCGCACGACGACGATCAATCGATGGCACTGCTGAACGCCGCCGTCGAACGTGCGAAACGGACGTTGTCCAAAGTCGAAAACGCGAGCGTGACCTGCGTGCATGGCGGGCAGAGGCTCACCGTTCCGATTACGCGCGAGTTGTTTGAGAGTCTTACGCGGGACTTGCTCATTCGTACAAAACTGACGACTCAAACCGTGCTGACGCAAGCCGGTTTAACGTGGGACCGCGTCGATAAAGTGCTGATGGTCGGCGGCTCGACGCACATGCCGATGACGGGGCGAATGCTCCGCGAACTCACCGGCAAAGAACCGGATCGTTCGTTGGCGGTGAGCGAGATCGTGGCACGCGGGGCCGCCGCCCATGCGGGGATCGTGGCCGCGAAAGCGTCGCCGTCCAACCCGCAAGCGGGCCTGAACGACATCGTCGAAATCAGCGTCAACGCGCACAGTCTCGGCGTCGAAGTGCGTCAGGGTCTCGAGCGAATCAACAACAAGCTGATCCCGAAAAACACGCAACTGCCCGCCGCCTCGAACCGCGTCTACTTCACCGCGAAGGACGGCCAGACTCGCGTGCGCGTGCGCATTTTGCAAGGTGAAGCGAACCAGTCGGCGGCGTGCATCCCCGTCGGCGAATGCTGGATCGACGGCCTCACGGAAGGCATGGCCAAAGGCGCACCCGTGCAAGTACGTTGCGGCGTTAACGCGAACGGGCGAATCGAAGTGATGGCACTCGACATGACGAGCGGCCGCATGGCGAAGGCCGAGATTCACCGCTCCGGCGGCATGTCCGAAGCCGATATTCGCTCCGACGCAAACTGGGTACAATCGCTGAAGATTCAGTAACCGCGGACGGGCCTTGTGGGGGCGTTGATGTAGAACCAGCCGATGCGTAGCTACTTGCGCAACTGCCAGGAGACGATTCCTTGAACGACGAGCGAGAGCGCAGCCCCCGCGATGAGACCGATCAAAGTGAACCGCCTGCGGTCGGACTCGACGTCACGAATTTGTTCGGTAGATTTCCTAGTCAATAAATACTATGCAGAATCTACAACAATTACTGATCTATATTTGTTATGCGGGCTTGTTTGCGAGCTCAGTATTGATAATATTTATGGTGATCAATGGCCTAAAATTTGGGGATGTCCGCAGTAGGGCCTCGTTTTATAGAATAGTTAAAATTAGAAAACTTTTGACTCAAGCAATCATTTTGCTAATGTTTATCATATTACTACTTAATATTCTTCGGTAGGAGACTTTGCCACGATTACGCCCCTGCCATTTCCGCATACACATTTTCTTTGTATTCTTCGACTCGACCGGAAAGGTACTTGCTCAGAATATCCGAATGAACCGCTCGCAATTGTTGGCGAAAGTAAGTCACATTCGAGTCGAAGCTGGCTGGGTTCATGGAGTGGGTCTTCGAGCCGAAGAAATCGTCTTTTATCTCGAGTTCCAGGGATTTCACACCCTGATACATCGGCTTCAACGACCAGTTCAAGCTGATACGCTCGGCCGAGTTCCGCAACTCATCTTCGCAGATCGGGATCGTCGCGATGACTCGCTCGCGAAGTCCAGGCCATTCCGCGAGTCCGTCCAATCCATCGAATGCCTTTAGCATCGGTATCTCCCCGTTTTCAAAATGTGGCGGCGCACAGATTTTATTATTCTACACGCTTTCGGTGAAGCCCGTTTCGTTATCAGTTCAGCGTGAGGGTGTTGGAAACCTTCGTGCCGTTGTTGCCGCCGAACGGGCCGCCGAACCCGCCTTCCACGATCCAAATCTCCATCCCTTGCTGCCTCGGGCGACCGAACCCGCCGCCGAACGATTTGATCGTCAGCGTGCCGCGCTGGTCGATGATTCCGTGCATTTCGGCTTCGCTTGAGGAGCCGTCGTTGTGCTTGCAGTAGACTTTGTAACGCCCGCCGATCGGACGTCCTTGGAGGAACTCGTATTCGATCGTGAAATCGCCTTGGCCCGGAAATCCGCCGCCGAACCCGCCACCCCCGCCCCAGCGTGCGTTCGAGATTCGGACTTTTTCCCCCGCGTTCGGGGCTAGCGGTTGTACGGGTGCGACGGCGTTGTTCGGCAGCGGGGCGAAATTGTTCGGCATCATCGGCGGTGCCGGGATGTTGATCGCCATCTGCGGTTGTGCCGCTTTCGGACTGCGAATGAAGTAGAAACCCAGTACGACCACGATGATCGCGAAGAACCCGATCAACAACCCGCCAAAGATAAACGGGGCCGCGTTCGTCGAGTTTTTCTTCGGCTTACGCTTCTTGCGCGGACGGTCGAATTCTTCGTCATCATCATCGTCGTCGTTGGCCAATCGCCGCGAGTTCGTTTTCGACGGGCGTCTCGGCGCATCGTCCTCGTCGACGACCTGCGGCCGCCGGCTCGACGTCTTGGCCGTAAAGGTGCCGTCGCATTCCTCGCAACGCACGGTCTGCCCGATGATGTCATCTGGCGCAGTGAGCGTCGTGTTGCATTGCGGGCAACGGAGTTTCACAGACATGTCGGCCTCCGAAACGCGGGAAATTAAATCGTCACAACCCCTGATATGTTAGCTAATCGAGGAACAGTGTGTTAGTGACTGTCCCATATGTAGGTTTATGCCGCGGTTCGGTATTGAAACTCGGCCGTTTCGTTTTTCGGTTCGAGTCGGTTGAGCATCAGGTGGATCAT
>JAYVXI010000193.1:0-13763 GCA_043785305.1 Limnoglobus sp. | reverse complement strand
TGGGACAAGAGCGACCTCGACGAATCGCTGATCGAGATGATCGAATCCGACGGCGCATTCGTGCTCGACGTCCACGTGCCACACCAGGAACACGTGCTACCGATGATCCCAAGCGGCATGACCGTCAAGGACATCATCAAGGCATAACGCGCACCGCGATTTCATTCGTCGGTTTCGTACTCGATAGCGATTGCACGTAATGGATGAGGTCCAGCACTTCGTTTGCCTTCAGCGTGGCAGCGGACGCGGGCATTGGCGTGCCGGGGATACCGAGCATGATCCGCGCATAAAGGTTTCGCGAATCGCCGCCCGCCTTGAAGACGCCACGCGTGAGGTTGCGCGGGCGGTTCGGCGTGCCGTCTTCGTTCTTCAAATCTTTCACTTGCGGTCCGTCGCCCTGTCCCGTCAGGCCGTGGCACGCGGCACAAACTTTCATGTACGAATCGCGGCCGCGACTCGTCGATTCCGGCGTGGCGAGTGGAAAGTGATCCGGTATGCCGAGCGACTTACCGGGCAGCGATTCGAGGTCCGCCATCATGCTCGTGGTGGGGTAGAGCTTCACGAACTCCTTCATAAATTCCTCCTGTTTCAGCGTCTCGCCCGCTTCTTCATTGGCATCTTTCCAAGCCTTGGCTTTGAACCGCTCGAACAGCCCGCCGCGCGTCAGTTGTCGAACGTGTTCGACGATTGCCAGATGCTCGTCCTCGTTCAAGTTGGCGAATGAAGGCATCGCCGAGCCGGGCAGTCCGTGCTTCAAAACGTGGACGATGTCGGCATCGGACGGGATCGGGATGCCTTTGTCCGAAGGCAATGTAGTCGCGAATTTGTACTTATCCATACCGAAATAGCGCGCGCGCGGTTCGAGGAGCGTGATACCCTTGCCATCGCCGCGTTCGCCGTGGCACCCCGCGCAATTGTTCACGTATAACGTGCGACCATCGTGGACGACCGCCACCTCGACCGCAGGCTTTCCCGCGTTCAAAACCGCGTGGACGGTACTGCCGCCACCGAACCACGCGGCCAGCAGAATCAACGGCGCACCGCCGACGAGCGCCGTCCGAAACCGCGACAGCCGCCGATTGAGTCCCGACGATGGAGAGTGCGATTTCGACATATGTGCCTCTGAAACCTCGTTCATTTCGCCTACATGAATTACCGAAATCGCCCACGGGAATCAACCGCAGCGACGTCGATCCCGGTGCGCGGAACCCGAATCGACTTGTGCGAACGCCGGGCATAGGGTAGGTATTTCTATTACTGTGTGTGAATCCGTCCGTTGGGAGCCGTGGAATGGCACTTTTGGAAGTTCGGGGGCTGGTCAAGCGATTCGGTTCGCGGACGGTCGTGAACGGCGTTTCGTTCGAGGTGAACCCCGGCGAAGTCGTCGGTTTACTCGGGCCGAACGGCGCGGGCAAGACCACGAGCTTTCGCATGTCCACGGGCCAGATTTCGCCGAACGATGGCACGGTATTGTTCGACGGCAAAGACGTCACGCACCTGCCGATGTTCCGTCGCGCTCGCCTCGGCATGGGGTATTTGTCCCAGGAACAAAGCATCTTTCGCAAATTGTCCGTGGAACAGAACCTGATCGCGATTCTCGAAGCCTTGCCCGTGAGCCGCACGCTGGGCCGCTCGCTGACGCGCAGCGAACGCTGGGAACGCACCGAGGAAGCGCTGACGCGATTCAACCTGTTGCACGTGCGAAAGACCAACGCCGCACGCTGTTCGGGCGGCGAGAAACGTCGGCTCGAAATCGCGCGATGCCTCGTCTGCGAGCCGCTTCTGATTCTGCTCGACGAGCCGTTCGCTGCCGTCGATCCGCTGACCACCGAAGACATTCGGCACAACATTCGCGAACTCGCCAACCAAGGCATCGGCATTCTCCTCACCGACCACAACGTCCGCGAAGTGCTGAAAATTACTGACCGCAGTTACCTGATCAAAGATGGAAAAGTCGTCGCGCACGGTACGCCGGAAGAAGTGAAACGGAACCCAGTTGCGATTCGCGAATACCTCGGCAACACGTTCGCGGACGACCCGATTCCGCTTTCGGTACTGATGCCGAACGAGGTGCCGACGCAGTACCGTTCGTCGGTATTGCCGGTGCCGGCCCGCATCGTGCCACCCGCGCCGTCGCCGGAGATCGTGCCGCCGAACGCGGTGTTCAGCTTGTACCTGCCATCGAACGCCGAGACCGATGGCGACGACGAACCGCCCAAGCCACCGACGCCGAATAGCGGACTGCCCATCGCCAGCAAACCGACGACGATCTTGAACCCGCCGATGGTCAGTACGACGTTACACAGCCCGTTGGCGACGCCGATTCGCGATGAAGACAACTCTGCCGGGCAGTTCAGTTCGAGCGCGCAGCAGATGATCGATTACGAGAAGATGCGCCGATTCGTCGATCGGCTAAAAGACAAAGACAATTGGTCGGACGCATGGCACGAACTCGCGAAACGCGGGCTAGACGCATTGCCGGTGCTGCTCGATGCGCTCGAACGGCGCGACCTCGATACCCGCCATGTCTCGTACCGCTTGCTCGAGCAAATCACCGGCGAAACGCTCGCTTTTCAGGCCGACGCACCCGAAGAGACTCGCATGAGGCAAGTCGCGTACCTGCGTGCAAAGTGGGACCGCCGCAAGTCCGCATAGCCGACGGGTTTCACTTCGTGAAGCGGATGCAGCCGACGTCTTCCTTCGGAAGCGCGTCGAGCGTGGCCTTGTGAGTTTCGATCCACTCGGCGAGGAAGCGGCTCGGTCCGTCGTCGCTGGTGTTTTTCGCCAGCAGTCGTTGGGCTTCGCGCCAGTTGCCGCTATCGAACGCCCTTCGCGCTCTTTCGTAGTTCTCGATCGCCGACCATGCGGGTTTCTCCGCACTATCCGGAAAGATTTCGTAGATCGGTATCGCCTCGGTAAATCCCGCAGGTACGACTCGCGCGAGTTCACGGTATCCGATATCGGTTTCCAACGTCTCGGACAATTTTTCTTCGAGTACGGCGCGATCCGCCAAAACGCGGACTCCGAAGGCTTTGGTCATCGATTCGAGCCGCGAAGACAGATTCACGGTGGGTCCGAAGACATCGACTTTATGCATGTCGAAGTTGCCCATGCGTCCGACGATGGCGGGTCCGTGCGCGATGCCGATGCCGAAACCCAGACTGCCGACGCGATTGCCGCGAGCGAGCGTATGTTGGAAGCCTTCGTGGATGGCGCGTGCGGCCCGAATCGCGCGAGCGCGTTGATCCGGATACTGGTTGGGCCAGCCCCAGAAGCCCATCACGGCATCGCCGATCAACCCGCCGATCACGCCGTCTTGCGCGACGATCGCGCGGCTCATCAACTCCAGCGCCTGGAGAACGACGCTGTTCCACTGGAACGTCAGATCATCGGTGGGATCGGACAGGCTACACGAACCGCGAATGTCGCAAAACAGCACCGTGACGGTTCGTTCGACGGGTGCGAGGAGTTCGTCGAAATTCGGTTTGTCGACGAGGGGCCGCACCGGCTTCGGCAAGAACTTGAGTAGCGCGCGATAGCGCGTGTTCGTCTCGCGCAGGTCGGTCAGCGAGCGATAGACTTCGGCGAACAGTGCCGCGACTTGCCTCGCTTGGGGAAGCGTACTGCTGCCGCCACCACCGGAGAGATAAATCGCGCGGCGAGCATCGCCTTGGCGCGTCGATCGGATCGGGGCACACACTGCCCAGTCGATGTGCGCGACCGACGTAAAACCCGATTCCGACGATGCTTGACGCGAGTACTCGACGACATCTTGCGTTTCGAGTGCGGTGCGTACGGCGGTGTTGCTGAAGCTGAACACCGATGGATCGCACGCTTCAAACTGAATCTCGCTATTGGTGCGGAGTACCACGACGCCCATCTCGGCCGCCGTGGGAAACGCGACCCGCATCCCGTGGACGAACTGCGCGTGAAATTGTTCGTCGATGTCCGAAGGCCGAAATTTGGACACGACTTCGGTGAGGCCGTTGATGAGAACATCTTCGAGCGAACCGGTCCCTTGCCGCGCCGATTCGATCGACCGCGTGGCATACTCGCGTTCGGTTTCGGCCAATGTGAACGTGAACGGCCCGATCTGGAACGCCTGATCCGGCTCCACTTCCAGCACGTCGCTCGTTTGTTTATTCGGGCCGGTAATCCGGTTCGACGGTCGCTTCGGCGATGTGCGAATCTCGACCTTCATCCGCGATCGACCGGGTAGCCACGTGACGGTAGCGTGTCGCCAACTGATCGCGCGAACCGAATCGTCCGGGACGGAGTGGACCCCGTCGAACACTTCGCGGTCGGACAGCGACCGATCACTATTGTCGTTGAGTGCGGCCCCGGCCCGGCCGATGGTGATCTTCCGATTCGCCGGAAGTGGGTACTTCCACAAGATGACCGGTTCGCGATCGTCGTCTTGCGGCAGGTAACGTGCGACGAGAACAGCCATCGAACGACCTCCTGTGAGCTCTTCGTAGCGGAAGTCGTGAGACTTCTGACGCAGGAACTTCCTCCGAAGTCTCACGACTTCGGCTACCTACCCTTTAATCCGCGGACGCGATATTTCGCAGCATTCGGAACACGCCGAACCACAACAGACCGGCGATCGCCGCGAAGGCCGCGACCGCAATGCCACCGGCGCGAATGAGGCTGCGGGATAAATCGTCGACGGGCTTCATGGCTGCGTCGGAGTTTTTCGCAACCACGACATGCCAACGTTGGATGTCTTTGCTCGCAGAATTTTCGAGTGGCTTCAAGTCTTGCTTGACCGCGATGAGCCGCGTCTTCTCATCCATCGGGTCGTAGACTTCAGTCGGGCTTTTGCGTTGCTCGTCCGGTATCGTCCCGAGGAATTCTTTGTACGAGGGAATGTTTTTCGGATCGCTGACGGCGGCGGCGATGTTGTTCCGCCAGACGAGTTTTCCACGGCCATCGACTACCCACACTAACGAACCGAGCTCTTTCGGCGTGCGGGAATCTTCGGCATTCACGTCTTTTTCCATGCCCGCATTGTTCAACCAATCGGCGAGATCCTTTCGGACTTCGATCGCGCACGAAAGGATACCCACGACCTGCTTGGCGTCGTCGGGAGAAAACAACGGTTGCGAAACCTCGACGAACCACGGATTGCCGACGCTCGTCGATTGATACACCGTAGAAATATGCGGCACAGTGACCGGATCGAACTGTTTGTCGTAATTCGTTTCGTCGGCGGCTAAACCCAACCCGTTGAAGTAGTCGCGATAGGCAAAGTTTTTGCCGCTGTTTCGTATCGAATCGTCGTCTTTCCACGGCGAGCGGATCGTCCACAGCTTGGCCTTCGCGTCGTACTCTTCGCACCCTGCGAAACTGTAGGCGCGGCGATCGGCGTTGATGACGATCCCCGCGCCGCGATTCGCGAACAGCTTTTGTTCCCCACCGCGTCGATTGATTTCCTTGAGCCAGTCGGCGGCGGGCTTGCGATCCGTTTCGTTCCACACGAACGGCGGTGGCAGCGAACGATGTTTGTATTTTTCGACCGCGTTCGCCAACGCTTTCCGGGCCGGTGCGGAGTCCGGCGAGGCGACTTGGTTTTTGAGGAACAGCGCCCGTTCTTGCAATCGCGTCTCGAGCGTTTCCGCCGCCACTTTCGCCAGATCCGCTTGCCCGGCCACGATCTCTTTCATCAAGCTGATTCGACTTTCCCCGACCGTCCGGATGTGGATTTCCCGTGCGGCGATCAACGTGGCAATCGCGCAGACGATCGTGGCGAGCAACCCGAGTTGCAAGATCGGCCGACGCTTCTGCCGCAGCTTGCGCGCTCGCAGCGCTTCGAGAATATCGCTGGCATCGTCGTGGCGTTCGCTTTCCTCGGTGGCGAGACATTTATCGAGAATCTCGCGGAAGTGGCGATCGACGTCGGGCGCTAATTTGTCCCAGTCCACATCGACTTTTCGCAGCGAATCGCGGTAGCGTTTGAGGTGCGTCTCGGTACGGCGATTCTGTTTGCCCGTCGACAATTCTTTCTGCACGGCTTCCCAACGGGGCGGCATGCGGTCTTTCGATAACATCGCAAAACCAATGGCCCCGAGCGCGTAGACGTCCCAGCGTTTATCGGCCTGATCGTGGCCGACGTCGGCTTGGTCCGGGGGCATGTAGCCCTCGGTGCCGAGTGCCGCGGTTTCTTCCTCGACCAATCGCGACTGCCCGAAGTCCGTAATCAGCGGGTGGCCCTGCTCGTTGATGAGCACGTTCCCCGGCTTCAGGTCGCAATGGACGAGCGCCGTTCGCGGGCGGTTGTGCGCGTACGACATCGCCTCGACGAGTTTCGCGAAGATGCGGATCGCGTCTTTCGTCGGCAGCGGTGCCGGATTGTCGAGGACGTCCTTGAGCGATTTCTCGACGTAATTCATCACGTAATACGGCCATTCCGCATCGTTGCCGCAGATCGCAAGGAGTTGCACGAAACCATTTTCGTTCGTCATCTCGAGCAGGTGCTTCGTCTCGTCGGCGTGATTTCGCGCGTCCCGTCGGGGGAAAAACTTAATCGCGACGTGTTGATCCGGAGAGGCATCGGGCGATGCCAGCCAGACCGAACCGAACGTCCCGGCCTTCAGCGGTTTGAGGAGTTTGTAACCGGGCGACGGGTGCTGCCAACCGGCTTTGGGTCCGAAATCGGCGTTGGCCTCGATGTGCTTTTCGATTTCCGCCTGGATGCGCCGCCCCGATTGCAGCCGCGCACTCGAGTACGAACCCGAACCCGCCGATGACGCGGATTGCGGTTTCGCCGCCCACTTTTTCGATGGCGGACCCGGCACGTATGCCGGTTCGCTCGATTGCGATGAGCTATCGGATGCCCCTTCGGGCATCTTCGGGCCGAATGCCATCGACGCTTGTTCCGAAGCCAGGCGACGGACGGACGAATCGGACGACGGATCCTTCGGGGAAGTTGGCATATCGCAACCCGATTCGAGAGTGGGCCAAGTCCGTGGCACAATATGATTCTGAGGCGGAAAAACTGATAGTGGTATCGTAATGAGTTGTTCACAAGCGGCAAGGTGAAGACAAACGCACAGGCGAGGGTGTCGCGTCACCCAACTGTCAGAACGCACGAGCGAGGTGGCGAGAAATGTGTCATTTTCGATCGCGTCGGGCGGTTGCCCGACGCGAAAGTGCGACGCGAACTTAAACGGTTTTGGTGCTGGTGGTGATGGTCCCCATGCCGACGTCAATCGGTGGCTTAATCACGATGATGATCGGTGGCGGCGGTGGCGGTGGTGGCGGCAACGGCACGCCGAGGCTGGAAGAGAGACACGTGCGGTCTTCGAGCGCCATCACGTTCAATTTGAGTGTAAACGCCATGATAAACCCCATCTGTGGTAAATCGCGACGGGTCTACGAGGGGCGAGGGTCCAGCCGTAGGCAGTCGCAGGATAATCGTTATAACCCTCACCGTTTGTCTAGCACGTGTTTTTACGAGGTGCAGAAATTTGCTCGAAAAAGAGCAAGTTCGCGCGGTGGCGCAATCATTGTCGCACCGCAAACGTCGCGCCACAGTCGCGATCCGATGTATTGATCGCATCGAATTCTTCTTTTCTCTGGGTTCACGATATTATGTGAGTAAATCCGCACTAGCTTTCGTGAAGGTTTTGCACATTGGATTGCCATTGTGAGGTATTCGGTCGTGACGATGTCACACACAGAAGGTCGTTTGACTCCCGACGAACCGACCTCGGTCATCGCTCGGAAGTCCGACACCGAATCGGATATCTTGGATGTCGATGCGCCGACGGCCAAGCTGACGAACCCGCTGCCCGTCGAACCGCCGAGCACGATGGCGGAGTCGAATTTTCCGATGCACACGGATCGCGTCGCCACGGCGATGTTGGCGATGCCGAAGCCCGGCGAGACCGCGTACGGCTTCCAACTCGTTCGCGAGATCGGCAGCGGGGCGTTCGGTCGCGTGTTCCTGGCCACGCAAGAAAACCTCGCGGGTCGCTTCGTCGTGCTCAAAGTCTCCGCCGACCTCGCGGGGGAATCGCGGGCGCTCGCCAAGTTGCAGCACACGAACATTGTGCCGGTGTACTCGGTCCACCGGTCGGGGCCGCTTCAAGCGGTCTGTATGCCGTACTTCGGCACCACGACGCTCCAGAATCTGCTACGCCAATATCGCGAGAACGCCGCCATACCCGCAACGGGGCGGGCGTTCGTCGACACGTTTCGCTTTCTGAATACCTCGCGGCATGTTTTGCCCGAAGGCCCCGAATTCCACCCGCGCGAACGGCACGAAGAATCGACCACCGATGCCGTCTTCGGCTTGCTGGCATCGGTCAGCTACGTACGCGCGATCGTCTGGCTGGCGATCCGCCTCACCGACGGCATGGCGCACGCGCACGATCGCGGCATCATTCACCGCGACATCAAGCCCGCGAACATCTTGCTCACCGACGACGGCCAGCCGATGCTGCTGGACTTCGGCGTCTCGGAGGAATTGCTGTTGCGTGCGTCGGTACCGAATCCGACGCTCGGCGGCACGTTGGCGTATATGGCCCCCGAGCATATGCGCGAAGTGATTACGGGGCTGCCGAGCGCCGACGCCCGCAGCGACATTTATTCGCTCGGTATCGTGCTGTACGAACTGCTGTCGGGGCAGTACCCGTTTCGGATGCCAACGGAATCGACGTCGGCCGCGGTCAAGCAGTTGATCGAGGAACGCAAAGCCGGGCCGCTGAAGTCGATCCGCACGTTCAACCGCGATGTGTCGTACGGGCTGGAGTCGATCATTCTCAAATGCCTCGCGTTCGAGCCGTTCGATCGCTACGCGACGGCAACGGACTTGCGCGAAGATTTGCACCGTTACTTAAACGATCAACCGCTGAAATTTGCCTCGGAGCGATCCGTCCGCGAACGACTGCAAAAGTGGCGACGGCGACACCCGTACCTGACTTCGACGACGATGATCGGGGCGTTGTTGGGCGTGATTCTCCTGTCCGTCGGGGCGGGTGCCTGGGCGAACCGAGCTCGCTTGGTGCGACTCGAAGCCGAGCAAGTCTATCGCGAGTTCCGCGAAGAAGCCCACGAGGCAAAGCAGTTCCTGCACGTCGACCCGGCCGATCTGACGTCGCTCGCCCGCGGCGTGGAGAAAGGACGGTTGGCGCTAGCGAAGTTCGGCGCGAACGAACCCGACTGGGAACGAAAGCGACACGTGGCGGTACTGTCCGCCGAGCAACGCGACGAACTGCGCCGCGAACTCGTCGATTTGCATCTGATGTTGGCGCGCGGGCACTGGATCCGCGCGATTACCCAGAAGCCCGCCGATGCGGCCGAGATGGATGAAGCGGTGAAGTCCAACGCCCGCGCCGGCGAACTGGCCGGCGACGACCCGCCGCGATTGCTGTACATCCAGCGCGAGACGATGTTCAAGCGGCTCGGTCGCGCCGACGATCTCGGCGTTGCGGTCACGGCACTCGCCGTGACGCCCGCCCAAACGGCGCGCGATTACCACCAGGCGGCCACGGTCGAACTCGATGCGGGTCGCTATGAAGCCGCGATCCAGTTGTTCCACAAGTCGCAAACGCTGAACCCGAAAGCCGTTTGGCCGTACTATTGCGAAGGCGTCTGCCAGCTTTCGCTCGGCCAGTGGGCCGCCGCACGAGGCTGCTTTACGAGCGTGTTGGCGCTCGACTCCGATTCGACTTTCGCCAAGTTCAATCGCGGGTTGGCGCAGTTACGGTTGGGCGACAACCGGGCCGCCGAGCAAGATATGACGGCAGTGTTGCTCGTGCAGCCGACCTTCGCCGAAGCCTTTTTGGTACGGGCCGAAGCCCGCGAGAAGTTGCAGTTATACGCGGAGGCGCTAGCCGATGCCGATGCCGCGATGGGGAACGGGGCCGCTCACGCGCGCGTGTTGCCGCTCCGCGCCAAGCTGCGAAAGTTGACTGGCGACGCTGCGGGGGCCGAAGCCGATCTCGCCGATCCTTCTAACGAAGATGGCTGGATCCATCGCGGCATCGACCTCCTGGCAACGGACAAAGTGGCGGCGCTGAAAGCGTTCGATAACGCCGTCGCGCTCAACCCGAAATCGCCGGCGACGCACCTGTATCGGGCGCACGTGCTCGGCGAAACCGGCCGCATTCTCGAATGCCTCGATGCGCTCAGCACGGTCATTGCCTTGGACCCGAAAAACGTATCCGCCATCGCCAGTCGCGGCGTCATGCACGCCCGCCTCGGCAAGTATCCCGAAGCCCTCGTCGATGCTCGCACCGCACTCGATGCCAGCTTCGCGCCGATCACCGCGTATCAAGTCGCGTGCATCTACGCACACGTCTCTAAGGGCGACATCGCCTACCGCGCCGAGGCCCTCGCGCTACTCGGCATCGCGCTCCGCGCCGGTTTCGGCCACGACTACATCGAAACCGACGCCGACTTCGATCCGATCCGACCCATCCCCGAGTTCGTCGCACTCCTCAAAAAAGCCCGCCGCGACCTGCCCGCACCCAAGAAGTGAACCGTGAGGAACTGTCAGAATTCGCTTGACGCCACACGTTGGTTGCGGGAACATACGAATACGTGTAACGAATGTGCGAATTGCTCGAACTCCTCATGCTCAACTTCCACCAACTCGTTCGACTGCCTCAAGCCGAGATGAATCGGCTCGATATTGCCATTTTGAATCTTGCCAGTGCATCCGGTTTACCGGGTGCGGATCGGATCGACTGGAAGCGGAATCTCGCGAAACTCGACGAGTGGGCGGGTCGCTGCCAACGGTTTACCGAAGGAATGATGCCTCACTTTCATCGGGGCCGATGCGATTACCCGAACTCGGAACCGAAGTTCCGAATCCAGGCGATGATTACGCATCTGCAACGCGATCTCGGCATCCGGTTCCATCCAAACCGAAAGCGCGACGAGGACATTTTCCAGCCCGAAGATTCCTTCGTTTACGGTGTCGTTCAGGGCGAGGGCGGAACCTGCGGCAATCTGCCGATTATTTATGCAGCCATCGGACGCCGGATGGGTTATCCGCTGAAATTGGTTTCGACTCGTTGCCATAGTTTTTGCCGGTGGGACGATGGCACCCTGCTCGGCGATCGCTTCAATATCGAAGCCAGTGGCGAAGGCGTGAGCTTCTTCGAGGACGAACACTATCGCTCCGGAAGTTACTCGATGCCATCGGAGACGGTCCGCATTTGTGGGTATTTGCAGTCGTTTTCGCCGAGGGAAGAGGTCGCGAGCTTTATCAGTCAGCGTGGCGAATGTTGGGTCCAAGAGAAAAACTATCGCGAAGCGACCCATTCGTTCGTCTGGGCGCATGAACTCGATCCGCGACGGCAGCAATATACGTTCCAGCTTCAGCAAGCGATCCAGAACTGGAACGAGGTGATCGAATCTCGCCTTCCGTCCCGCGAGCAACTCCCGAAGTTGACCATCGACCTGCCACCGAGACAGTTTCGGTATATTCCGCACGAAGTGGAACGGGACATTATCGGACTATCGGTTATGGAACATCTGATGAACGACGTGAAATCGAGTCGGCGCTGGTGGGAACCGATGCGAAAGAACCCGAATCTGCGACCAGCCGACCTGCCACAGTTGTTACGAGCCGAATACAGTTGGGATTCCTGAACGACCAAACGGAGGATGCGCGATGTTTAGTCCGAACTTAGGCCGCTGGATGACGATGGACCCGATCGGGTACGAAGCGGGCGACGAGAATCTGTATCGGTATGTGGGGAATGATCCGGTCAATGGGCTTGATCCGTCGGGGCTTCATAGGGAACGCGAATCAGCTCCCCCGCCAAGGAGGGCCTGGGACACCCAACCAGGCCCTGGGGTAGAGCTGGGCCGATACAGTTTTCCAAATTCTACTTGGAACGAAAGCAACAATGGCGACGGGAAGAACTGCAAAGGGGATGTGACTGTCACTGTTTTCGGGTTCCGTCAAAACCGAACGTTTAACGGAGATAATCGTAGAGGCAATTTTCGTGTGTATCTAGAAATTCGCTATACTTATACAAACATAAGGTGTTCAACACCCTGCAACACGGACGAGCCCGAGAATGACAGAAATCGAACTGTTAGGTCCGAGACGATGGGTAACCACATTTTTCTGGAAGGTGAAATAAGCACGTACTGCACTCGATATAAGCCAAAGTCTCTAGATGAATTCGAATACAATTTCTTGAAGGGATACTACAGTCTAACCCCGGTGAAATAATGATGACTGGATACGAAGCAGGCGGCAATTTTACGTGCGGCAATCGCAGTTTCCGTAGGGCAGGGATGCGATTGTTGTGCGTGATCGTACTGCTTTCGCTAATTTGCAATGTGTCAATCCATCGTGTGCTGGCAGTAGACCCGATACGACTAAAAACGGATTCCACACCGACATGGACTATTTCGGATGACAAACAAAACAACGTACTATGGAAAACGGAGATTGGTAGTAGAAGTAGTACACCTACGGTCGTAGACAATCGCATTTATCTGGGAACGAATAACTCCGTTCCACGTGATGTGCATGTTCGCGATGACCGGGGAGTAATAATGTGCTTTTCCAAGAACGAAGGGAAGTTTGAGTGGCAAAGGACGCATGAGAGGCTCTCCCATCGTGCAAACGATGTCCCATCGACGAGCCTCGGTCGACCTCAGATTGATAATGGGAAAGTATACTATCAGTCCAATCGAGGTGAACTCGTCTGCTGCGATTTGATGACGTCGAACCTCACGTGGAAGATCGACTATGTTGGCGATCATGGTGTTTTTAAGCGAGATGCCGGCGATGGCGGCAATCCGCTTCCGACGCCACTCGTTGTGGGAGATTTTGTTTACTGCGTTACTGGCAACGGCAGCACATTTGGCTATTCGGATGATTTCAATTTGATTCCATTCGTTCCACGACCAGATGCTCCTTCGTTTCTAGCAGTAAACAAGCAAACAGGAGTAGTAGTTTGGTCTAGCAATCTCCCTGGGAAACGGATTGCATACGGTCAGTGGGGTTCGCCTGCAATGGCAAAGATTGACGGAAAGATTTGCATAATCTTTCCAGCAGGCGATGGCTATTTATATCTTTTTGAACCGCTGAAAGGCCGGATCCTTGGACAAGTAAATTGTAACGCGAATAACTCCATACCTTGGAATTCGACGACGCGAGGAGATAGCGTATTTTTCCTCAGCGCTCCAACGATTGCTAATCACATGGCTTATATCGGTCTGAATCAAGATTTGGAAACTCCAACCGTAGTCAAGCGTCCTGTAGTCGCTGTCGATCTTCATCGCACAATCAAAGGATTGGAGAATACGATTCTTTGGTCGTTCACAGATGCAAAATTCGATGGTGTCGTCGGACCGGTAGCAGTTGCAAAAGATAGCGTCTATGCGATGAGTCACACCGGTTTGCTCGTTGCCTTGGATCGGACAACTGGTAAGGAGACATGGCGAAAGCAGCTCGATGGAACAGCTCGATTCGGTGGCCCTGTGGTGAACGGCAATCGATTGTATGCACCCACGATTGATGGTCTGCACGTTTTCACCGCCGAAAAGAATCCGCAGGAGATTGGACGGTATCAGTTCGATGGAATGCTCATGGGTTCACCATTAATCGATGGCGAATCTATCCTGATTGCCTCTCGTGACTTCTTGTGGTGCATTCGTCGGCGAGACTAGAGCCTGTTATGCACTTAACGTGAGTGGTGGCGGTAGAATAGGCTATGAACACTGAACGCCAACCGTATCCCAGTGATATTACCGACGACGAGTGGGCCTTCGCCGCTCCTTATCTGACC
>JAYVXI010000192.1:0-13855 GCA_043785305.1 Limnoglobus sp. | reverse complement strand
CGGTCGGCGACTCCTCGAAAGTGGACGATCAATCCACTCCCGAGGTGGCTTCAGTTAATCACTTGTACGGTACTTTGGAAACATACAAGGCCGCAAAGTACGCAAAGAAGAAAAATCATGGGATGATTCAATCTAGGTGACAGTTTTCTGCTTCTATTTGAACGATACGGAAATCATGATTTTTTACTCCGCGCTCTCAGCGCACTCCGCGGTTAAAAATTCTGATGGAATTACGCTACCCATGTGCCATACCTAACGACTATTTTTTCGCGTTCGGTTTCGGTGCGGGAGGAAGGTCGTCTTCCCCACGCAATATGTAGCCCTCGCCCCAGCGCGTCATGATGAGCGGCGGATCGAACCCTTTGTCGATCTTGTTCCGCAGATAGCGAATGTACACATCGACCACGTTCGACGTGTTCTCGTCGTATTCGTCGTAGAGGTGCTCCCAAATCATCGTCCGCGTGACGACCTTGCCACGGTGAAACGCGAGGAACTCGAGTAGTGCATATTCGCGCGGCGTCAGGTGAATCGAAACCCCCGCGCGATCCGCCCGCCGCGCTGCGGTGTCGATCGTCAGATCGAAGACTTTGATGAACGGATCTTTGACCTGATGGCTACGGCGAACCAATGCACGAACGCGGGCGAGGAGCTCGTCGAGTTCAAACGGCTTCGCGAGGTAATCGTCGGCACCCGCATCGAGACCGATGATCTTGTCTTCGGTCGTCGTGCGCGCGGTCAGCATGAGCACGTGAGTGAGAATCCCGCTCGAACGCCACTGTTTCAGCAGCGTCAGGCCATCGATCTTCGGCAACATGATGTCGAGGATGATGACATCGTACTGCGTGGCACGCGCCTTCGCGTCGGCGTCCTCGCCATCGCTCGCCACATCGACCGCGAAACTTTCTTCTTCCAGGCCCTGCCGCAACGCTTTCAGCAGCGGGATTTGATCCTCGACGAGCAACACCCGCACGGCAGTCTCTCCGGGAGTTTATCCAATAACAACTCTCGTTTTAACATCTTTGCCATGAGTGTGTTATGAGAATTGCAACAATTCAGCGCGACACTTCTTCCACGCCATCGACGAACGTCTTGCACTCCGGCAATGCGGACAAGAACTGTCTGCCGTAGCCTTTCGTTAAAACTCGCGGGTCGAACAGTACCACCATTCCCCGATCGGTGGCGGTGCGAATGAGCCGCCCGAAGCCCTGTTTCAATTTGATGATCGCTTGCGGGACTTGATAGTCGTTGAACGGGTTACCGCCGTTTTGCTGTATCGTTTCGAGCCGCGCTTCGGTGAGCGGGCGATCCGGCACCGCGAACGGTAACTTCGTAATCATCACGTTCGAGAGCGCATCGCCACGAATGTCGACGCCTTGCCAAAAACTATCGACGCCGAACAGCACGGAGCGCGGCGTCGTGCGAAAGGCTTCGAGCATTTTCGGTGCAGGTAACCCTTCGCCTTGGCAGAACAGCGTGTACTGATTTTTCGCGATCCACGGGCGCAAACGGTCGGCGGCCCGCTGCAAAAACTGATAGCTCGTGAACAGCACGAACGCCCGCCCGGATGTCTTCGCGATCATCTCCGGCAACTTGTCCAGCACCGCCGATTCGTACGCCGCCGCTTGTGCGGAAGGGTCCGGCATGTTGCGGAATAGGTGCAACTCAACTTGATTTTTGTAATCGAACGGGCTGCCGAGTTGCACGGTGTCGGCTTTATCGAGGCCGAGCCGTTTGCGAAAGAGGTTGAAGCCTTCGCGACCGCCGGCGCTCATCGTCGCGCTCGTCAGAATCACCGAGGGTACCTTGTCGTATAGTTGTTCCTTCAGCGCTTTGCCGACTTCAATCGGCGCGCTGGAAAGCGTCACCCGTGGGATGCGGCCTTGTGCCGCTCGTACTTCGATCCAGTAAACGTGGCCGTCCATCGACTGCCCGAGCCACTCGCGCACGCCGTTCGCCAACGCCGTGAGGCGATCCGCACGGCTCGTGAGTTCGATCTTATCTTCGTCCTCGCTGAGTGCCTTCGCCAGAATCCGCAACGCACCGGCCAGCTTGTCGAGTTCGCCCGAAAGGATGTCCGGGATGATGCCCGTTTCGCGAACCCGACCGGTGCCACGCGCTTGACTACTGTGCCACGTGTGCAGCGCGCCGAAGAACCGCTCCGAGGCGTGTCGTGCGGCTTCGACGAGTTGAAAACTTTCGCCGTCGCCGTTCGTGGTCAGCACGCCTTTGTTGCCGCGCGGCGCTAACAGTTCGTTCAACAAATATTCGACCGTACCTTGCCCGATCTGTAACCCGAGGTGGTCGGCGGCCACGTCTTCGAGCGTGTGCGCTTCGTCGAAAATCACCGCCGTGTAATCCGGCAACAGCCCCGCCCCTTGCTTGCGAAGCGCCAGATCGCTGAAGAACAACGCATGGTTGACGATGAACAGATTCGCGCCGTGTACGGTCTTGCGAGCCTTGTAGTAGAAGCAATCCTTGTAGGTTTTGCACTTCTTGCCGAGGCAGTTGCCGTTATCGGACTGAACGACATCCCACACCGAAGGCATTGGTTGGAACGCGAGATCGGCCTTGCTGCCTTCGAGTGTCGTTCGGGACCATTTGCCGACCTGAATGAGTTGCTCCATCGCGACGGGATCGCTGCCGATGACGTTCATACGTTGCTGGGCGGCCTGCAACCGACGTAGGCTGAGGTAGTTGCCGCGGCCCTTCACCAACACGGGGCGGAACTCCATACCCAAGGCGGCTTGCAGGAAGGGAATATCCTTTTCAATCAGCTGCGATTGCAGGTTGATCGTGTGCGTCGAGACGACGATGCGGGCGTCTTTGTTCTTCGCGATTTCGGCAATCGCTGGGGCCAAATACGCGAAACTTTTGCCGACACCGGTACCCGCCTCGACGAGCAACGGCCGACGACGCGCGATCGCATTCGCCACCGCCGCCGCCATGTCCTGCTGTTCGGCACGCGATTCAAACCCCGGCATCCGCTGGGCAATCAACCCACCTGGCGCAAGCATATTCTCGTTCTTCATCCTCGCATTATCGGAGTTCGGAGTGTCCCTGTCAGCGTCAGTCTTGCGATGCGTTTCGGCGACAACAGTGAATTTCGCGCATTGGTCAAATCTGTAAAGATTCCTTAACCTTCCCACTTGACCTGGCTGATGTTCGCGGTTATCTTCCGACTAATTGTTACAACATACCACACGAGGATTCCACGGACGGTTCCCAAGGGCAGTGATGCTCGCCTCGGATTCGACGGGATTTCTCTTCGCTTGTCACGCCGATGCCGAGTACCATCGCGAACGAACCCGAGAACGGAAACCCGACCGTCACGCCCTTTTGGGGCACGATGGCCGGTAAGGATTCGCTCGTGGCGTGGGCACCGGCGAAAGTGAACCTGACGCTGGAAATTGTCGGCAAACGGTCCGATGGCTATCACGCGATCGAAACGCTGATGGTGGTGATCGACTTGTTCGACACGCTGGAGTTTCGCGACGAGCCGTGCGGCGAATTGCGACTGACTTGCGAACCGACTACGCTGCCGAACGGGCCAGAGAACCTCGTCTGGAAGGCCGCCGAGGCGTTTCGCCGCAAGACGGGGACGACGAAGGGCGCGACGATTCGACTGACCAAACGGATCCCGCACGAAGCGGGGCTGGGTGGCGGGTCGAGCGATGCAGCGACGACACTACTCGCACTGAACCGACTGTGGCGGCAGAACTTGCCGCTTGCGGAACTCGCGAGCATCGCCGCCGATGTCGGCTCGGATGTCGCGTTCTTCTTGCACGCCCCGGCTGCCATTTGCACGGGTCGCGGTGAGATTGTCGCTCCGGTTGCGATGGGGCGAACGCTCGATATTGTCGTCGTGAAGCCGAACGTCGGCCTCTCGACACGTGAGGTTTACCGCCGAGTGGCCGTGCCCTTACACCCGCTATGCAGTACAGACGCTTGCCGAGCCTTGACGGATGGCAACGTGCAAAATTTAGCGAGTGAATTGCACAATCGGTTGCAGGAACCGGCCTTCGCCGCCGCGCCGTTAGTCGAACGAACTTACCGCCGACTGGCCGCCCTCGGGCCGCTCGGCTGCCAACTGTCGGGTAGTGGGTCGGCGCTGTTCGCCTTGTGCAAAGATCGAACCGATGCCATTCGGATCGCCGACGCGATGCGAAGAAGCACGCCGCCCGATGAAGATACGCCGTTTATTGCAGTGACGCGGAGTTGGCCCGCAATCGATTAACTCAGACATCACATCAGAGGAGAGCGACGGTGCAAATCACGGAAGTACGCATCAAGTTGTGCGAAGAGAACAACGAGCGCCTGCTCGCGTTCTGTTCGGTGACCTTCGACAACGCCTTCGTCGTTCGGGATCTGAAAATCATCGAAGGGACTCGCGGCATGTTCGTGGCGATGCCCAGCCGCAAACTGACGGATCGGTGTACGCATTGCGGTTGCAAGAACCACCTGCGTTCGCGTTTCTGCAACAACTGCGGGCGGAAACTCGACGAAGCGCGAGCGACGAAAGAAGTCCCCGATGGCCGCGCGAAATTGCACGCGGACATCGCACACCCGATCCACAGCGGGGCACGCGAACACATCCAGAGCGCGATCGCCAAGGCATTCATCGACGAACGCGAACGTTCCAAGCAACCCGGTTACATCTGCCGTTACGACGAGTTCGACTTCGACGACGACGTGCCCACAAACATTCACGAGATGGGCAAGCCGCTCGGGTACAAAACCCACGGCCCGCACCAACCCGCCAGCCGCGGCAACCACTTGAGCGATAGCGAAACCCCCGCAATCCTCCGCGAAGACAGCTTCGGCTCGGGGATTATGTAAACTCAACTATGCCGCGTTTTGTCATCCTCGAACACGACTGGCCGACGCTTCACTGGGACTTCCTCCTCGAAGCGAGGGCGGCGTTGCGGTCGTGGCGATTGCGTTCCGAACCGGCCATCGGCACGGTTATGCTCGCCGAGGCGATGCCCGATCATCGGTCGATCTATTTGGATTACGAAGGCCCCGTTTCGGGCGGGCGCGGGACTGTGAAACGATGGGATGACGGCACGATCGAGTGGATCGACGACCGCGTAGATCGAGTAGAAATTCAGCTGCACGGCCACATTTTCGGCGGCCGTGCCGTGCTGCTGCGAGTTGGCGAGAATTGGACCTGTCACTTTTCGCGTTAATCGCGATCTATTCCCTTACTCGGCTGTAGCGCTTTTGATGTTCTTGAGTTCGGCGCGGATGAGCGGAATGAACTCGAGTTGCCCCGGCATTTGAACGAATTGCAGCTTACCCGTGACTTCGACCCAAATGTGATCTTTGAACGAGTTCAACGAAGCATCGGTAATAATGCTTGCTTTAAGCGGGATTGTGTCGGCGGCGCAGCAGGTCATTTTGAGGCGATAGAGCGTGCATTGACGGTCGCCGACGCGGCGAAGTTGGCCTTTGATCGTCACTGTCTGCCCTTGTAATGCCTCGCGTTTGTCCGCGTCACTTGCGGAGTCGCTGAGTTCGGCGAAATCGAAGCGTCCGCCACCTTGTTTGTCGGCGACTTCGCTGACTTCCCCGATAGCCGATTCTTTGCCCAAGAGTCGTTCCGCACCGGCGGCGCTGAAGCTCTGGTTCGGCAACCCGAGGAAAAACAACACGACGGGGAACATCAGCACGATCGCACGCCAGAACACCCCGCCATGTTCGTGGTCGTCGTGCGAATGATCGTGGCTCGCCGCTTTCACCGGCTCGTGCTTGCAATTTTCATCGTGAACGTGCCCATGATCGTGATCGTGGTGGGCGTGCGACCCCGTCGTTTGCCAAAGTGCAATCGCCCGGATCGCGGTCAGCAGCAACAACACCGACCCGCTAATCAGCACCCAGATATGAAACGGCTCCGCAAGGATGTAACTCAGCATTCCCTTGCGTTGCATGACGACGCTCATCCCACCGAGGATGATCGCCACCACGCTGAACGAACCGCAGATCCCGATGGTGAAGAGATTTTCGAGATTCTCATCGCCGTGATCGTGCGCATGATCGTGATCGTGCGTGTGCGAATGGTCGCCATGATCGTGTTGTTTCAGTTCGATGGCCATGACTTTTGCTCCGGTGGAAACCGTAATGATGACAATGGGTGCGCCCCTCCCATGGTATCACCATGGGCTACCCCCGACCCTGAAAGGTGCGGAAGCGTTGACGTTTCGGATTCTGCAACGGTACATGGTATCACCATGGGCTACCCCCGACCCTGAAAGGGTCGCTCTCTCAGCCCATGGTGGAACCATGGGACGCGGGGACAATCACCCTCGAAAACCAGTCGTGGCGAGTCTTCGAGACGCGACGCGAGAGGTCACGACGCCAATGGGTGCGGCCCCTCCCATGGTATCACCATGGGCTACGTGAGCGGTCCCTTCAGGACCGAAGAACAGAACCCCGACCCTGAAGGTTCGGTCATTTACTTCCCTACGACTACCGCAGTCGGCACGGGTAGCTTCGGGGCGTAGAACGTGTGAACCAGCATCGAGTAAATGCCGACTTGCACGACGACGCACGTGACGATGACGAGAATCAGTTTCGTTTTGAACACCCGCGTGTACATTAACAGAAGTTTCAGATCGAGCATCGGCCCGAGCACGAGGAACGCGAGCTTTGCCGAGAGTTGCATCTTCGTGAAACTCGCGGCAACGAACGCATCCGCCTCGCTGCACAAGCACATCAACACGGCCATGAGCATCATCAAAGGGATTGCGAGGTACGGCTGTTCGTTCGAGATGCGTTCGATTTCGCCCGGCTCAATCATCATTTTAATGATCGCGGCGAGGATCGCACCGAGGATCAGGAACACCGTAATATCCATGAAATCGTGGAGCGAGGTCGAAGAGATGTTCGCCAATCGCTTCATCAGCGGCTTCGGTTTGTCTGCGAGTTTTTCCTCGTCATCGTCCACCATCGGCAGTGTCGAAGATCGCGGAGCCGCCAGCGATGTAAGAAGTTTCGTGCCGTGTTTGCGGTAATACACATTCACGATCAACCCGGTGATCGTCGCGACGACAAAGCCCATACCTGCCCGCAGAATCACCATGTCCCAGCCAATTTTGTGGCGGTCGAACGCCACGTAGGTGCTAAGCAGCACGACGAGGTTCACGATAGGCCCCGCGAGCATGTACGTGATACAGCACGATAGCGGCACGCCCTTGCGGAGTAATCGCCGCATCACCACGACGATACCGCATTCGCACATCGGGAACACCAACCCGAGCAATCCACCAATCACCACCGCAGGCAGTGCGCCCTTCGGCATAAACCGCGTCACCAACTGCTGCGGCAGAAGTTCTTCGAGCACCCCCGCAACCAGCGCGCCGAGCACGATGAACGGCAACGCTTCCCAGAGGATCGACTGGAACGTCAGGATGAAGTCGAGTATTTGTGCAATCACGGCAGAAACCGGTGAGTGTGGGGCAAATGAACAGCCGCCCCGTAATGTTACGAAACCAGACTACAAACCGTTCGGAGAAAGAAGTTTCATTCGAGAAAGTTGCGTTACTCGTAATCCGAACGCTTCTGTTTGCGACGTTTACGACGTGGCGGAACAACCAGCGTGGTTTCATGCTTGTCCCACATGAGAATCACAGAGATGAAATCGCTGTCGAGCCAATCCTCGGGCAGGTTCATCGCGTCATCTGAAAACACATGATAGAAAAAAGAATAGACCTCATGGCCTTCGGTGAACTTTTTCGGCAAACGCTGCCGCGAACTCGTAGACTCATGCGAGAGTGTCATCCGTGCGACTTCAGCCGTGACGGAATCTTTGGCTTTCCGCGTTCGGGCATTGTCTACCTTTTTGACCATTTGCCGCATAAAGTCGTCGGGTATGTCCGGATCCGGACACAAGAGAACCAGAATGATCGGCGACCGCAGGTCTTCGCCCGGCTCATAATCGACGATCCAGGCGTTCGTCCGTTCGCCGTCTTCCAACACTTCTCGACGCCAACCATCGCTCGTTTCAACGATCCAGTACGATAACACGACGAGAAAGACAACCAAAAGTACCAATCCGATCACGAGCCATATCCAACCGGGCATAGGTGTCTCCACGGACAGAGTCGCTTTGACTGTTGTGAAATGTACCGTAACGCGACACCGTTAGTATGTAAATTCAATTCGATTCTTGTCTTATTCTGGTTGCCGCTGGTCTTTAAGCCGGCGCGGGGGCAAATACCCTCAAAAAACCAGTCGTGGCGAGTCATCGAGACGCGACGCGATCCAGCACGTTGAAAATGGGTGCGGCCCCCACCCATGGTATCACCATGGGCTACGTGAGCGGTCCCTTCAGGACCGAAGAACCGAGCACGTTAAAAACGTGCTCCACGTCAGCATTCGCAAGAGATGCCGTGTGCGGATTTGCGACCGCGCAACGTGGCGTACAGGAATGTCGCGAAGAAACAGGCGACGCTGAGGATAATGATCGTGCCCGATGGCCGTAGTGGGATCGAACGACCGTCGGCGAGTGGAATTTCATACTGACTGATGCGATAGCCAATCAGGCCACAACCGAGGTTAATACTGAGCGTAAGCAAGAACATCTGGCGCAAGTTTCGGGCACAGTTTGCAGCGGCGGCGGCGGGCACGACCAGCAGCGCGTTGATTAGCAACACGCCGACCGCCTTGATCGAAAGATTCACGACGAGCGCGAGCAAAATGATGAACAGGTAATTGTTCAACCGCACCGATACCCGACGCGAACGAGCCAAGCTCGGGTTGAAACTCGCGAACATCAGCGAGTTGAACCGCAGCAACAAGAACGCAACGGTAACGACGGTGAGAATTAGCAGGAACAGCAAGTCGGCCGGCGTGGCATATACCGGCGAGCCAAACAGGAATTGCTCCGGGTCGAAGCGAACGCGCTTGGAGAGTTCGGGGAGTAACATCGCGCCGAAGCCGACGGCGAGCGCGAAAAACACGCCGATGAGCGAATCGGCAGACAAGCTCGTGCGTTCGCGGAAGAACGCGATCGCCGTACCTGTAATCGCCCCAAACGCGACCATCACGACGGGAATCACCCATTGCAGCGGGGAGCTATCGAGTGCGGTGAGGCGCGGGTTCAAGATCAAGATCGTCAACACGCCGAGCGCGGCCCCGGCGAACGCAGTGTGCGCCATCGCATCGCTGAAGAACGCCATGCGGTTGCCGACGACGAGCGAGCCAACCAACCCGCACACGATGCTGACGAGCGTGATCGCGATGACCGCTTTCACGTCCCAGATCGGGACATCGAGGCCATTCGCAAGGTTTTCGATGAGAGTCTGAAATGCGTCGATCACGCGACCGCCCCGTTTTCGGGTGAGTTTCGTCCACTGATGTGTGTTGTACGACTTTGTATAAACGACACCCGCCAGAAACGGTTTTGTTACCCCGACGAAATCTACGCCATCGCAAGAACGATACCATCCCTCTCTGTCGCGCAAAGGAGGATGAAACCCGTCACCCATACGAATGCCAGCAGTCAAAAAATCGGAGGCGATCCGACGTAAGTCGACTTTTTCGACGTGCGCAGAAGTGTCTCCAAGTGTCGTGAGAATGTCTCCAAGTGTCGTGAACGTGTCGCCACTTGCGCCGATTCTCGAATCGAGAGCAATCGACATAACCCGCGACAAAAGTGTGAGATACGGAATACGGATCAGTGGATGGCGATCAAAAAAGCGACGTTTTGGACCTCAAAAACCGATAAAAAACCCCAAAAAACGGTTTTTGAACATCGAGAATTGTGACTTACGTCGATTGTGAGAGGCCGAAACGTACGAAAATGCGGTTGAAACTACCGTGCGAAGTAGACGGCACCGACGACAATCGACGCGAACACGAGGATACCGAGAAGGACCGCGGCGAGCAGCCAGAGCCGCGATTGGCTCGCTTTCACCGGCGGGGCGAGGGCTTTGGCTTTGCTCGTCGAACCGCGAGGAATACGCACAATCGCATCGGGGGCAGCGTTCGAGTTGGAGCCTTTCAATGGCTCGGTCGTGCTCGAACGCATCGTGGGCACCGTCGCTTGATCGTAGTCGGCACCGACTTGTACGTTCGGCGTACGTGGGCCGCTTTTGTCGGGTGTGACATCGTATTTGTTCGAACTCGCGCCCCCGCGGCGCGGGCCTCGCGATCCGCCACGGCTCGTGGCACCCGTTTTCACTTTGTCCGCCGAGTGCCCGGCGAGTGCGAGAACGACCGCACACAGTTCGGGCATCTCGTGTTCGGGCGGGGCTTCGATCGGCAAATCGGCCCACTCGGCGAGCGCTTCCGCCACTTCAATCGGCGTTTGGTAGCGGTTTTCAGGGCGTTTCCGCAGCATTTTCTTCAACACTTCGACCATACCGGGAGGCACATCGTCGCGGAAATCGTTGACCGACTGCGGCTCCGACGTCTGGTGGAACACGAGCTTCTGTGCAATCGTGCCTTCCGGCACCGGCGACTGCCCCGTCAGCATGAAGTAGAAGGTTCCACCCAGCGCGTAAATATCGGCGCGGATATCGACGACGTTGCTGAGTGCCTGTTCGGGCGCGAGATAATCGGCGGTGCCGAGTACGCATTTATCGTCGTATTTCGCGGTCAAGTTGTCAGTTTTGTCGTTGAAGAAACGTGCCAAACCCATGTCGAGCAACTTCACGGTACCGGTACGGTCCAGCAGCACGTTGCCGGGCTTCACGTCGCGGTGAACCATGCCGAGATCGTTCGCATGATGCAGCCCCACAGCCGATTGCGCGATGTAGTGCGCCACGCGGATCGGGTCCATCGGGCCGAAGCGGGCGACGATCTCCTGCATACTCGCGCCGTCGACGTACTCCATCACCAGGAAGTGCAGGTTCTCGGCTTTGTCGATGTCGTGGGCACGCACAAGATTCGGGTGATCCATCGCCGCCACCGCACGCGCTTCGCGGTAGAACCGCTCGAGGTTCGACGGATCGCTTAGCTTTTCGAGCGGTAGCACTTTCACGGCCACCAGCCGCTTCATGAAGACGTGTTCGCAAAGGTACACCGCACCCATGCCGCCGACGCCGATGAGTTCGAGTAAACGATACTTGCCCGCCACCATGAACCGCTTGTACCGACCGAGTTTGAGCTGCTTCGACTGAAATTTGGTGATCAAACCTTCGCGAATGAACGTAGCCGCCGTCTCGTCAATCGTATCGAGCGGGAGCGATTCATTGGTGAAACGCTCCATTTCGGAGGTCAATCGGTCGTCGTTCACCAGCCCACTCTTGCGGACGAAGTCGACGAATTCGGCAGTATTCGCAGGCGCGGGCATGATATTGCGAACCTGTTCCAAGAAATTAAAGGTCCGGACGTTTCGCGTGTCAATCTCAATGCAATGTAGACAATCTTGCGACGGGTGTAACCATATCGCAACTCCTTCGGTCACTTTTTTCGGTTTTTTATCGCACGCTCGCCGTCGAACGCCATCGCGAATCGCGCGGAAATCCCGTATTCTGACCACAGAACGAGGAGTTTCCGATGCGATCCGAATTGAAAACGGTCAAAGCCGTCTGTCCGCACGATTGTCCAGATACTTGCGGAATGGTTGTGTCGGTGGACACGACCACCGGCGTGGCGGTCAAACTTCGCGGCGATCCCGACCATCCGTTCACGCAGGGGTTCCTCTGTCGCAAAGTGAACCACTACCTCGAACGAGTCTATCATCCGGATCGTTTGAAGTACCCGATGCGGCGCGTCGGGCCGAAAGGCGAAGGACGCTTTGAACGCATCAGTTGGGACGAAGCGATTCGCACCATCGGCACGCGGATTCGCACGATCGCACAGTCCGAACACGGCCCCCAAGCGATTTTGCCGTACAGCTACGCTGGCACGATGGGCAAGATTCAGGGTTCGAGCCTGGATCGCCGCTTCTTCCACCAACTCGGTGCGTCTTTGCTCAACCGCACGATCTGCGCCACGGCGGGGAGCATCGGTTGCGAAGTCACGCTCGGCATCGGGAAACGCGCCGTCGTCGACCCCGAAGCTGCCGTCAATTGCCGGTACATCGTCAATTGGGGTTCGAATACGGTCGTTACGAATGCGCACTTCTGGGTGATCGAGCACGAAGCTCGCAAACGCGGCGCGAAGATCGTCACAATCGACCCGTACCGCTCCGTTACCGCCGAGAAGTCCGATTGGTGGATCCCAATCCGCCCCGGTACCGATGCCGCACTGGCGCTCGGCGTCATGCACATTTTGTTTCGCGAAGGCTGGGAAGACCGTGCGTATTTGGACGAATTCTGCCTCGGTGCGAGCGAACTCGAACGGCGCGTTCGGGAGGAATACACGCCGGAGAAGGTGTCGTACATCACGGGGCTGCCCGTCGCGGACATCGAACGCTTCGCCCGCGAATACGGTCAAGCGCAAGAGTTATTCGGCGGTCCCGCGCTGATTCGCCTGAACTACGGGCTGCAACGGCACGGCGGCGGCGGAATGGCGGTGCGAACCGTCTGTTGTTTGCCCGCGATCACCGGCGACTGGCGTTACCCCGGCGCAGGGGCGTTCCTCAGTAGCAGCAAGCTATTCCCGTTCGACCAGGCTTCGCTCGAACGCCCGGACCTCATTCGGCCGGGAACGCGCACCGTCAACATGGTGAAGTTAGCCGAGGCACTCAGCGGCGAACTGCCCGGCCCGCCGGTGCAAATGCTCGTCGTCTACAACTCGAACCCCGCTTCGGTTTGCCCCGATCAATCGCGTGTCATGAAGGGCCTGCGCCGCGAAGATCTGTTTACCGTCGTGCTCGAACATTTCCTGACCGACACCGCAAAATACGCAGACATCGTGCTGCCAGCGACGACGCAACTCGAGCACTTCGACATTCACAGCAGTTACGGGCACCTTTACGTGCAAGCCAACCCGGCCGCGATTGCGCCTTTGGCAGAAGCCAAACCGAACACGGAAATCTTTCGGCTACTCGCGAAGGAACTGAATTTCCCGAGCGAACTGTTCCAAGTGAGCGATGAAGAACTGGCGCGGCAATCGATGCCGACCGATGGTGCGTTCGAGGGGATTGCACTCGAAGACATCGTCGATGGGGCGAAGCGGTTGAACTTGCCGGAGAACTTCACGCCGTACGCCCACGGTGGTTTCGGCACGCCGAGCGGAAAGTGCCACCTGTTCAGCCCGTCCGAATCCGCTGCGGGGCGCGACCCGTTGCCGTACTATCACCCGCCGCACGAAGACCCGCAAACCAAGCCCGAACTCGCGGCACGCTACCCGCTGCAAATGCTGACGCCACCGTCGCCATCGTTCCTGAACTCGACGTTCGTGAACGTCGACAGCCTACGCCACGAAGCCGGCGAACCGATGGTCGAGATCCACCCCGTCGATGCCGCCACCCGGAACATCGCGCACGGCGACGCGGTGTTGATCGTCAACGATCGCGGGCAGTTTCAGGCGAAAGCCGTCGTGGCCGAAACCGTAAAGTCCGGCGTCGTCGTCACCACGGGCTGTTGGTGGTCGCAGTACACCCCTGACGGCCAGAACTGCAACGCCCTCACCAGCACCGCCGGCACCGACTTCGGCAACGGCGGCACTTTCTTCGATAATTTGGTCGAAATCCGACGGCTAGAATCGACGTAAGTCGCAATTGCGGAGGCTCGAAAACTGGTTTTTGGGGTGTTTTTCCGGTTTTTGAGGCCCCAAAGTCGCTTTTTCGATCGCAAATCACCGATCGGTTTCGGGATGTGTTGCCGTATCATCGACCCGAATAGCGGGTTACGCCGATGGCCCTCGATTCGACGCTCGCCGCAAGTACCGACCAAAAATCGACCGGACGCGACACAAAATCGACCGACCACGACATTCTCACGACACTTGGAGACACTTTCACGAC
>JAYVXI010000191.1:0-13873 GCA_043785305.1 Limnoglobus sp. | reverse complement strand
ACTCCCGGTAAGAGAAGCCGTACATTAAACGGAGGCCTCACCCTCGCGCAACGCGCAAATATCGTGCCGAACGCGATAGGGTTCATCCCGGTGGGAGTGCAGTGGCTCGGGTGGCGGCGGGAAGGTCACATCGCGATACAAATCTGCCATCGGGATTTCGGCAGCTTCGACACATGATTGAATGGCTCTGTCGCGTCCGAAAGCACTTCGATGATGACTCGCGGATTAACGAGCGAGAGTGGGTCTTGCGGCGCGAATTCATTCCACCTCCCAGGTGAATTCTATCACGTCGGAAACGAAGACGCGGCGAGGATTTTGTCCTCGCCGCGTCTTTATGTGCATCGCTCGAATCAACTGCGGACGAGGCCCTTGCTTTGCAGGTAGTTGATAATCATTGCGACGCCTTCTTGCACGGTTTGCGTGGCGGCATCGAAGGTCAGTTCGGGGTTCAGCGGTGGCTCGTACGGGTCGTCGACACCGGTGAAGCCCATGCCCTTGCCGGCGGCGACAGCGGCGCGGGCTTGCTTGTACAGCCCCTTCGGGTCGCGCTCTTCGCATGTGGCGATCGGCGTGTTCACGAACACTTCGATGAACGGAATCGCGCCGGCCTTATTGTCGGCGTGGATCGCACGCGCTGCGTCGCGGTCTTTGCGGTACGGGCTGATGAAGCTCGTCAGCGCGAACAGGCCGCTATCGGCGAACAATTTCGAGACTTCGCCGATGCGACGAATGTTCTCTTCGCGATCGGCGGCGGAGAACGCGAGGCCGAACTTCTTGGCCGACTCTTCCGAGTATTTTCGCGTGTCCATGAGGATCTTCGGTCCGGCGTTCAGGCCGAAACGAATGTTGTCGCCGTCGAGGGTGTAGGCCGCGTGGCCGCGCGCGATCAGGACTTGTTCGAGCGCGACGGCGATAGTCGATTTCCCCGAACCGGACAGGCCGGTGAACCACAACGTGGCCCCCGATTGCTTGAGCAATTTCGCCCGTTCGTCGCGGGTGACGGTGCCTTCGTGGTAGAAAATCTGCGTCGCATTCAATTCGGACATCACGAGCCTTTCGAGATTCGAGAGTGGGATTCGTATCGGTACATGATAGGAAAAGACCCGCTACTTGGCCGGGCGTACGCATCAGGACTTGCCTCCCAGAATTCCACACCTTCCGCTTGCCTGCGCTTCGCGGTTTTGCGCATACTGCGAATTCTACCGAGGATTCGATATGGGCGAACGATGGCGGGATGCGTGTTGGTTGATCGTCGTGGGGCTGGTTTCGTCGGCGTCGATCGTCGCATCGGCGCGGCACATGAGCGCGACATTCGACGAACCGTGCCACATCGAACGCGGCTTGCACGGCTGGCGGACGGGGAGCATCAAACCGCTGATGAGTGCGGGGTGTATGCCGTTGCCGGTGGACGTGCAAACGCTGCCGTTGTACGTCTGGGAACGATATCGCGGCACACCGTTCGACGCCGTTGCGGACATCGGCGAACTGCTGCCGGTGGCACGGATGGCCAACCTCGCGTTCTGGTGGCTGTTATTGCTGTACGCGATGCGGTTGGGGCGTGCGTTCGGCGGCGCGTGGGCGGGTCGTTTCGCGTGTGGTTTCCTCGCCACCGACCCGAACTTCCTCGGCCATGCGGCACTCGCCACGACGGATATTGCCATTACCGCGACGACGCTGATGGCGATCTTCCACTATCACACGGGCGCAGGGCGTAGCTGGTTCTGGCGCGTCGGTGTGCCCGGCATTTGTTACGGCATCGCCGTTACCGCCAAAGCGAGCGCAATGGCATTCGTGCCGCTCGGTTTCGTCGCGTTCGGGCTATTCAAACTCTATTCCAGCGGCGCGCTCGCAATGCCCACCGGTGGCCTCTTCGGGCTCTTCGATCGCGTGCGATTCTACCAACGTGCGACATCGGCGTTGCGTTGGGACATCTTCTGGAGCCTCGCCGTTGGCTGCGTGTACGTCTTCGCGTACTGCGGCTCCGATTGGCAGACCGAACGCACGTTCGTCGAGTGGGCGCACGGGCTTTCCGAAGGTTCCACGAAGGACGCGATGGTGCCGGTGGCGGAGAACTTACGCATCTTCACGAACGCCGGCGAAGGGCTGATGCAACAGGTGAAGCACAACTTCCGCGGCCACGGCTCGTACCTCCACGGCGACTGGTACCCGCGTGCGTGCTGGTACTATTTCCCCTACGCGCTCACGGTGAAATTGCCGGAAACGACGCTCGTTCTACTGGCGGTGGCGATACTGTTGCGGACCCGCGCGTTCTTCGGCCCCGTGGGCGTGTTGACGCTGGTGCTGTTCGCGTTCAGCTTGAATTGCCGCGTGCAGATCGGCATTCGCCTCGTCTTCCCGCTCGTCGCGATGCTGTATATTTCGAGTGCGATCGCCGTGGCGAACGCACGCATTCCGCGCGGCATCGGCGGGTTGGTCTTGCTGGCGAACGCGCTGATTGCGTGCAGCATTTGGCCGAACGGGCTACGGTATGCGAACCTCACACACGGCGGGCCGGATGGCTGCTACCGCTACCTTTCGGACTCGAACGCCGACTGGGGGCAAGGCTTGAAGCCGCTCGAAACGTGGTGCCACGCGAATGGCACCGAGAGCGTCGCCGTCTGGTATTACGGCACCGATCCGGACATGAACAAACCGCCGTTCCGCATCCGTCCATTGCATTCGTTCGCGATCGCCACGAACGAACAAGCCCGCGCCTACGTGGGGCCAGGCTACCTCGCGGTCAGTACCACGATCTTGAAGGGCGACCCCGCAATTACGCCGCAAGCCATCGTCAGCCTCGGCTGGCTGAAAACGCAAACTCCCATCGACCGCGTCGGCACATTCGCGATCTACGACGTGCGATGATTCGGTTGTGGCCCCGCATCGTACAATCCCCGTGTGGCACTCTCCACAAGTAGAGCGGCGGTTTCCGAGAAGGAACGAATGGGATCTGACATTCCGAGTGCGGGTAAAGGGACGAGCCGCGAGCTTTTGACGTTGGCTGCGCCATTGATCTTGGCGAATAGCTTTACGACGATCCAGTTTACGGTCGATCGCGCATTTCTCTCGCAATACGACCCCGATGCGATGGGGGCGTCGATGCCATCGGCGATGGTGTTCTGGCTGTTTTTTACGCTCATTCAAGGCACGGCGGGGTACGTCAGCACGTTCGTGGCGCAATATACGGGTGCGGGGCGGCCGCTGCGGATCGGCCCGGCGGTTTGGCAGGGGATCTATTTCAGCGCCGTGGCCGGTTGTCTGTTCTGGGTATTGTGGCCGCTCGCGCCGTACCTGTTCGACACGTCGATTACGCATCACGCACCGAAGTTGGCCGCACTGGAAACCGCGTTCTTTCGCTCGCTCTGCCCGGCCGTGTTGCCGATGGCGCTGATCGCGACGCTAACAGGATTTTTCGCGGGTCGCGGCGACACATGGACCGTACTCGCCATCAACGCCTTCGGTACGTTCGGGACGGTATTCTTCGATTATGCCATGATTTTCGGGCATTTCGGCTTCCCGCAACTCGGCATCGTCGGGGCCGGGTGGGCGACGGCGATCGGCTCGTGGATGTCCGCGAGCCTCGCGATGCTGCTCTTTTTCCAGACGAAGTACCGCATCGAATTCGCCACGGTCAGCGGGTGGCGGATCGATATCGACCTCATGAAACGCTTGCTGAAGTTCGGCGGGCCGGCGGGGTTGCAGTGGGCGCTCGATGCGCTGTCGTTCACGCTGTTCATCATGTTCGTCGGGCGGCTCGGCGATGCCGAAGCCAACGCGACGAGCCTGACGTTCACATTAAACATGGTCGGCTTCCTGCCGATGCAGGGGATCGGCCAAACAATTGCGATTCTTGTCGGCCAACGGCTCGGCGAAAATCGCCCCGATTTAGCCGAACGCTCGACGATCCTCGGCGCACGTTGGACGGTCGGTTACATGGTAACCGTCGCGATGATTTACGTGCTGTTCCCCAATACACTCATGTGGGGCTTCCGCCCACCCGATGGCAGCGACAGCCTCGAAGAATGGAAGAAAGTCGTCGCCATCGTGCCGACGCTGCTCATCTGCGTGGCCGTATATTCGCTCGCCGACTCATTAAACGTGACGTATTCGTTCGCGCTTCGCGGTGCCGGAGACACGCGTTACGTGACGATCCTGACATTCGCGCTGGCGTGGCCATGCATGATTATCCCAACGTATTTGCTCGTCACCTACGGCGGCAACATCTACTGGGCATGGAGTTTCGCGAGTTTCTACATCAGCGTGATGGCATTTTGTTTCTGGCTACGCTTTCGTTCGGGCAAGTGGAAATCGATGCGCGTCATCGAAGCGGCACCGATTTGAATCGGCTTACGTCGGATCGCCTGCGATTTTTTGACTTTGCAAATTCGTGTGGGTGCGCACGAAATGGAAAGGATTTGCGAAATCTTTCCGTGAATCCGTTTGACATTCGACGAGTCGGGTGGGTACGATGATGGACTTCCTTCACTCACTCAATAGTGAACAGATGGTCACAAGACTACGCAAGCCGCACTCGTACCGGCTGAACCTCGTGCCGCTTGAGTCGCGCGATGTGCCTGCGACGTGGCACGTCGAGATGCTGTCGTCGAACCCCGGCAGCACCGATGCGACGATCACCGATCGCTGATCGTCGGCACCGCCAGCGTCGATGCGTCCACCGCCAACGATGCCATCGCGCTCGCAATCAATGGCAATGTCATTGTTACATATAGTGGTCAAGCGCACACGTACACATTCAACCCAACATTGACGACAGGCACCGGGGCGGCGTTCCGCATCGTCGGCACCGGCAGCACCGGCAGCACGACCGAACTACAACTCGAAGACCTCGCCGACATGCCCGGCGCAACCCCCGACTACGATTACAACGATTATACCTGGAGCTTGAACGTCACGCAGACGGCAGCGAACGGCGACCCGCTTCCCGAAGTCGGCATCGAGGCGATCGACCCGACCGCCGCCGAGGCAAAATCGCCGCCGGGAACTTCGACGGGGCTCTGCCCGAGTCGAATCGAATCGGGCGAGACTTCCCAGCGGTTTCGGCGTTCGTGAATTTGGTATGTTTTCGGATAGTATTGTGTTGACATTCTCTCGCCGAAGTGGAGAATGCGTCGAGTTACGGGAATCGCGTACGTTCCCGCACGACGAAGCTGGCGTTGGCGACAGACGCGGAGGGTGTTGGATGGCTGTGGATTGGATACTCAACCTCCCGTGCCAGCCGAAAGAAGCGCTGGGAAATGGCGACTTCCTCGTCGGCACCGACACTTTGCTCGCCTGCCTGAAGGCCGGCAACCGTGCGGCGGCCGTCGCGGACATGGCCCGCCAGAACGGCGATTCACCCGAGGGCACATCCATTGTGGTCCGGGTGGCCCGCGCGGACGGCGAGGTCGAGGATCAGGAGGTCTGCTACGACGACCTGGTCGCCCAGAACCGGCAGCTCGACCCGCTCGCCCCGGCCTGCGAGGGGTGCCCCGGCAACGTCCTGGGCCGCCCGTTCGGATGCATCGGCGTCGTCAACTACCCGATCCCGGCGACCGTCGAGCAATGGCTGGTCGACCGCCTACAGCCGAGTACGGTCGTCGGCGGCAAGCTGTTCCTGGCCGCGATCCGCGACTTCGGGTACACGGGCCAGCCAATCCAACAGTTCCGGGAAGGCGGGCTTTTCGAGTTGGCTCGACCGATCAAAAAGAAGCTCAAGGGCGGGCTGTTCTCATCCGAATCGGTCACCACCGACCAGTTGTTCCAAGCACTCTTCTGCATCGGTGAGCCGCTCGACCCCGGCCACTGCCTCGGGGTGTTGTTCTGGCTGGGGTGTCTGCGGCTGGACGGCGCGGTCGTCGAGTCGCTGGAACAAGCGGCGGCCGTCAATCGGCTGGGCGGGGTGGCCGAGCGGCAGCAGCGGACGGCGCTCGTCACCGGCGGAGACCCTGCCGCCGATGGCGTGTCGTCGTTTGAATTGCTGCTCCAGGCACTGTATCGGTCGTGGGTACTGAACGTGCCGTTGTGGGTTTCGGCGTGAGGCAGCAAGGCACCGCACGATACTCCGTACCCGCGCGGCTAAACGGGGATAGAATCAAAGTAGAGGTGAGAAATGATCCAAACAGTCGAAGCGGTCGTCGATGCCACCGGTTGCGTGAGGTTGCTCGGCGAAGTTCATGTCGCCAGCCCCGGCGGGCATTGGTGACGGTGTTGGAAGAGCCGGCCGCTGTGCCGGGCGAGGCCAGGCTACGGCGGGCGTGGCCGAACTCGGGCTGTTGGATTTCTTCTTGTCGTGGGCCCGCCGAGACCCCGCCCGGCTGACCTCCGAAATGGGGACTACACCTGGGTTCACCCCAGAATCGTGGGCTGGCGGCAGGTTCGAGTACGGCTTGGGCGCGAGGGATACGACCCGATCCGAGAGCTTGGAGTGGCTCGACGGCGAGTTGGAGGTGGGCGGTGAAATCACGCTCCGGGTGCTGCCGCCAGGCGAGGTGGACGAGCCGGCTCAGCCGGGCACGTGAACTCGATCGTTCGACGCGCCAGCTCGCGCGTTTTGAAGTTGCGCTCTCCGCCGCGATGTGGATGCACGGTCGCTACCGAGCCGATTCCCCGCAAGGGGTCGGGTGCGTGACATCCGCCCGTTTTCACGATCGCGAGACCTCTTGCAAAAGCACTCGCAAGTATTTGCGCTTGACCCGACCCCTTGCGGGGAATCGGCTCGGTAAGTCCACCCAGTACGACGAAGCGTCTAACCCTGGTCTAGTCAGATGGAACCCCGTTGGGGTAAGAATTGGCTATGGATTTACCCCAACGGGGTTCGATCTTTTAGCCCAGGGTTAGACGTCTTACGTCGTACCCCTGGGCAAACCTGCAAACAGCGCAACTTCAAAACGCGCGCGTCGGGCTAACAACAAACCCGTGCGGATCGCATTCGCCTGTGAGAGACGTACCTGCCATCCGAACCGCCGCGATTGGAAACGTCGATTGACGCCGTTCGCTTCGTGCCGTAACCCAGATGGGAACGAATCCTTCACGGGTACACGCCATGCCGAGTTACAACCCTGCCGACATCGAACGTCGGTGGCAGCAATATTGGGACGCGAACCAGACCTTCCGCACGCCCGATAGCGATGGCGACAAGCCAAAGTATTACATCCTCGATATGTTCCCGTATCCGAGTGGCAGCGGGCTGCATGTCGGGCACCCCGAAGGCTATACGGCGACGGATATTCTCGCCCGCTTCCAGCGGATGCGCGGCTATCACGTGCTGCACCCGATGGGCTGGGATGCCTTCGGACTGCCTGCCGAACAGTACGCGATCCAGACCGGCCAGCACCCGCGAACGACTACCGTTGCGAACATCAACACCTTTCGCCGACAGATCCAGTCGCTCGGTTTCAGCTACGACTGGAGCCGCGAAGTCGACACGACCGACCCGAGCTACTTCCGTTGGACGCAGTGGATATTCTTGCTGATTTACGACACGTGGTACGATCGCGACTTGCAAAAGGGCCGCCCGATTAGCGAGTTGCCGATACCGCCTGAAGTGATGGGCGAAGCGGCGGTACGCAAGTACCAGGATGGCTTCCGGCTGGCGTATCAGGCCGAGCAACCGGTGAACTGGTGCCCCGAATTGGGCACGGTGTTGGCCAACGAGGAAGTCATCGACGGGAAGAGCGAACGCGGCGGTTACCCCGTCGTGCGGACGCCGTTGAAGCAATGGCTCTTGCGCATCACCGCGTACGCCGAGCGACTACTCAGCGACCTCGAACCGCTCGAATGGTCCGAGAGTATCAAGCACATGCAGCGCAACTGGATCGGCAAAAGCGAAGGCGCGGATGTTCAATTCGAGGTCATGCCGGGCGGATATATCATCACGGTCTATACGACGCGGCCGGATACGCTCTTCGGCGCGACGTACATGGTGCTGTCGCCGGAACATTCCCTCGTGGAAACGATCACGACGCCGGAACAGCAAGCGGCGGTAAAGGCGTATCAGCAAGTTTCCTCGCGCAAGTCGGACTTCGAGCGCACGCAGTTGGTGAAGAAAAAAACCGGCGTGTTTACCGGTGCCTACGCGATCAATCCCGCAACCAGTCGGAAAATCCCCATCTGGGTCGCCGATTACGTTCTGGCGAGCTACGGCACCGGCGCGATCATGGCGGTGCCTGCCCACGACGAGCGAGACTTCGAGTTCGCGAAGCAGTTCGATTTGCCGATTGTCACCGTCGTTACTCCGAGCGAAAAGTGGTTGAAGGAAACCGGTAGCACGATTGATAGCTTGAAGTCCGCGTACACCGATGATGGCGTCGCAATGAACTCCGATGATTTGGATGGTCTGAACACAGAGGCCGCGAAAGCGGAGATGATAGCCTGCCTGGAAACGGACCATGAAGGCCGTCGCAAGACGAACTTCAAGCTGCGCGACTGGCTGTTTAGCCGTCAGCGCTATTGGGGCGAGCCGTTCCCGATCTTGCACGGCGACGATGGCAGTGTCATTCCGCTGTCCGTCGACGAATTGCCGCTGATGCTCCCGGAAATGAGCGATTACAAGCCGACCGGCAGCCCCGATGGTCCGTTGGCGAAGGCGACCGACTGGCTGACCGTCGTCCGCGATGGCAAGACGTATCGCCGCGAAACGAACACGATGCCGCAGTGGGCGGGTTCGTGCTGGTACTTCCTGCGCTACATCGATCCGCACAACGCGAATGCCTTCGCCGACCCCGCTAAGCTAAAGGAATGGCTACCCGTAGACCTGTACATCGGCGGTGCGGAACATGCCGTGCTGCACCTGCTCTACTCGCGATTCTGGCACAAAGTGCTCTACGATCGCGGCTACGTCCACTGCCCGGAACCGTTCCAGCGACTCGTGAATCAGGGGATGATTCTCGGGGAAAACAACGAAAAAATGTCGAAGGCGCGCGGCAACGTCGTCAATCCCGACGACGTCGTGAAGGAGTACGGGGCCGACAGTTTGCGGTTGTTCGAGATGTTCATGGGACCGCTCGAAGCGGTGAAGCCGTGGAGCACGAAGGGCGTCGAGGGCGTGTATCGCTTCCTCGGTCGCGTCTGGCGGATGATGATCGACGATGCCGCCGAAACGCCGAAGCTGCACGCGAATGTTCGCGACGTGCCACCCGATACGGAGACGCTTCGCCTGTTGCATCGCACGATTCAGAAAGTGACCGAAGCCACCGACGCACAGAAGTTCAACACCGCGATTTCCACGATGATGGAGTTCGTCAATCACACGACGAAACTCGAATCGCGACCGTTGTCGGTGCTGTCGCCGTTCGTGCTGTTGTTGGCCCCGTACGCGCCGCACATTGCCGAGGAACTCTGGGCCGCGCTCGGCCACACCACCACGCTCGCCTACGCGCCGTGGCCGCAATTCGACCTGGCACTCACCAAGTCCAGCACGATCGAAATCCCCGTGCAAGTGAACGGCAAAATGAAGGTGATATTAACCGTGCCGCACGACATCGACGCCGCCACGCTGGAAGCCATCGCGAAGGCCGACCCGAAGATCATCGAAGCGATCGCCGGAAAGACGATCCGGAAAGTGATCGCGAAACCGCCACAAATGCTGAACCTAGTCGTGGGGTGACGTAAGTCGGACTTTGCATCTTGTCGCAAAAGCGTCGCAAAACGGCCACTGAGCCTTCGCGTTGCGGCTGGCCTAGACTTCTGCCGTAACCTCGACTATTGCCCGCCACCATTCTTGGGGGACTGGCAGTGAAGTACGGCATTTGTTCGATCGCGATATTCGCGTGGCTTTCCGTGGCGCGTTCGCAAGAACCGTTGCCGCCCATCGACACCATTGTGCCGGTGACCGAGTATCGGCTCGAAGACAAGGAAAAGAAGCCCGATCCGCTGAGCCTGAAGGGCAAGTGGAAGAACGGGCCGATCTTCACGAGCGAAGACGGGCTGTTTACGTTTCAGCCGGTCGGTCGGTTTCAGTTCGACATGGTGTCGTACGCGGCTCCGTCGAGCATTCGCCAGAACGTGCCCGGCGTCACGCCGTTCGAGGATGGCGTGGCGATTCGACGCTCGCGGCTCGGCGTGGATGGTGCGTACAACAAGACGATCGAATTCAAAGTCGAATACGACTTCGTCAACTCCTTCGTGGTCAACAACAGCCCGCTACGCGCGATCAACGTCTCGGTGCCAACCGAGTTGAACCTGACGTTCCGCGAGGTGCCGTACCTCGGGAATATCCGCATCGGCAATCAGAAACAGCCGATTTCGTTCGAGCATACGACGAGTAGCAAATACCTGAACTTCCTCGAACGCTCGCCGATCTTCGATGCCTTCACCGAGAACGGCAACAACGGCTTCTCGATGGGAGCGACGACGTTCCAAAACTTCCTGGCGGACAAGCGCGGCTACTACTCGATCGGGTTGTTCAAGAACACGCGGAACGTCTTCGGTTACAACATCGGTCGCAACGAAACCGACCTGACGGGGCGGTTGGTCGTGTTGCCGATTTACGAGAACGAAGGCGAGAAACTGTTGCACGTCGGCGTCGGGGCGAGCCATCGCGATCTCGACGACGATCAGACTCGCTACCGGACGCGGTTCGGCGTGAGAAGTGCGCCGAGTGGGATCGCGAGCCTCATTTCGGATACCGGGGTGATCTTCGGCAGCCGACAGAATACGCTCATTCCCGAGATGGCGGGCGTGTTCGGGGCGTTCTCGTTTCAGTCCGAATACGCGATGTCGTTTCTCTCGCAAACCGCGCTGCCCGTGGGTACGACGCGGGTGCCTTACGGCAACACGTTCTACCACGGTGGCTACGTCGAGATGCATTATTTCCTAACGGGCGAGCATCGCAGCTACGATCACGAACGCATGGCGTTCACCCGCGTCACGCCGAGGCATCCGCTGAGTTGGACCGGCGAGAAACGCGGCACCGGCGCGTGGCAACTCGCCGCACGCTATTCGTATCTGGACCTGACGGACAAGGGGATTCAGGGCGGCGTCACGCACGAATTGGCGCTCGGCCTGAACTGGTTCCTGACGCCGAACGCGAAGATCCAATCGAACTACATCCTCACGGATCGCTACGTCAACGGCAGCCCCGCCAACGGCCTCCTCCACGGATTCGGAATGCGAACCGCCTGGGATTTTTAGCGTGGAGAAGAACCTCCCATTCCCTCTCAACTGAACACGCCCTTGTCGAATGGGTCGAAGGTCGTCGTCAGAGCCGCACTATCGGGCGTGAATGGCCCGACGAGGATCGCACGCCGTGGGTTCGCACCGGCGGAAAGGACATCCGCCCCGACTCGGAGACCATCGGTGCTGGCGTCGGCACCTGCCGTGAAGCTACCGCGTTTCGTCGGCACTTCCGACGTGCTGAGCGGCAAGCCGTCGTAGACGTTCACTTGCGGGCCGCCACCTTTGCCGGGCGAGGTCACGATGTTCTGCTGAAGCCCGCCACGTAAATCGGACATATCGACCGCCACGCCGCCGCGGAAGTTCGGATCGTAGGCGAAGTAGTTCAGCAGCGAGACATCGCGAACGGCATCGTACAAGTTCACGCGTGGCCCACCGTTGAACCCGGCACCGATCAGAATCTGGGCGTAACCCAGTTGTGCGGAATCGCCCGCATCGACGTACAAACCGCCGCGGAAGGTATCTTCAAAAATCATCTTCTGACTGATGAGCGTACCGTCGGTGCCGCTAAAGATTTTAATGATCGGTGCGCCGCCGAAGCCGGGAACCGTGATGATATCATCCTGACCATCGCCGTTGACATCGGCGACCGCCACGCGAACGCCGCCGGTGAAAGTGGCCTCGAACGGATTGAGCGTGAAGCGGGCCGAACCATCGGCGTTCGTTACGACCACAGTCGGCGACTGACCGAAATCGACGCTCGATGCTTTAATCGCAACCGGTGCGATACCCGCAACGACCGTAACGGCGGCGGCGGTCGATAGGCTCGTGTTACTCGCGGTGTTATCGGGCACGAACTGCGCGGTGACGGTTTGTGTGCTGACTGCGGCGAACGATGTCGTGAGTAATGCACGCCCTTCGAGCAACCGCGACGTACCGATTTCTGCGCCATTCGCGAAGAACTTGACCGCGCCAACGATGCCAGGATCGCCTGCGACGGACGAACTCAGTAGAACCGTGCGGCCGACGCCGGGGTTCAGTTTGGATACGGATAACGTAGTAGTCGTATCGCCTGCGGCGCGAACCGTTAGCCGCACGACTTGCGTGTCGAAGTTTCCGAGCACGTCGAGGGTCGCGCCTCCCGATCGGTTCGTCTGATCGCGAACGCCGACGAGCAAGTCGATCGTTCCCGTAAAGCCTGCCGCCGGTGTCAGTGTCACGAGGCCCGTGTTCTGATCGATGGCCGCCGTCACGTTCGTCGGTGCCGTGAATAAACTCGTCGCACTGCCAACTGCGTACGTCAGTTTGTCGTTGTTGAGATCGGTCCCGCGTGCCGTGAAGGTGACCGCAGTACCTGGGTTCGTGCGAACGTCGGCAATCGTGTTGAGGAACGCCCGATCGTTCGTGGTGTCGGCGACTAAATTGGTTCGGAACGTCGTGCTCGTCGGCGCGTTGTCGCCATCGGTGGCACCGATCGTGATGCCGGCGGAACCGGTGAACCCGGCGGCCGAGGTGACTTTGACCACGCCGTTCGCGGTATCGGTGAAGACCGTCGCTTTCGTGATCGTGACGGGATTCACCGGCGTGCTTTTCTCGCCGGTCTGTACCGTTGGGGTATTGATGATCTTCTTGTAAATGTCGAAGCCACTCGTCAGCAAACCGACGATCGAGTGGTTGAAGTTCAGGCTCTGCGGTCGGGCGGCCAGTGCGAGGTCGGTGTCGCTGATGAAGAACTGCGAGTTGTTGTTGTCGTCTTTGGCATTCGCCATCGCGACGATGCCGTTGCTGGCGAAGGTATATTGCGAGTTGAATTCGTCGACGACATCGGGCTTGCTGGAACCGCCAATGCCATCGCCGTTCGGCGAACCGCCTTGAATCACGAACCCCGGCAACACGCGGTGGAACAGTTTGCCGTTGTAGAAACCCTCGTTCGCAAGTTGGATGATCGTTCCCGTTGCGAGCGGAGCCACGTCTTCGAATAAACGAATCGTCAGCGATCCGGTGAAGGCAACGCCCGTCGCATCGGTGCCCGTAACATCGAGCTTGACCGAACGGCCTCCCGAGACGACTTGCGTCGTGACGGAGCTATTGTCCGAACTCGCGGTGATCGTCACGGGGCCGTTCGGCGCGTTCGTTGCTGTAACGGGGATGAACAGCGGTTTGGTATTCGGCTGATCGGTGTTGGCGATGCCCGCGAGGTTCACGGTGGGCACTTCGCGGCCTTCGAGGACTTCCATCCGCAAACGAGCCGCAGTGGATACGCGGGGCGACGGCGACAACCAACGGCTGAAAGATCGAAACGGCATCGGTAACACCTCGGCGCAGGTTCGTGACAGAGAAGGCATTCAAAGGAATCCCAACTATTAGACGATTCATCGACTACACCGGTTGCTCGTCATCGTAGGAATTCCCCGTCTCCTCCAAAGTACCCGATCCGGCACCCGGTTGACAAGCGGCGACCGATTCGTTTCGCCAGACTTACCTAGTCATTCGCGACGCTACAATCAGTAAATCCGCAACGAGCGGGACGTGCGTGTGACTTGCATAAGAGGTGCATTCCGCGTATCGTGATGCGAGTCTTCCTGTTTCTTGCCGCTCTGTCAGGAGTTCGGATGCACTCACTTTCCTGGCTGTGCGGGATGTTCCTCGTGAAAGCCGGTTTTGTTAGTTCTACTGTATCTTCGTGCTTTCTTGCCGCAAGGAATTGTGGGATAATCGTTTGCATTCGCTCGCGTTTTACGGGAGTCCGTCATGGACGAAC
>JAYVXI010000190.1:0-36985 GCA_043785305.1 Limnoglobus sp. | reverse complement strand
TAACATTGGAAGTTCCTTCTTCCAGAGGGTTGTGTGATAACTCCCTATGGTGGAAGGACTTCCGCTTTATTACAAGCCCAACTCCTTAACTTGATGCTAATGCGGTCACGCCCGACGAACCCAGGGCTAGGTCGTCCAGGTCGGCGAAACCCTTCACCACGTCCAGTCCGGCGTCCGTCACTTTGGTCCCGCCCAGGTCCAGCCGCGTCAGTTTCGTCATCTTCTGAAAATGGGCCAGGCCGGCGTCGGTCGTTGCGGTCTTGTTCAGATTGAGCGTCGTCAGTCCGGTCAAACCGCGCAGGTGGGCCAGCCCCGCGTCGGTGACGGCGGTTCCCGCCAGGTTCAACCGCTCCAGCTTCGCGAATCGGCCGATGCGCTCCAGCCCGGCATCCGTTACCCCCGTGCGATCCAGTTCCAACGCGGTCAAACCGATCATCTTCTCGAGGTGGATTAGCCCCGCGTCGGTCACCTTGGTCGCGTCGAGGGTCAACGACTTCATCGCGGTCATGCCCGCGAGGTGGGCGAGGCCGGCGTCGGTTACGTTCGTTCCGTACAGCATCAGCGTTTCCATCTTGGTCAGGCCCGACAGGCGAGCGAGGCCGGCGTCGGTCACCGGTGCCCAATTGAGTTGGAGGTTCCGCAGTGTCCGGATTTCGCCGAGGTGCGTCAGCCATTCGTCGGTCGGGTTCGACTGCCCGAGGTCGATCTCTTCCAGCTTCGGAAACTGCTTCAAATGGACGGCGGTCTCGACCTTGAGATTGCGTACGTTGAACAGTTTGATAGTGCGGAGTTCGACCAACGGCTTGAGGTGGGCGAGGCCGGAGCCATCGAAGCGGTTCCAATCGAGGCGGAGCGTGCGGAGGCGGGTGAGTCCTTTCAGGTGGGCTAACCCAGCGTCGGTCAGCTTCTTGTTGCTTCCAATGTCGAGGCTCTCGAGTTGTGTCAACGTGCCAAGCGGCACGAGGGCGGCATCGGTGAGCGTGTCTTCCCCAGTCCCGATGTTCGCCACCGTCAGGTCTTTGAAGCCCTTCAGGCCGACGAGTTTGTTCAGGCCGACGTCGGTCACTGGGGCGGTGCCGATGATCAGGCGGGCGTACAGCCCGTCGATCGGCTTGAGGTGGGCGAGGGTCGCATCGGTCACCTTCTTGCCGACGAGGGAGACGGTCAGTTGCTTCTCGTTGCCGACGAGGTAGTAGTCGATCGACACATCGGCGAGCTTGAGCGCGTCGAGTGCCCGGTCCACCATCGCCTGCGTTCGCACGGGGTTGGCGAGCAGGAGCGTGGAAATGGCAACGATCGTAAAGTGCATTGGGAACTCCACTGTCACAACGGGCTGAAAAGCATCCGTTTCTGCCGCGAGAAGTATAGAAGTGTAACCGATTCGCGCGGCGATTGGAAAGAATCAATCTCCCGTTTCCGAAGTTCGCCCGAGCCGGACTAAGTACGCGAGTTGTTCGAATTGGATCGCCAGATCGACGGTGACGAGGCGAATGTGCGGTGCGATCTTCAATAGTGCGGGAGCGAAATTGAGCAGCCCTTTGATACCCGCTCTCGTCAGTTCATCGGCCACGAGTTGTGCCGATTCGGGCGGGACCGCGATGACGCCGAGTTCGGCTTTCGAGGTCGCGATCGCGTTCGCGAGTCGATCGAGCGGGTGGATCGTCAGCCCATCGACTTGCGTGCCGATTTTGGTCGTATCGTTATCGAACAGGCCGACGATCTCGAAGCCTTGTTCTTGGAAACCACGATAGCGTAAGAGTGCGCGTGCGAGATTACCGACGCCGACGATGACGGATTTCCAGGTGCGATCGATGCCGAGCGTTCGGCGAATGACGGCGGTGAGTGCGTTGGCATCGTAGCCGATGCCGCGCTGGCCGAGGTTGCCGAGCGTGGCGAGGTCGCGTCGAACTTGGGCATCGCTGACGCCAACGGCGCGAGCGAGTTGCGAACTCGAAACCGTCGTGCCAGGCAGCGCGGGCCGCAAACAACGAAGGTACTGACTCAGTCGCTGGGCCGTCGCCCGCGAAAGTGAACCGCTCAGTTCCGATGGCCCAATCTGGCCCACAATACTTCCCTCGAACGATCGGTGACGATACATCTGTTTTACACGCAGGCTGCACAACTACCGATGAAAATGTCGAATCCTCGCGTTTCAGTCCTTTGCCCAGCTGAGTGGTACGATGATTTCTTCGCTGGCAGGTTCGTTGAAGGTCACGCGAATTGTCGTTTGGCCGCTCGCACCGGCGGTGCTTGGGTCGATGGTCGCGCGGATGGTGGCAACCGTACCGCTACCTGCGGACCACTTGAGCGTGACGCCTTTGCCCGCGCAAGTTGCGGTGGCGATCTGGATATTCGCCGCATTCGGCCGCCGAAACTGAACCACGCCCGATGCGGTGGCACTCTCGGTGGCGATTCGCAAATCCAGCGATTCGGGCAACGCACGCACTGCGTCTTTCGACCGCTTGGTAATGCGAACGGGTACGCGCAGTTCGGGGTAAAGTGGGTCCGATGTCGTGATAAGAATCGTCTCGTCGTAGCTGCCCGTTGCGACGCCTTCCGCAATCGAAACTTCGATCGAGATCGTACCGTCTTTCGCTTCGCGCACAGTTGCCGTGAGATGCGTTGAGGTCGAAGTGATCGCTTTCACGGTCAACGGCATCGCGCGGCGATCCGTGAGGACGATCGTGCTTTTGGCTGCACCTTCGGTCGAGATCGCGAGCATCGGCGGCTTCACGTCGAGTTCCTTGACGATCTTAGCCGTCAATTCGAGCGCAACTCGTCCTTCCACGGCTGCGGAACCGACGCGATAACGCACGTTCGTTTTCCAGGTGTTCGGCCCCTCCGGCTGCGTCAGCGTGTTGATTTCCACGGTGATATCGGTCGTTTCGCCCGGCTTGAGATCGCTTTTGGCGAACGACTTGCGGATGCAGCCGCACGTGCCATCGAGGCCGACGATATGCACCGGCAACGACGCCGAGAAATTCGTCACGCGGTAAATTTGCCGCAGCAACGGCCCGCTCCGCACGACGCCCGCATCGACCGCTTCGCGGTCGGCAACGAGAGTCACAACCGGTGGCGAACTGACCAGGAAAGTGGCCAGCAGAATCGAGCAGATTGCGTTCATAATGTAGCATCTACCGCGAACGCCGTATGGCAACAAGTTCAGTTTTGGCTTAGAGCCTGACTTGCGTTTTGTGGGTTCCCCTTGCTGGTGCGTGTACGCTTCAGGCTGGCACGATTCCGGGCGCACGCCCGCAGCGAGAGTAATCCGCACAATGGCAATGGGTGCGGCCCCGTCCCATGGTACCACATGGGCTACGTGAGCGATTCTTTCAGGACCGAAAGCAAAGCGATTCGGACGTAGTCGAAGTCGTGAGACTTCGGGACTCGGATCCTTACTGCTTCATAATCGTCGGCTGCATGATGCCCTGGATTCGCGCACGCGGCTTGACCAAATCGACGAGCACCGGCGCTGGCGTCGAGACTTCGCTCTTGTTCCCGGCGGCATCCCACGCGGTCATTTTCAGGTACACTTTCGCGCTCGGTAAGTTCGCGGGTAGCTTCCAGGCGTAACTGCCGGTGTTCGGGATTCGTAGCGAAACATCGCTGCCAAGGCCGGCCGCCACGGGCACGATGCTCTCGTTGCCGCCGATCACTTTCCACGGCCCCGTTGCGCCTTCGCTCCATTCCATGAGCACGACTGAATCCTTCGCCAAATTTTTGTCCGTCACCGACCATTTCAGCAACAAGGTATCGCGCTGATTCGGTTCGGCTTCGGGTTGGAAAATCTTAATCATCGGCGGCGTCACATCGACTTGCACGCGGAAATCGGGCACCGAACCCTCGGTCGGCAGGCTTTCGCTCAGGCCCGCCCCGCTGATTGGCACGAGGCGGAAGCCGTACGTGCCTTCGGGTTGCGGGTTGACGCGGGTATCGAGTGCGACGCGCAACGGCGATTCTTTCCCGTCGTGCTGGCTCCACTTCGACCACGATTTCCCATCGTCGCGCGTCAAGTACAGATCGATCCGCGACACGCCCGATGGACCCGCATCGAGTTGGTACGGCAGCTCGAAACGCAGGAAATTCACGATCAGCGCCTTCGGCAATTCGGGCTTCACCGGCTCGAATGCCATCGTTGGCACTGCGGGTGCGGCGGTCGGTTGCACGATGCCCGCACCGCTCGCGATGGGCACCATCGCTGCGAGCGGCGGCGCAATCGTCGGTGTCGCGATCGTCATCGGTTTCGCGCCACCCGTGAGGTCGATCACCGGCGCACTGGGTGCAGTGGGGAAACTCAACGGCACGACTTGCGGCAAAATTTGCGGCGTGACGATGCAGCCCGTGTCGGTGCTCGTGTTCGGCAGCGGCTGCGTGAGTGTCGGTGTAGGCGGTGTGAAACTGCTCGTGCTGATGCCTGCGATTTCCTTCGTTTGCACAGCGATATTTCCCGCGAGATCTTCGACCGAAATGCGAACGACAATCGTATCGTTGGCATTCGGGTTAAATCGTGCAGATCGCTTGTCAGCACTCGAAACAAGCACCGCTTTCCAGGCAGAGTCGGCTGCCGTGGTGGGCTTCCATTCGACTTTGGTTTTCGCGTCGTTCGGGTTGCGATCTTCGACGCTCCAATCGAGCGTGACATCGTCGCCCGCACGTTGTGCCGTACGGATTTTCAGCACCGGCGGCGTCGTATCGATGAGGAGTTTTTGAATCTGCGCGCGGTCGATCTTCGTGGGATCTTCGGGATCGCGCGAGCCATTTTTGTAGACCGTCATATTCGTCACCCAATATGTGCCGTCTTCCTTTGTAACGAACGGCAAGAATAGCTGATCGGGTTTAACGCTCTCCCAGACGGTCCAAGTTTGGCCCATGTCGCTGGAAACGAGCAGTTCGATACGTGCGATTTTCGCCTGATCGGCCGGTTCGATGCCCGCGAGATCGAGTTTCATCGACCGCGTCCGCATCGCTTGATAATCATTCGCGGGAACGGGCGCTTGACCGACCGCAAGTCCGGTCCCAAGCAATAGTAGTGCGGCGAGGTTCATATCCCATCCCCATGACCGACCGCAAGAGATCCACTCGAGCGAGTAGCGGTTGTGTCGGTAATATCGACCGCCCGGCCCTCAGACTTTGCTCCAATTGAGAAAATAGGAAAAGTGGTTCAAGTCCGCATCGATCGCAGACGACGTAAAAATTTACTTCCGGAATTCGCCGCGCCGCAAAGCCTACGCGTCGCGGCGAATTCTTGCCGCGAGATCAGATTCGCCCGATCCACGTTGTCGCGAGCCGGTAAATATCCAACCCGACGACGAACGCCATCATCGTGAGCACCACGGCGAGGCCCGCGAGAGTGAGCCACGTTTGGACTCGTTCGGGGGCGGGCTTGCCGCGAATCCACTCGTAGAAGAGAAACATCACGTGCCCGCCGTCGAGCACGGGGATCGGCAGGAAGTTGACCACAGCGAGGTTGATACTAATGAGTGCGAGCATCAGCAGCAATCGCCACGGGCTTTCCCCGGCTAACAAGTACGACATTCGCGCGAGGTTGATCGGCCCGCTCAGCGTTTGCAGTGCGGACACGCGCCCGAAGATCATCGCGTACAGGTTGATGTAAATGCCCTTGATCATCCGCATCGTGCGACGGCCGCCCATCGACAACGCCTCGCCGATGTCGTTCGCTTTCTGTATGCGGAAGTCCGGCATCAGTAATAGTCCGCGATCGTCGTTCGCGAGCGGGTTCACGCTGTCGTTGGCCGTTTCCACGGTCATCGTCAGAATTTCGCCCGCACGGTTGATGCGAATTTCGCACTTTTCGACGTCATCGCGTTGGATGATCGCATCGATCGCGGCCCACTGGTGCGGCTTGATCTCTTGCCAGCTACCGGCCTTCAGTTCGCCTTTGTAATTGCGGGCGGACAACTTCACCGCTTCGATCGTGTCGTTCGCCAACAGCGACGCGGCCAGTGCGGGCGTTCCCGGCGAAACGGCATCGATGACGGCTTGAACTTGGTACGCGAAGCCGAGCGCGTTGATCGGCAACGGCGTGTTCGGCCCGCCGATGCCGGTGAGGTCGAAGCGGGCGTTTTCGTCCCATTTCAGTTCCGCCATCACGCGCTTTTCGGTGTGGTCGACTTCGCGAAGCAACGTCAATTTCACGATCTTCTCGCCGGGCGTGCGGTCGGCCCAGCGATTGAGTTCCATCGGCAATCGGATCGGGTCGAGCGGCAACACGGTTCGATTCGCAACCGCCGGCGCATCGGATTTGCCCGCCACGTACACGGTGGAACTGCGGTCGGCGTTGACGACTTCGACTTCAACGACGCGGTCGCCGGGGTTCGTGCCATCCTTCACCTGAATCGCGGCTTTTTCTGCGGCGGAATCGGTGCGAGTGGCGACGATTGGCCCCATCCGCATCCGGATGCCGAGTTCCTTGCGAATCGATGGTGGCAACACGATCTCGGTCGGCGGATCGTTCGGTGTTTTCATGCGTCGCACATGTACGACGATTGGCTCCGCACTGAGGCGAGCGAGACGTCGTTGATACTGAAAGTATTCGCTGCTCGGCTCGGCAGGGGACGACACGAATGGCGTAACCGCACGGGTGGGCGAATCGGGGTCGCTCATCGCAACGATATGGTCGCCTTGCTCGAAGCCAGCGCCGCCTTGTTTCGCGTTCGCGGAGGCCGCAGCACTACCGGGTCGGTACGGTGGCGTTTCCATTCGGCGGGTGTTCAACAACACGAGCGATTCGGGCGGCAGAATCCCGAGCATGGGGAAGGGTGCGCCTTCGCCGAGCAACGGCTCCGCTTGAATTTCGCGCTGCTGACCCCTGTAGTTCAGGATCATATGCAGTTGATCGCCCTTGTTCGTTCCCCACACTTCGGGGCGAATGTCGTCGAACCACGGGTTGACCTGATTCCCGATCTTCTTAATTTCCGTGCCGGACGGGATGCCGTGCCGCCATGCGGTGCCACCGGGTTCGCTGTAGGCGATGACAGCGGGTTTCTCTTCGAGGCCGTGCATGTACACGATAACGAACAGAACGCTGCCGAGGATGAGGTTCATGATGACGCCGGCGGAGATGATGAACATCCGCTCGCCGACCGATTGATTTTTGAACGAGCGTGGGTCGTCGTCGCCTTCGCCATCGATGACGCCGTCTTCCTGCCCGAGCATTTTGACGTAGCCACCGAGTGGCACCACGGCGAGTTTGTACGTCGTTTCACCGAGCTTATACGAGCAAAACGGCAATGCCGGTCCGAACCCGATGCTGAAGGTTTCGACGCGGACGTTGCAGAACTTCGCCGCGGCGAAGTGGCCGAGTTCGTGCAGGAAGATAATCAGCGTCAAACCTGCGGCGGCCATCAGGCAATCGATCGGGTGCAGGTAGCGCAACACCACGACGAGCAGCGCCACCCCGATGATGACGTTGACGGCGTTCTGCTTGAACCAGGATGCCGGTGTTTCCCGGAGTGAGGTATCGATATCGGGTGGTGTGGGTGTCATGGTCGGGTCCAACGCGCTACCTCCTGCCGCGCCCAACGGTCGGCGGCCCACAGGCCATCGAGCGTCGGGTGCGGATCGAAATTGTGGGAATCGAGTACCGCCCGGCAGCACCGGGCGATGTTGAGAAATCCGAGATCGCCTGCGAGAAATCGTGCCACGGCGGCTTCGTTCGCGGCATTCAGCACCGCTCCGCACGTGCCGCCACGCTCGGCGACTTCAAAACCGAGATCGAGCGAACGGAACGTCTCGCGGTCGGGTTGCTCGAACCGCAGTGCAGTGAGGGCTTTCCAATCGAGACGCTTCGCCGGCCCGGAAATCCGTTCCGGGTACGCGAGCGCAAACTGGATCGGTAGCCGCATATCGGGTGGCGAGAGTTGCGCGAGAACCGAACCATCGACGAATTCGACGAATGAATGAACGATCGATTCGGGGTGAACGATCACGTCAATTTTGTCGGGCGTTAACCCGAACAGCCAACGCGCTTCGATGACTTCGAGTGCCTTGTTCATGAGCGTGGCCGAATCGATGGTGATCTTCGGCCCCATTTGCCACGTCGGATGGTGCAATGCTTCGGCAGGCGTGACGGTTTCGAGGTCTGCCGCATTTCGCCCGCGAAACGGACCGCCGCTGGCCGTCAGTACAATTCGTTCGACATCGTCGGGGCCATATCCCGCCATCGCCTGGAAAATGGCCGAATGTTCGCTGTCGACGGGCAACAGTTTCGCCCCACGCCGCGCCGCAAGTTCGGTGATGAGCGAACCGCCGACAACCAGCGTTTCTTTGTTGGCCAAAGCCACGGTTTTGCCGCATTCGAGCGCCGCCCACGTGGCACAAAGCCCTGCCGCGCCTACGACGGCCGCAACGACGACATCGACCGCATCATCGGCCGCCACGCGAATCGCGGCTTCCGGCCCGCTCAAACACTCGGTGCCGGGCGGAAACTGGCTGCGGTCGGCCTTCGCGAAACCATCGGGATCGGTGAGGATCGCATATTGGGGCCGAAACTCGCGGCATTGCTCGGCGAGTAACTGCCAACGGGAGTGCGCACAAAGGGCGACGATTTCAAAGCGATCCGGGAAATGGCGAACGACATCGAGGGTATTCGTGCCGACCGACCCCGTACAACCGAGCACGGCCACCCGTCGGCGGGCGGGGTGGCGCTTCGATTCTGAAACGGAATCCGTCACGCGGGGCACCATCGGATCGGAAATCACCAACGTGCCGTAGAGACACGTTGCACCGGCATTATAGGGATAACAAAAGCAAACTGCGGCGGGTACCGAGTGATATGTCACCCGTGTGCCTGCCGCAGCTGACTGTATGGAGTCCCTTGCGGGATTATTGGCGGTTCAAAAGCAACGTCGCCCCGAGGAACACGAGCACCATCAGGATGATCGTTGCAGCGACGATGCCGAGCGTCCCGAAGGCGGGTTTACGCGAGTCGTCATCTTGCGGCATCCAACCGCCCGGAATGCTTTGACGTCCGGCATCGGCGTACGGGGGCGAGTCCGGAGCAACGGGTGTCAGTGGGACGTCGTTCGGGTCGTACGCCTGTTGCACGGCGGCACGACTCGGGAACATCGGACCGGAAGTCCGAACCGGCACGGGCGTACCGACTGGCGGCGACATGCCACCCATTTGCGAACTCTTCGTGCCGGGGTTCGAGTTCGACTTTTGCGGGAAACTACTTCGGCTAGGAAAGTTCGGCATACCGCCCGGTGCGGGTGGCGGTGTTTGTGGCCCCGAAGGCATCGCACGGCCCCGCGTCGCGGGTGGTGCCATACTCGCCATGCGGGAAGGCGAAGCGGCTGCGGGCGCTTCCGGTAAGCCGATCATCCGACCCGATGAACCCGACAGTTGCGACGACGCACGAACGCCGGATCGACTGCCTGCCGTCGAAGAATAGCGTGCCGTACTCTGCGATCGCGATTGTTGCTCGACGGCTTGTTGTCCTTGTATCAGATCGCCGAGGTAGGGCTCGAGGGCTTCGACGACTTCATCCAGCCCACTGTAGCGATCTTCGGGTTTCTTTGCCATGAGCCGATGGACGACTTCTACCACGACATCGGGAACTTCGGGTGCGTAGTCCTTGATCGGCATTGGCTCTTTGTTCTGGTGAGCCATCATCTTCTCGACTGCACTGCCTTCGGGGAACGGCATTTGACCCGTTAGGCAGTTATAAAGCACGCAACCGAGGCTGTACTGGTCGCCCGCCGGGGTGCGATTCGTCGGTTCGAGAATACTTTCTGGGCTGGCACAATCGAGGCCGCTGGTCAGCGTGTTCGCGGTGGACATCGTATCGACGAGCGATTCGCCTTCGTTTTCCACCAACAGCGAGCCGATACCCGAATCGAGGATGCGAACTTGGTTGTCCGAACCGAGCAGCAAGTTCGACGGCTTGATGAGGCCGTGAAACAGATTGTTCTGGTGTGCGACGGCCAATCCTTGGGCGACTTGCACGCCGATCATCGCCGATTGCGAGACCGACAATTTGCCGTGCTGTTGGATCACCGTTTCGAGGCTTTGCCCTTCGACGAGTGGCCACACGAGATAGTGCAACCCGCCTGCCGTGCCGACATCCACGAACGGGACGATCGCCGGGTGGCTGAATTGGCCGAACGAACGCACTTGGCGACGGGCCAGACGCACGTTCCACATGCTCCGACGGGGAAGCACCTTGACGGCGTAGAAGTTCTGATCGTTCTTGGAGTTGGCCTTATACACTTGGCCCATGCTCCCCTGGCCGATGGCGTCGAGGAGAACGTACGGCCCGAGTACGAGGCCCTGGGTCTTGCCGTTGAGAATGCGTTCGGCCTGGAACCCCGTGAGCGTCCCTTGATTAACGAGGTACTCCGCGAGTGCCGGCGCTTCGGCACGCGGGTTCCGTTTGAGGAATTCGCTGACGATTTGATCGAGTTGACCGCGGTCGATCAAGCCGCTCCGTCGCAGATCCCAAACGAACCATTCGCATGCGCCCAGATCGTTAGTAACCATGATGCGTCAATGCCCTTCGGGGTCGGCCCGCGTGGATGCGCGAGTGGCGGTCGCGGGTTAGTAGCCATTTACTCGTTGCGTCGGATTGAGGCCCACCCAACATTAGGTCAGCATTTCCACCTGTCAAACCCAGAACGGATGTTTTCGGCGCGACAAGAAACCCGTATCCTGTTCTGATAACCTGTCAGCCTGCCACGCCTCACGAGAGTCTCATGCCACCGACACCGTACGATTCCTGCCCGTGTGGAAGCGGGAAAAAGTTCAAATGGTGCTGCACCCCGTTCTTCGACAAGATCGAGTTGGCCCTCGAACAACAGCAACAAGAGCAACACGATGCCGCCCTGCGTACGATGGAGGATCTGACGAAATCGCACGCCGACGTACCCCAGATCTGGGGTTATTACGCGCACATTTTGTTCGCCGAAGGGAAAACCGAGCAGGCCGAAGAAGCGATACGCAAGGCGTATTCGATTCAACCCGACTTTGCGATGGGGCACCTGTTACGCGGATTCTTCCGGCAATCCGAAGGCGAAATCATCGGCGCGCTGTTGCTGTTCCGCAAAGCCGCCGATGCCTACTCGCCGGAAGCCACCGACCAACTCGCACAAGTTCACGAACTGATTGCCCGCCTCGAACTGCTTCTGAACCGTCCGGTCGCCTCGCGGGCCGCGCTCGAGCGCGTCATCAAATTCCTACCGCAAGACGGCGAAGCGCGGAAGCAGTTCGATGGCTTGTTCGGCCCCGAATCGCGGATGCCCGAAGTCGCGCGTAAAAAATATCTCTTCCGTCCCTCCGCCGCCCCGATTCCTGCCGGTGCTGATACGGGCCGCCTGTCCGACGCTAAGCGGGCATTTGAAGCCCTCTCATTGCGAGTCGCTGGCGACCCGGCAACGTGGTTCAACCTCGGCGTCGTTCGCGCCTGGCTCGGCGAGCAATCGAGCGCCATCGAGGCATTGAACAAGTCGCTCGAACTCGAAACCGACGACTTCCGCTCCGAGGAAACCGCCGCGCTGATCGAAGTGTTGAAGTGCGGCCAAGGGATGGAAGCCGAAGCCGACTACATCGAACACCGCATCGGCATGGAGATCCGCGATCCGCAACTACTGAGCGGGCTCCTCACAAACTGGTCGCAAACGGGTCGGCTACTCGGCGCACAGATGAGCGAAGATGGCGCGTCGTTCAGCGCGATGGTCGTCGAAGAGTTGCCGATGCTGCTCGACACGGGCACGCGACTCGCGAAGATTCTCTGCAATATGTTCGTTTCCGGAGGTGCGATCCGCCTCTGGCACGTGCAAAAAGAGACGGTGCAGAAGGTCGCCACCGAAATTCGCGATCTCGTTCAACTCGGCGTCGGCGAGCCAATCCCAAGTGTCGGCACCGTGCAGTTCAGCGAGATCGGCCTCGAAGCGGTTGCGTATCCGTTGCGGAATTCGCAGTTCGAGGCCGCCGAAGGCAAGATGCGCGATTATGCCGCCAACTTTTTCGAGAACATCTGGGCGAACCGCTCGGCACGTTCGCTCGGCGGAATCACCCCGCTCAACGCAATGGGCGGCAGCCCAGTGCTTCGCAAGCGGATCATCGGGCAACTCAAGTTCCTCGAAGATTGCATGCTCGGATCGTCGCCTCGCACGCAAGTCGGCGAGCAAACTGTTCCGATGCATATTTACGACTTCAGCCGGATTCGCAGCAAGCTCGGTATCGAGATGAAGGCCGCGCTTCCACCCGTCGTCGAAGTGCTTCCCGAGGCGGTTGCGGCACCCGCGATGGCCGCACCCGTGGCAGCGAAACTGATCGCTCCGCCGACGCCTGCCGCGCCCGCAAAACGCGAAGTGTCGGCAATGAACGCAGCCGACCTCGCCGCGTTGCCGATCGCGACGATCACTGTCGGCGAACTCGAAGAGGCGATGCGAACCGCGATCAAACTCGGCTCGCACGAACTCGCTGTCGCATTTGCCAAAGCCGGCTCCGAACGACCCGCCGACACGGCTAAGCCCGACCGTTACCCGTTCTTCGCCTGCCTGATGACGGGGGCACTCGCCGAAGGAAACTCCGCCGAGGCGATCCGCATTGCCGATGCGGGAACGACGTACGATGCGGCACATAACGAAGGCAAACGCGCCAACGAATTCGGGATGCGACGGGCCACGTTGTACTTGAAAACGCAGCAACCCGACGCGGCCGCGAAAGAGTTCGATGCCGCCATCGAGCGCAACCCAGACGATGGCAACCTCTTCGTAAAGGCCGCCGAGGCGATGTTGGGTGTAAAGAACGGAACGCTTGCGAGTCGCTTCGCAGAACGGGGAATGGCGAAAGCCAAAGCCAGCGGAAATCGCGACTTGCAAGGTGCGTGCGGGGAACTGCTCGATGCCGCGAAGCGGTATCTCTAAACCGTCGGACCTCCGCACGCGCGAATGGGATTTTCGCGTGTGCGGTTTGCAATGGAGATTTGTCGAAGCGGCTTACTCGGCGTCGGTCGCTTGTACGGTCGGGATCGGTGCGGGCTTGTTGCCGCCGAAGACGTTGCCGGTGATGTTGGCGGTGGCCGTCGTGTTGCGGGTCAGCGCTTCGCCGGTCACATCGAGGTAGATTTTGTCTTCGAGGATTTCCTGAATGACGATGGCGAGCTTGTCTTTGGTGTGGTTGTTCACCAACGGCTTCGCACCGGTGTTCAGCGCGACCATTCGCTTCTGAATGAGCGTAGACAGCTTGAAGCGTCCGCCCACCTTGTTGACGATGAACTCTTCTTTCAGGTCGTCGTGCACGATAATCCCCTTGCGGTAAATTGTTCGCGAATCAGGGCCTCGAGCGCCCGCACAGTGTCGCCCAACCGATCGTTCGTCAACCGAACGTCGAATTCGTTCCGTCGTTCCCACTCGATGCGGGCCGTTTGCAGCCGGCCGTTCACTTTCGCATCATCTTCCGTGCCGCGATTCCGCAACCGCGCTTCCAGAATCTCCCAACTCGGCGGCAGCAAAAACACCGATAGATGCTCGCCCGCATACTTGGTCCGAACCATCGCCGCGCCTTGCACTTCAATCACGAGCAGCACGATCCGGTCGCCATCGACTTCGGCCTTCGGCGTGCCGTAGCGGTTACCATTGTACTCCGCCGCCTCGAGCATCCGTCCCGATGCTTCTTCCATCAGGAATCGTTCGCGCTTCCAGAAGTAATAGTCGACGCCATCGGTTTCGCCCACACGCGGCAGTCGCGTCGTGGCGGTAATCGCCCGTTTCACCGGGAGTTTCGTCGACCGCAACACCTGCTCGACGACCGCCGTTTTCCCGACCCCACTGGGGCCAGAAATAACGATCAGCGGCGCTTGAGATTGGACGGAAACACTCATTCGATGTTCTGCACCAGTTCGCGAATCTTTTCGAGTGTCGCCTTGATCTCGACCACGTGCCGCGAGATGTTCACATCGCCAGCCTTCGAGCCGAGCGTGTTCGTTTCGCGGCCCATTTCCTGCACGACGAATTCGAGCCGACGTCCGGGTCCGTCTCGTTCTTTGCGTATGACATCCTCGAACTGCACGAGGTGCGCATCGAGCCGCGTGACTTCCTCGGAGACATCGGTGCGATCCGCGAACAGTGCCAGTTCGCGAACGAGATGCTCGGGTTCCAGTGTCACGCCCGCCGATGCAATCGCGGTGCGAATCCGCTCGAGTAACCGCGTGCGGTAATCGTCCATTACCTTGGGCAGATGGACGAGAATCCGGTCGAGTTGTTCGCGAATATACCGTTGTAGTGCCAGTAATTCGTCGGCCATCGCCTGGCCTTCTTGCTGTCGCACATCCTGCAATTTCGCGAACGACGCCATCAGGCATTCTTCGACCAACGGCCATTCTTGTTCGGATGGCTTCAACCGGCTGGCGGCTTCGGGGGCCACGCCGGGCAGGGTCAGCAACCCCGGCAGCATCCCGTCGACCGAGGCACCCGGCGCGACGGAACGCACTTGCTGAATATACGCCATGAGGGCGCTGGTGTTGATCTGGTAATCGGCCAACTGATGCGGGCGATCGACGCGGATCGAAAGCATCACCGTGCCGCGCTTGACCGTTCGCCGCACGACTTTTTCGATGTCGGCTTCGAGCATCGGGTATGGGTCCGAGCCGCGTACGACGAGCTTCAGATGCCGGTTGTTGACCGTGCGAACTTCGATATTAACGGACAAACCCGAGCCATTCGCTCGGGCTTCGCCGTAACCGGTCATGCTGAGTAACAAGGAGCTTCTCGGGTCAGTTCGCGGAAATCAGTTCTTTGCGGAGATCGGATTATTCGTGTAATTGTTGGCGTCGGATGTCGCGACTTTCACGTGAACCATAATCAACAACACCCAGAATGCGGCCATCCACAGTGTGACTTTCGTGAAGGCATCACCGGCCCGCGAACCGAATGCGCTGGAGCCACCCGCCCCGCCGAACGCACCCGCCAAGCCGCCACCCTTGCCCCGTTGAATGAGCACGATCAGCATCAGCAACACGCTGACGAGAATGATGATCACGTTCAGGATCACCGAAAACGTCGAAGCACTCGCAAATAATGGCACGGCAAACCCCCTTGGAAGTCCAGTAAATAATTAGTGTATGCGCCAACCGCAGGTTGGGTAGGCCATCGCGCCCAGGGGTACGCCATCAAACCCAGGGGTACGACGAAGACGTCTAACCCTGGGCTAAGAGATGGAACCCCGTTGGGGTAAAAACGTTGACACTCTTTACCCCAACGGGGTTAAATCCTATAGCCCAGGGTCGCGTCCGCGCCCCTGGGTGAACTTCGCGCCCCTGGGACTCATCCGTTCACCCCGCCGCCCGCACGATGGCCAAGAAACTATCCGCCTTCAGGCTCGCGCCGCCGACGAGCGCGCCGTCGACGTCGGGTTGATGCAACAGCGTGGCGGCGTTGTCGGGCTTCACCGAGCCTCCGTATTGGATAAGGAGCGCCGCCGCGACATTCTCGCCGTACATTCCCGCAATTGTGCGGCGAACGTAGGCATGGGCATCTTGCGCCTGTTGCGGGGTCGCCACTTTCCCCGTGCCGATGGCCCAGACGGGTTCGTACGCGATCACGACGTGCTTCATCTGCTCGGCGGTGATGCCCGCAAGGCCGCCGACGAGTTGCGTATTCAGCACACTTTCGGTCTGTGCCGTCTCGCGTTCGGAGAGCAACTCGCCGATACAGAAGATGACTTTCAGCCCCGCCGCGAGTGCCGCGTGGGCCTTCTTGTTGAGGAACGCATCGGTTTCGCCGAAGCCGTGGCGTCGCTCGCTGTGGCCGACGATCGTGTATTGGCAACCGACTTCGAGGAGCATCTGCGGCGACGATTCGCCGGTGTACGCGCCTTCTTTTTCGAAGTGGCAATTCTGCGCGCCGAGCAAAACACTCGTGCCCTTGAGAACATCCGCGACGGCAGATAGCCAAAGTGTCGGCGGGCAGACGGCCACCATCGTGCGACTGTCGCCGAGGCCGTTGGCAATCGCCGACGCCAACTCCTTCGCCCCGCCGAGCGTCGTGTACATCTTCCAGTTGCCCGCCACAAATTTCGGTCGCTGTGCCATCGATACCTCTCAGGAGTCATTGAATCTCGTACGACGAAAACGTCTCTCCCCGAGCTATGGTATTGATTCCCGTTGGCCAAAATCGGGCGATTCGGGTTCCTTCGCCGGGGGCATTGCTTACAGTGTTGGTATGAACCCCATCCTCTTTGCGTTGCGCCATCCTTACACCGTCATGGTGGGCGTCCTGGCTGTTGTCGTCGGTAGCTTCCTCGCGATGTCGCGCGCGAAGGTCGACATTTTTCCGAACTTGAACCAACCGGTGATCTACATCTGTCAGCCATACGGCGGGATGAGTCCGCAACAGATGGAAGGACTGCTCACGAATTATTACGAATTTCACCTGCTTTACGTGTCGGGTATCGAGCACGTCGAATCGAAAAACATCCAGAGCATGACGCTGATCAAAGTCGTGTTCCACCCCGGCACCGACATGGCGCAGGCGCTCGCCGAGGTCGTTGCCGCGGTCAATCGCTCGCGGTTCATGATGCCGCCGGGTACGGTTCCGCCGTTCGTTACCCGGCACGATGTCGGCAGCGCCTCGATCGGCTACCTCGTGCTGTCGAGCGATAAACTCGCGATCAAAGACATCCAGGATATCGCAACGCTAAAAGTGCGGCCGATGTTCGCGAACATCGACGGCATCTCGACGCCGCCCGCGTTCGGTGGCAATCAACGCGCGGTCGTCGTCAGCGTGCGGGCGGAAGAGGTACTGAAACAAGGCGTCACGCTCGAACAGATTACCGAGGCCGTCGGGGCGGGGAATGCCGTGTCGCCGACGGGAAACATCCGCATCGACGACCGCAATTTTCTCGTCAACTCGAACGTCATGGTCGGGGCGAATCCGCAGGTCGAACTCGGCAAAATCCCGGTGAAGCTCGGCCCGAATCCGGTGTTCCTCAAGGACGTCGCCGACATCACCGATGGCTCCGACATCACCGCCGGGTACGTGCTCGTCAACGGGCGGCGATCCGTGTACATGCTCGTCACGAAGCGATCCAATGCCTCGACGATTGACGTCGTCAATTTGCTGAAGGCGGCGCTACCCAACATGCGCAAGAACGCACCGGGTATCGACATCGACTTCGCGTTCGATCAATCGCCGATCGTCGTCGATGCCATGCGTGGCGTCGGCATCGAGGGGCTGATCGGTGCGGCACTTACCGGGCTGATGGTATTGATCTTTTTGCGCGACTGGCGTTCGGTCATCGTCGTCGTACTGAACATCCCGTTCGCGTTACTCGCTGCCGTATTCGGCCTCTGGCTCGGCGGGCAGACGATCAACCTGATGACGCTCGGCGGGCTGGCACTCGCCGTCGGAATTCTCGTCGATGAAGCCACCGTGGAAGTCGAAAATATCCATTCGCAGATGTTGCACACGCCGAGCATTGCCCGTGCAGTGCGGCGCGGGAATCAAGAGACGGCAGTGCCAAGATTGCTGGCGATGTTGTGCATCCTCGCGGTGTTCGTACCGTCGTTCTTCATGGAAGGCGCGGCACGCGAACTGTTCGTGCCACTGTCGATGTCCGTCGGCCTCGCGATGGTCGCATCGTACTTTCTTTCCAGCACATTCGTTCCCGTACTCAGCGTCTGGTTGCTGAAAGGCGAACATCACGAAGTCGCACACGCGCCGACTTTATTCGCTCGAATGTACGCGAGAACATTGTCGCGCCTGGTCGCTCTGCGCTGGCCGCTCGTGCTCGCTTACCTCGTCGGCGTGTCGTTTGCGGCGACGCTGCTATACACGCAACTCGGCACTGCGATTTTCCCACCGTCGGATGCGGGGCAATTCCAGTTGCGGATGATGGCCCCGACCGGCACGCGGATCGAACGGACCGAAGAACTCGCACGGGAAGCGATCGCCGCCATCGAAGACGAAGCCGGTGCGGGCAACGTCAAAATGACCGTCGGCTACGTCGGCTTGTTCCCCACGAACTACCCGATTCAAGGCGTCCACCAGTGGACGAGCGGGCCGGAGGAAATGCTCCTGAAGGTGTCGCTACGCGAGGGTTCGGGCATTCGCGTCGAGGAATTTCAAACGAAGCTCCGCGAACGATTACCCGTGCGGTTGAAGACGTGGCTGACGAAAACTTGGCAAGACGAAGGCGTGCCCTCCGAACAAATCGCGAAGCGAGCGAGCACGCTACGATTGTCGTTCGAGCCGGGCGACCTCATCAGCGAGGTGATGAGTTTCGGTTCGCCCACCATCGTCGAAGTGCAGATTAGCGGGAACAAAATGGTCGATACGTTGGCACACGCGAAACTCGTTTACGACAAGCTCAAATCGATTCCGGAACTGCGCGACTTGCAGTACAACCAGACGCAAGATTACCCGACGATCGACATTCAGATCGACCGCGAGAAAGCGGCGACGATGGGCATCACCGCGAAGGCAATCGGCGGCGCGCTGATACCGGCGACCGCGTCGAGCCGGTATATGTCGCCGATCTATTGGCGCGACCCGGCGAACGGGCAGGCGTACATCGTGCAGGTGCAGATTCCGCCACCGCAGATGAACTCGATTGCCGAACTCGGCAACGTCCCCGTGCGAAGTTCGTGGCATCCCGAATCGGGTGGCAACGGCTACTCGCAAGGCGTCGCGATGAACGGCGGCGCGGTGGCGGGTTCGGTGTTGTTGCGCGATGTGGTGCGCGAGATTCGCGAGACGACAACGCCCGGCCGCATCGACCGCTACAACATGCGGCGGCTCATCGGCATCACCGCGAACGTCGGCACGCACGACATCGGTAAAGTCTCGCGGGCCGTCAAGGAAGCCCTCGCATCGGTCGGCGATCCACCGACCGGCGTCCACGTCGATTTGCGCGGGCAACTGATCGCACTCGAACAGATTCAGACAAATTTACTCAAGGGCCTCGGTGCGGCCGTACTCGCGATTCTGCTACTACTGACAGCCTACTATCAGTCGATCCGCCTCACGCTGATTACGCTCTCCGCACTCCCGGCCACGCTACTCGGTTCGATTGCGATTCTGGTACTCACGAACACGACGCTCAACCTGCAATCGTTCATGGGGGCGATCATGGCACTCGGCGTGTCGGTCGCGAATGCAATCTTGCTCGTGACGTTCGCCGAACGACTTCGCCTCAGTTTGAAGGACGGAAAGGCCGCCGCCGTCGAAGGGGCCGCGTCGCGGTTACGGCCGATTGCGATGACGAGTTGCGCGATGATTGCCGGGATGATTCCGATGGCGCTCGGCCTCAGCGAGAACGGCGGGCAGGCGGCCCCACTCGGGCGCGCCGTCGTTGGCGGGCTGATCGCGTCGACCTTCGCCACGCTGTTCGTCGTCCCGTCCGTTTTCGCGCTCGTCATGGGCCGCAGTTCGGTTTCGAGTGTCTCGCTCGACCCCGACGACCCGGAAAGTCCGCGATTCGATGCGCCTCTCGATAAGATTCCGACATGAGCACACCGACCCGCGAAGACCTGGCCACGCAATATCTGGACCAGTTGCCGTACCCGCCGTACCCGGTGCAGGAAGAAGCGCTGCTCGCGTGGTTCACCACCGATCAAGGCGTGCTCGTCTGTGCCCCCACCGGAACGGGCAAGACGCTGATCGCGATGGCGGCGCTGTTCGAGGCACTTCACACGAAGTCCGTCGCCTATTACACGACGCCGCTGATTGCACTTTGCGAACAGAAGTTCCAGGAAATGCAGGCCGCCGCACAGCATTGGGGCTTCGACAAAGACGAGATCGGCCTCGTTACGGGTAACCGCAAGGTCAACCCTGGCGCACGCATTCTCGTCGTCGTTGCGGAGATTTTGCTCAACCGGTTATTGCACCCCGAAGGCTTCGCGTTCGAGAACGTCTCCGCCGTCGTCATGGATGAATTCCACAGTTTCGCCGACCCCGAACGCGGTATCGTCTGGGAACTGTCGCTATCGCTGTTGCCGAAACACGTGCGGTTGTTGCTACTGTCGGCCACCGTCGGCAACGCGGTCGAATTCCTTAACTGGCTGGATCGCTGTCACGGTCGCAAGCTCGAACTCGCCGAGGGCCGCGAGCGGAAAATCCCACTCACCTATCACTGGGTGGGCGATCAGTATTTGAACGACATGCTCGTCGATATGGCGAAAGGCGATGAGGCGACCCGGAAGACGCCCGCGCTGGTGTTCGCGTTCAACCGCGATGAATGCTGGTCGATTGCCGAGCAACTCAAGGGCCTCGATTTGCTCACATCGATGCAGAAAACCGCACTCAACAAGGAAGTCGACCTGCTCGAATGGCATCAGGGCGTCGGGCCGAAGCTGAAACAAATGTTGCGGCGCGGCGTCGGCGTTCACCACGCGGGGCTGTTGCCGAAGTATCGCCGCGTCGTCGAAAGTCTCTTCGAAAAGAAGCTGCTCAGCGTCGCACTCTGTACCGAAACGCTCGCCGCAGGGATCAACTTGCCGGCGCGTTCCGTGGTGTTGAACTCGTTGGTGAAAGGGCCGTTCGGCAAAGAGAAAATCATCGACCCGAGTAGCGCGCACCAGATTTTCGGCCGGGCCGGGCGGCCGCAATTCGACACCGAAGGGCACGTCTACGTCGCCCCGCACGAAGACGATGTGCGGATTTTGAAGTGGAAGAAACAGTTCGACATGATCCCCGAGACGACCAAAGATCCGGCGATGATGAAGAAGCGGAAAGAGATGCTTCGCAAGAAGCCGACGCGAAACAACAACAAGCGATACTGGAACGAAGCCGACTTCGAGAAGCTGAAATCGTCGCCGCCCGCACGCCTCTACAGCAAGGGGCCACTGCCGTGGCGACTGCTGGCGTACCTCCTGAAAATCTCGCCGGACGTCGACAAGATTCGCACCGTCATCCGCAAGCGATTGCTCGATCAGCCGCGGATCGAAGCGGGGATGAAGCAGTTGAACCGGATGCTGTTAGCCCTACACCACAAGGGCTATGTGAAGCTCGAACCGACGCCCCCCGAACCCGAAGTGAAGGCGGACAGCCCACCGTCAGTTGCGCCGATAGCCGCCGAACCGTACGAGCCACAGCTGGCGGTGCCGACCGAGTCGATGGACAAATTGCTCGTCTTCCGTGCGTGCCATCCGCTGTACGGCGCGTACCTCATCGACCACCTCGGGAACGCGAGCCGCGAGGAGCGGATTCAGGCATTCGAGTCGGTACTCGAACTGCCGCGGCCACTATTAAAATTTGCCCGCGTGCCGCACCATCTGACGCCCGGCCCACACGCCACCGAGACGCTCGACCCCGAACTGATCGCACGCGGATTAATGATCGCGAAAGTGCCGCCCGCCGAGGGTGAGGAGAACACCGACGACGATTATGTGCCGTGGGACGAACGCCCGCCCGTGTTCGCCGAGAAGCTGCGGTTGTTGTTCGATGCGACGCACCCGGACATTACCGACGTGATTACGCAACCCGTCTGGGCTGCCGCCGAGGTGCTCGAATTCAACGGGAATTTCAACACGTACATCACCTCGAAAGACCTAACGAAACAGGAAGGCATCATCTTCCGCCACCTGCTTCGGCTCATCTTGTTGCTAGAAGAATTCCAGCAACTGACACCCGCCGGCGTCGATCCGATCGCATGGCAAACCGAACTGAAAACAATCGCAGAAATCCTGACGGAAACCTGCCGAACCGTCGATCCCACGAGCACCGAAGAAACCATCAAGAAAGCCCACGCCGTCGCCGACGTAGTCGCAGGTGAAGAGAACGCCAAGGCCGCCACCGTCAACGAACTCGAACCGGTCACGAACGCCGACGACACCTCCGACTTCGGCATCGGGATTCTGGATTGATCGAATGGAAGCAGGAATGATGCGGGTGCGAAAGATGTGGAAAATCTGCATTGCGGGTTGGTGCAAGTCATTCACCTACTATGGGACAAATCTGCACGCGGCGACCGTCTTCTAAAATGGAACCGGAAAGAAGCCGGAACGGGATTTACGCTTCGGCTGTCAGCGAAACTTCGCCTGGCGCGACCGGCCGGACATCGACGGAGACGGTGATCGTGTGGGCACCGCCGCCGAGGATGACGCCTTTTACGGGGCTGACATCGTCGTAGTCGCGGCCGCGGGCGACGAGGATGTGCCGGTCGTTGGGGATTTGGTCGTTGGTGGGGTCGAAGTCGATCCAGCCGATTTCTCCGCAAAATACCGACACCCACGCATGGGTCGCATCGGCACCGATGAGCCGTGCGCGACCCGGTGGCGGCACCGTGGACAGGTAGCCACTGACGTACTTCGCGGGCAAACCGAGCGAACGCAAACAGGAGATTTGAAAGTGGGCGAAATCCTGGCAGACGCCGCGCCGGTTCTCGAACACTTCCCATACGGGCGTGGCGACTGTCGTGGCACGCGGGTCGTAAACGAAGTCGCCGTGGATGCGCCGCGTCAGGTCGAGTGAGGCTTCCAGAATCGGGCGGCCCGGCGTGAACGAACGGGCTGCGTAGTCGGCGAATTCGCTTCGCTGGTAGGCCGCACGCGAGTCGAACGCGAATTGATACGCGCCCAACCAGTTGGGAGAAAGGTCGCCACTCAGCCGGTCGCGGACTTGTTCCCATGCGGGTGTCGGTTGATTCGAACCGTACGGTGCGGGGCCGACCGTGACGAGGTGGTGTGCCGTCACTTTCAACTCGCGGTGCGGTTCTTGCACCGTGAAGTACGTCGCAATGTTGCCAAAATAATCGAGCCGATCCACGGTGACGGCCGGTTGCGGATCGACGCGAATCTCCGACGATTCGCACGATTGCCGGTCGTCGTCGCACGGCGTCAGGTGCGCGATGTTCTGGCAAAGCGACACCGCCTCGACGTACTCGTATTTCGTGATGTGCTGAATGCGGTACGTCATCATGGTTTGCGTGCGGTGTTGAATTGCAAGAAATCACCCGCGAGGTGTCGCGACGTTTGCAGGTGGCTGAGGTACTTCAGCGTGATCGTGTCGGACAAGATCGGCAAGTCGGTTTTCAGTTGTTCGAGTAGCGCGACGAGTGCCGGTCGGGACCGCTGATGCACTTTTGCGAGCTTGCCGACGTCGGCGAGTTGCACCGCCGAGAACGCCGTGAGCGCGAGGCGTTGGTCGATGTCGCGACTGCCAACCGGAGTCGGTCGCGGCAGGCGGTCGACGTCCTCGACGATCGCCGAAAGCTGTGTAGCCAGCGAACGCGGGTTCGTTTCATCGCACACCAGCAAGTCCAAAACGCCTTCGACTCGTAAGCTGCCGAGGTAGCGACGGCGATATGTCATGCCACTGTCAGCGACTTCGAGTACGGCATCGAGTACAGGCCCTTCCTGCGGCGTCGAAGTCAACAACGTGCCGCGCAGCAAGCTGACCACGTTGACAGCGCGTTCGAGTTTGCGGCCGATATTCAGGAACCGCCACCCTTCGCCGCGCGTCATGCTTTCGACCACTAAACCACTAAATGCCGCGAGAGTGATGACCGAACGGTTCAACAATTCGAGGACTTCGCCGAGCGTGAGTTCTTCGGTATCGGGCCGCCGCGTGTATTCGTTTAGGCCGTTGACGATCCGCCACATATCCACCGAAATGCGATCGCGTACCATCCCAGCCACGCGCAAGAATGCTTCGAGCACACTCGCTAAGCTGCCCGCTTTCGTGTGGTCGAACACCAACGATAGCACCTCGGGGTCGGGGTCCGTCAGTCGCACCGCAGCACCTTCGCCGATGAAGCCGGGGAGTGTGTCTGTTTGGAATGTCAGTGCCCGAAGCAGCGCCGGGAGTTCGGGTACGTCGGCCAATCCGGACTTGTCCGCAAGCCTTGCAACGACGGCGCGCAGTAACCGCGTCGTTCCCTCCGCGCGTTCGGCGTACCTCCCGAGCCAGAAGAGATTGTCGGCCACGCGGCTCGGCAGATCGCCGCCGGCGCGGGTCAGTTCGATCGGCATCGCGCCTTGCGGCAACATGCTGAAACTACTGACGGGGCCACTCGAAAGGATCCACGTGTCCTTGCTGCCGCCGCCGCGCTGCATCGAAACGATCGGCGTATCGGCGCTCGAACTCACTCGCGTCAACCCGCCAGGCATGACGCTGAAAGTGTCGCCATCGGCGGCCAGATACGTGCGCATCACCATCTTGCGCGGAACGAGATTTTCGCCGACCAGCACCGGCGTCGTGGATAAGTTTACCCGCTCCAGGCCGACGTAGTCGCGGGGCTTCGCCCGGATGCGCGCGATCAGCTTCGCGCGATCTTCGGCTGGCAGATCCTCGCAGAAGATCGGGTCCATCCGTGCCGTGGGGAACGCCGGCTTGATCGCCATCGTTTCCAGATTCGCGAGCACGTGGCTCAGCGAACTCGGCTCGCCGCACCACCACGTCATTACCGATGGTATTCGCAAATCTTCGCCTAACAGTTCGCGGCACAATCGCGGCAAAAACGCTAATAACGCAGGCGTTTCCAACACGCCGGTGCCGAGTGCATTGGCGACGGCAACGGTACCCGCACGCACGGCCTGCACGAGACCGGGGACGCCGAGGAACGAATCCGGACGCAGTTCGAGCGGGTCGCAGAAGTCGTCGTCGAGGCGGCGGAAAATGACGTCGACCGGTTGCAGTCCACCCAGCACTTTCAGGAACACGCGGTTATCGCGCACGGTCAGGTCGCCGCCTTCGACGAGCGTGTAACCGAGGTAGCGCGCGAGGTACGCATGTTCAAAGTACGTCTCGTTGTACGGCCCCGGCGTCAGCAGCACCGTGCGCGGGTTGTCCTTATTTCGCGGCGCGATCGAGTTCAGCGTTTCGCGTAACGACCGGAAGAAGGTGGCGAGGCGTTGTACGCGACAGTCGCGGAACGCTTCGGGTAAGGCACGCGAAAGTACGATGCGATTTTCGAGCGTGTAACCCGCGCCCGATGGGGCTTGCGTGCGGTCGCTCAGCACGCGGAAGTTCCCATCGCCATCGCGGCCGAGGTTCGCAGCATAGAGGTGCAAGTGGCGATTCGCCGGCAGCGGCACGCCTTGGCACGGCCGCAAGAAGCCGGGGTTCGCGAACAGCAGTTCGGGGGGAATCATACCCGAGTGAATCAGTTTTTGTTCGCCGTAAAGATCGGCGCAAATCGTCTCGAGCAGCTTCGCGCGCTGAATCAAACCGACTTCGAGAAGAGTCGATTCGTGCTGCGAAATGAGTAGCGGAATCGGGTCGAGCTGCCAGGGGCGCGTCATCCCATGCGGATCGCCGTAGACGTTGTAGGTGACGCCATTTTCGCGAATGAGGTGCTGCGCGTCGCGCCAACGCCGCGTCAGATCTTCCGAACCGAGTTCTTCGGTCGCACGAAAGTACGCTTCCCAATGCGGTCGAATTTTACCGTACGCATCGACGGCTTCATCGATCGCGCCGGCCGACGGCACATACGAAAGCGATGCCGGGTTCGCATCGGCTACTACGCGACCCGACGACTGCGATTGGCTCTGGGACTGACTCGGGAAGAGGTTCGTCGTCAGGGAAGATACCTCCTAATCACGTGGAGCACGTTTTTAACGGGCTTTGGCTTTCGACAAGTCGGCCACGTTCGCAACGTGTCCCGTTGGGGCAATTGGCGTTCGCGACGAAATCAGGCGGTTCGTCAGCGTGGGCGTTCCGGTAGGGGCGGCGGGCGGTTTGGGACGTCGCAAGTCGAGTGTGTACGGGAACTCCGCGTTCACTTCGGCGGGCGGAATCGCGATCGGCCCCGGCGTGTGGCCGAACCCGAAGAAGCGCGACAGTCGCCGCCCCTCGGCTTCGCGGCCGTTAATTGGGAATCGCTCGTGTGCCCGTCCGCCGGGGTGCGATACGTGGTACGTGCAACCGCCGACGCTGCGATCGTTCCACTGGTCGAGGATATCGAAAACGAGCGGCGAGTGAACGGGAATGTTCGGGTGCAAACAGCCCGGTGGCTGCCACGCGCGATAGCGAACGCCGGCGACGAATTCACCGTGCGTGCCGGTCGGGTGCAGCGGAATCCGCCTGCCGTTGCAGGTGAGAATGTGCCGACTATCGGTGAGGCCACGCACTTTCACCTGCATCCGTTCCAACGAGGAATCGACGTAGCGCACGGCACCGCCACCGCCGCTTTCTTCGCCCAGCACGTGCCACGGTTCGATCGCTTGTCGCAATTCGATGTGAACGCCGCGATGCGAAACATCGCCGAGATGTGGGAAGCGGAACTCGTGCTGCGCCGCGAACCACGACGGGTCGAACGCATAGCCCGCATCGCGAATTTCATCGAGCGCGTCGTTGAAATCCTGATTGACGAAGTAAGGCAACATGAACCGGTCGTGCAGTTGCGTACCCCAACGGACGAGCTTGTGCGCGTATGGCTTTTTCCAAAACCACGACACGAGCGAGCGTAAAAACAGTTGCTGCACGAGGCTCATTCGTGCGTGCGGTGGCATCTCGAACGAGCGCAGTTCGAGCAATCCGCGTCGACCTTCGGCGGTGTCTGGCGAGAAGAGTTTGTCGATGCAAAACTCGGTACGGTGCGTATTCCCCGTGCAATCGACGAGCAGGTGCCGGAACAGCCGATCGACGAGCCACGCGGGTGGCGTCTGCCCGTTATGCGGTAGCTGACTACACGCGATTTCCAGTTCGTAAAGTGCATCGTGTCGGGCTTCGTCCACTCGCGGATGTTGGCTCGTCGGGCCGACGAACATGCCGCTAAACAAGTACGAAAGCGACGGGTGATTGTTCCAGAACGTGACGAGGCTTTTCAGCACATCGGGTTTGCGCAACAGCGGACTATCGGCCGGTGTCGGCCCGCCGATGACGATGTGATTACCGCCACCGGTGCCCGTATGGCGACCGTCGAGCATGAACTTTTCCGTGCTCAGGTGCGTCTGTTTCGCCTGCTCGTACAGCGTTTCGGTGGTCTGTACGAGTTCGTCCCAACTGTGTGCGGGGTGCAAATTCACTTCGAGCACGCCGGGGTCGGGCGACATCGAAAACTGATTGAGTCGATGATCGTGCGGCGGTTTGTAACCCTCAATGCGAACGGGCATTTTTAACTTCGCAGCCGTCGCTTCGACGGCGGTGAGTAAATCGAGATACTCTTCGGCGAAGCGCGACGGCGGCATGAACACGTGCAGCCGTCCCTCGCGCGGCTCGACGCAGAATGCCGTGCGGATGAGCGGCTGTTTATCGTCCGCTTTCGCATACCAACCCGTTCCGCTACCGAAGGCCACGGGGGGGTGTTTGCCATTCCGCGTGGGTGGCGGTACTGGCGTGTTTCGCATGTTTGCGATCTGCGTGGGCAGTGGGCCGCGCGGCGCGAAGGGATCTTGCGGTTCGATCGATTGACGCTGTGCGGGGTCTTCCCACGTCAGCGAATCGAGCGGGATGCGAAAGCCCATCGCCGAGTCGCCGGGGATCAGGTAGAGTTGCTCTTTGCGTAAAAACCACGGCCCCGTTTCCCACTGCGTGCTGTTGGCGTAATCGCGGCGGATCGGCAGGACGTAGCCGACGACGGTGCCGAGCTTTTGCTCGAAAATTTTCGCGAATAGTGCGCGTTCTTCTTTGTCTTCGAGCTTGCTGTTCAGCGGGTCGAGGTTCGCGGGCAGGCGACGCTCTTTCCACATGTAATACCAGGCATCTTCGTAGCTCGGGATCGCGCACGTCGGGTCGACGGCCAGCGTTTCCGCGAGAGCCGTCACGAAGCGTTTGGCTTCGTCGGGGCCGTAGCCGTAGTTCACCGATTCATCGGCGACGAGTGCGGGATCGTTCCACATCGGCACGCCATCGCGACGCCAATAGCAACTGAACGCCCAACGCGGCAGCGGTTCGCCGGGGTACCATTTGCCTTGCCCGAAGTGCAACAATCCGCCGCCATTCGCGTAGCTATCGCTCAGCCGCTTCAGCAGCACGTTCGCCTTTTCGCGCTTCTCTTTCCCCGGTGCGGCGATGTTCCACTCGTCGGCATCGCGGTTCTCCGCACTCACGAACGTCGGCTCGCCGCCCATCGTCAACCGCACGTCCCACTCGCGCAGGTCGGCATCGATGCGGTGCCCGAGCGCGTTGATCGCGTCCCACTGCGTATCGGTGTATGGCTTCGTCACTCGCGGCGATTCGCCGACGCGCCGGATCGACATCTCGAAATCGAACACTTCCCCGAGTTCATCGTCGGGGTTGTTGGGATCTTTTACGAAGCTGAAGCCACCGCTAATCGGGGCGGCCGTCTGCGGGTCGGCGGTACACGCCAGGGGAATGTGCCCCTCAGCCGTGAGTAAACCGGACGTGGCATCGAGGCCAATCCAGCCAGCGCCGGGCAGGTAGATTTCCGCCCAGGCGTGCAAGTCCGTGAAGTCCGATGTCGGTCCTTCGGGGCCGACGACGGGCTTATCGTCTTCGACGAGTTGAATGAGGTAACCCGACGCGAACCGGGCGGCGATGCCCATGTGCCTCGCTAGCTGAACGAGCAACCACGCGGAGTCGCGGCACGAGCCTTTCCCGAGTTCGAGCGTCTCCTCGGGAGCCTGCACGCCGGGTTCCATGCGGATGACGTAACTGACGCGGTCGTGAACGAGATTGTTGAGCGCCACGATGTAATCGTTGGTCTGCATTACGGGCAGTCGCGCGGCCTTGATCAGCTTCTGCAACAGCGGCCCGGCGGGGAGCGTTTCGAGATACGGCGTGAGATCGCGGGCGGTCGATTCTTCGTACGCGAACGGGAAGTTCTCCGCGTCCTTCTCGATGAAGAAGTCGAACGGGTTGATCGGCACGAGATCGGCAACGAGGTCGATCGTGACCTTGAACTGCGTCGTCGGCTTCAGGAAAACGAGGCGAGCGAGGTGGTTGCTGTACGGGTCTTGCTGCCAATTCATGTAGTGCGAATCGGGCTCGATCGTCAGCGAGTAGGCGGGGATCGGCGTGCGCGTGTGGGGGGCCGGGCGCAGCCGCACGATGTGCGGAGACAGCGTGACGGGTCGGTCGTAGGTGTACGATGTCACGTGACGGAGAGCGACGCGAATTCCCATGTTCGATGCTACCTAAAGGCGACTTCGCGGGGGCGGTTACGATTGATGTTGCGTTTGCGTTTGGTTCTGCGTTTTTGTCGGGGGGCGGACTTCACCGGAGAAGTACGTCTGATGAATCGCGTTGCCGATGTCGTGGATTCCATCGACGACGTGCGTCAGCGATTCGTGGAGGCCGTCGTGAATCAGGTCGGCAATGTCGCGGGCATCGAGCCAACGCAGCAGTTGGCCCAACTTGCGGTCGGCTTCATTCGTACCCGAGCCGACTTCGGTTTCGGAGATTGCCGCCAACGATCGTTCGCACGCGGTCAGGCAGTGATGCACCGAACGCGGGAACAAATCGTCGAGGATCAGGAACTCGGCAACGGCGACGGCGGGGTCCGATTGATTCGCACGCGGTCGCTTGTGGAACGGCTCGTACCCGGAGCAACTCATCAAGATCGCCACCCAGTGCGCATTATCCACGGGCGTGCCAACGTCTTCGATCTTCGGCAACAGAATGTGGTAGCGAACATCGAGGATGCGCGCCGTCTGGCTGGCACGTTCGAGGTGCGTGCCGAGGTGGAAAAATTCCCACGCCTCGCCGTGCGCCATTGTCGCATCGCAGATGCCGTGGAGCAACTGATTGATTCGCCGGATCTGCGCGTAGAACTCGCCGCGCTGGTGGTCGAACAACTCGCGCGTACTCGGTTGCTTCAGCCACAAGTGGTAGAAGTTCATCCGCTCCCACATCTCGGCGGAGATCACTTCGCGGATAATCCGCGCGTTCTCGCGCGCCCACGACAGCGACGACGCGATGCTGAACGGGTTGTCCACGTCCCACGTCATGTACTCTTGAATCGTCTCCGCCGTCGGCTCGCCTTTGTATTCGTGAATACCGCTAATAATCAGCAGCGGCATCCATTGCTGTTCGACGGGCAGATGGAAATCGAGCAACAGCGTCTGATTCACTTCGAGGATGCGCGCGGTGTTCTCGGCTCGCTCCAGATAGCGGGACAACCAATAGCAGTGTTCGGCCACGCGAGAAATCATTCGATCACCCACGTATCTTTGCTGCCGCCGCCTTGGCTCGAATTCACTACCAACGAACCTTTCACCAGTGCCGTCCGCGTCAGTCCGCCCGGGATCACCCAAGTCGATGTTCCGCTCACGATGTACGGCCGCAAGTCGACGTGCCGCGGCGCGATGCCTTCCTCGGTCCAGGTCGGGCACGTGGATAGCGTCACGACCGGTTGCGCGATGTAGTTTCGCGGGTCGGCCTTCAGCTTCGACGCAAACTCGGCGCGTTGGGCCATCGTGCTGTACGGCCCCATTAACATGCCGTACCCGCCCGATTCGTTGACCGCCTTCACGACGAGTTCGCCGAGGTGGTCGAGCGTGTATTTCAAATCGTCCGGGCGAGCGCAGATGTACGTCGGCACGTTCTTCAACAACGGCTCTTCGCTCAGGTAAAAGCGGATCATCGCTTCGACGTACGGGTAAACCGCTTTGTCGTCGGCGACACCCGTACCGACCGCGTTCGCCAGCGTGACGTTGCCCGCACGGTAGGCACGGAACAAACCGGGCACGCCGAGCATACTGTCGGCGCGGAAGACTTCTGGGTCGAGGAAGTCATCGTCGAGCCGACGGTAGATCACATCGACTTTCTGCGGTCCGCGGGTCGTTTTGAGGTAAACGATGTCTTCGTGAACGAACAAATCCGGCCCGAGAACGAGTTCGACGCCCATGTGCCGCGCCAGGAAACTGTGCTCGAAGTACGCCGAGTTGTACGGCCCCGGCGAGAGTACCACGACGCACGGATGGTCGTTCGCGTTGTGCGGTGCCACCGATTCGAGCGCCGAACGCAGCCGTTGCGGGTAGTCTTCGACGCGCCTCACGCGGCAATCTTGGAACAGTTGCGGGAAGACTTTCTTCATGACCGCGCGGTTTTCGAGAACGTAACTCACACCCGACGGCGTACGACCATTGTCTTCGAGAACGAGAAACTGCCCGTTGGGGTCGCGGATCAGGTCGCTACCGCACACGTGAATGTACTGCTTCGCGGGCGGCGAGAAGCCGATCATCTCCTTGCGATAGCCCTTCGAGCCGAGGACGAGATCCGCCGGAATGACCTGCTCTTTCAAGATGCGTTGGTCGTGATACACATCGTCCAGGAACATGTTGAGTGCGCGAATGCGTTGTACGAGGCCGACTTCCAGCACGTTCCACTCGGCGACGGGTACGGGGCGTGGGATCAAATCGAACGGGAAGATTTTCTCGGTGCCGCGCGTGTCCGCATACACCGAGAACGTGATCCCCTGATTGATGAACGCCAAGTCCGCACTCGCCCGTCGTGCCGCGAACTCGGCCGCGTGCAAGTTCCCGAGTCGTTCGACGAGGACGCAACCGCAGTCGTGCGGAGTCTGATCGCGCTGGAAAAGCTCGTCCCATGCCGTGGGGTGCGGTTTGTAGCGCTGGAAGAGTGTATCTTGCATCGGATGGGGCTTTTTCGCGGCCATTCGCTTCGGGCGAACGGTTGTGAGTTCCGTGGCAATTGCCATGTGCTTGCTTTCTTCGCAGAGAGTGCAAGTTGTTCTAGCAGGATGGAGTGTGAAGCATCGCCATCGCGCGAAAACCGCTTGATTCGGGGCCGCCCGTTCGCACCTGGAAGCATTGGCAAGAATCATGCCTATCGCCGAAACGTTTCTCCTTCGCTCGCAATGTTACTGGATTACCGTCTCGCACTGAAGTGAATCTTGCAAAATAACCGTATGTCGGTCGAAGTGGAACCCTACCAACCGCAACGCAAGCAAGGGGAACCCACAAGAAACTCGATGCCGTCGCTGAACGTGGAAAGCGCCCACCTTGGCGTAAAACCGTTGCCCTTCCCTCGCGTGGCACCTTCGGGTACTTGCACACATCGCGAACTTGGCGGAGGTGTGCGGTGACTGAGATATTGCGTCGGTTGAGTCGATGGCTGGCGATCGCGGTTGCGCTGTCCGCGTCGGCGTGCCAATTCGGGGATCGGCTGCGTTCGGACCTCAACGACCTCACCGATATTCCGGGCCTCACGGCAGGGACTGGCTCGCGCAGCGATTCGGTTCGCGTCTACTTCACGACGCCGGATCGCGGGCCGAACGAACCGAACGAAATTCTTGCCGCCATCGTCGATCGCATCGACCGCACAACCGAAACGCTCGATGTCTGTGCGTTTGAACTCGACTCGAAGGAAATCACTGATGCCCTCGTGCGAGCCAACGAACGGCACGTGAAAATACGACTCGTGACCGAGACCGATTACCTGCACGCATCCGGCGTGCGTGCCCTCGAAGCCGTGGGTGTGGCCGTCGTCGACGATGGCCGCCCCGGCGCGTTGATGCACGATAAATTCATGGTGTTCGACCGTCGCGCCGTCTGGACGGGGTCGATGAACTTCACCGAGAATTGCACGAAAAAGAACAACAACAACGCGGTGTACATCGAAGATCGTCGCCTCGCCGATAACTATTCGACGAAGTTTCGCTGGATGTTCGAGCAACACAAATTCGGCGGCCTGCCCGACCCGAACGCGAAAATCCCGAACCCGAAGATCGAACTCGCCGACGGCACCACGATACTCAATTTGTTCTCCACGCACGACCGACCCGCTCGCCGCGTAATCGTCGAACTCGGCGAAGCGAGGCACACGATTCACTTCCTCGCGTTCAGTTTCACCGACGATGCGATTGCGAAAGAAATGCTCGCCGCCGCCGATGCGGGCGTCGAAGTCGCTGGCGTCTTCGAGACCTCGCAAGCCTCGAGCCAGTATTCCGCCATCGGTAAACTGCGGGCCGCGAAACTCGATGTCCGCCGCGACGGCAACCCGCACAACATGCACCATAAAGTCATCATCATCGACGGCGAAACGGTCATCACCGGCTCGTTCAACTTCTCCAAAAACGCCAACGAAACCAACGACGAAAACCTGCTGGTCATCCGCAACCGCAACGTCGCCACCCAATACGAAGCCGAGTTCCGCCGCATCATGAAACAGGCGAAGTAGGCAAGTTGTTCGCCGGACGGGCGAGTTTTGAAGTTGGGGATTCTCATCGAAGCGTCTCAGCCGGTGACTGTGAGATAGCACCAGCCGCGTTCCAAAGCGTTGGCTTGGAGTTTCTTACTCTTCGTGCGGCACTCCTTATCCGACAGCCCGCTAAAATCGATCACAGCATGTTCGGGAAATGCGTTGGGGTCAGGTCGTGAGGGAAGATTTTCACCCGCGCACTCTCCGACCGAAACGGCCATCGTGCCTACCGACTGTTGCGCGAGTTTCGTTGTAAAATGAAACCACGATTTCTCTGGGGAAATCAAGTCGCCATCATAAACCGATAGCAACGATTCGTCTTTGGGTGTCGGACGAAATGGTTGAGAAGTGACGCGACCGTTCTGAACGAAAGAAGGGTGTATCTGACGAAACAAGAGCGTATTCGCGGTCATGCATTCTCCGCGCCGATACGGCGTATCTCTCGCACCAACCACTCCCAATCCTTGGCATTCGTCAGATCGATCTCACGCGACTCTTCCGCATCGGTCGCCAAATTCACAGTGTGCCAGTCGCCCGATTTTTTCGTGAAATCGATCTCCAGCGACGACGCCCACGGTTCATGCGACCACTCGGCCAGAACCCGCCCTTCCGGTGTTGGATATAAGTAAGGGAGCGGGGCATTTACATAAAATTCATCGAATGAATCTGCGAGCCAATCGAGGCCATCATGGGAGGGGGGTATGCCTTTGCCATCGAGCCACCCAAGCCGTAACTGCTTGAGTTCGCCAATGCGAACGGGAATGTCGAGCGGATCGAGTATCGTCGCGGCATCTGTTCCCGAAGACGTTCGCGTGGTGTACGGTTTGGTTGTCATAGCAATGGCCTCCGCGTGTTGAATTGATTGTACGACACACCCGATGATCCTGTTATACCGACGCACAAGCGAAGAGGTTGCGTTTTCACGAAGTCCAGCGTTACTCGCCGCTCATGGCGTCTAGCAACCGAACCACTCGCGCGGCCTCCGGTTCCAACTCGTACAACAGCGGTTGCGCCGACAGCCACGCCTTCTTGAATTCCGGCTGCCACGGATAATGCTGCTGCTTGTCCGGCCAGATACACTGAAGAACCGGAAACTCCAGGCCTCGATAGTACCACATCGCATACCCGAGGAAGGGCCGATACCACTTGCGGAGCACGGGTCGGAAAGTACACAACACACCATCGAGAATCTCGGGATACTCCTGGTCAGACTCAAACGTCTTGCCTTTCTGGATGTCGGCACCGATGCCGTTTATGACCTGCCCAGACAACTCCAGTGGCAGACCGAACACCACGACTTCCGGGTGGTTGAAGGTCTCGAACAAGCCAACGGAAAACGACCAACCCGGCGTGCCATCTTCTTCCAGAATCATGACCACGTGCCAGCCGACGCGATCGATGTCCGACAAGAGTTTGCGGTCACTGCCATCGAGGTTATCATCCGCCAGCGAGCGAACCATGCAAAGTCCTCCACGTCTGCCATTGAACGATTCCGCTCAGCCGCGGCGTGGGCCACGGCGAGCTACGAACTCCAGAAACACTACATGCCACCGCCATCTGCTGCAACGCCTGATTCGGCGTCTGGTGCCTCGGGGGCCACCTCGTATACCCAATCGCCCGGCCCGCGGTAGGCAGTACAGGACCACCCCACCTGCTGCCGAAACCCGTAAAACTGCAGTAGCGGGAGCCGCGGCCGTGGCGGGGGGCCGGGCTGCCAAACCGAATGCACGGCCGTCTGCCGGTGCCGCCGCGACCGAGCTGGGACCGCAACCCGGAACACCAACTGGCTTGGCGAGGGGTCACTGGCTGCGGTCGCCCAGCCGCACGACTCCGGGCACCACTCCCACTCTGCGAACCAGTCGAACTCGGGCAACCCGGTACGGCTGAACCGGGGGCCATCGTACCCGGTCGGCCAGGCGAACCCGCCGCCCTCCGTCCACCGGGTCTGGTGCGGCCGAAGCCAGTGCGAGCAGCGACCGAGACGAGTGCGAACCCGCACGCGGCTGGTGACGGCGCGGCATAGGGCCTGGGCGTCAATGTAGATGGCGTTCACGACTGCTGACCATAGCGCGGGGTCGTCTTCTTCGCCCAAGAGTGGAGCGATGACCGGCTCGAACATGGGCCAAAGGTCAGCCGTCATCAAAGCGCCCTCCGCCGCAAAACAGGTGTTTATCCCAATCCCTACATGGGACAAACAATTGATTCTGAATCCACAGATGAGATCATACCGGCCTTCCGAATGTCGCGTCAAGAATTTTCTTGCGTATCCAAACCACCCAGCGATTCTCATCCCCGTTTAGCCGCGCCGCGTCGTCTTCGGAGCGAAGCGCGTTGGCTCGGCGTATCGGACCACAAAGCGATTTTCAGGTGAGTGCAACCCGCAAAAAATCGCAGGTGATCCGAATGGGTTTGTTAGCCCGACGCGCCAGCGCGCCAGCGAGGGAAACCCGCGAGAAGGCACGCCATCGCAGAAACGATAGTCATCCCTCGCTTGCACGTTTTGAAGTGGCGCTATGTGCGATTCCGGTAGTACCACGTATCAGACCGTCTTTTAGCCTGAAAGGCTCGTTCCTACAGCCCAAGGCGAAGTCGGCGAAGCCTTGGGTACCACATCGCCCACGATTCGGCCCTGAAAGGGGCCGTTCAGGCACAATCCATAGCAACACTTCATCGCAAACAGGTGAACGGCCCTTTCAGGGCCGATGGACATTTCAACAACGATACCCAGGCCTCCGCTCGCCTTGCTCTCTCCGACCTGGGCTGACAGAACCGGCCCTACAGGCCGTAAGATTGACATTTGGAAACGCAGGTGTGTACCAAAAGACCGGTTTCGATCTGAAAAATCGCAACTTTAAAAATTGCGCGTCGGGCTACGGGATTAGGACGCCCACACGACTTCGTCTCAGTGCGTGTTGGGACGGCTGTACCGACTCCCATTAGAGTATCTGATTCGGGAAAAGAATAATCGCCGTGAAGTTCACCGAGAATCGCGTCGAATGTACGCACCACTTCCACGCACGCTTTTCCGTCGCGAAAATGCCCCTTCGCCGCCGAACGACTACGCTGTCGCCAGTCCGTCGGTTCACCGTCCACCAAGTACCTCCGCTGCGTCGCGCCTCTGCCGCCGAACGATTCCGCTCAGCCGCGGCGAGGTACTGAAGCTTTGAATCTGGGAAAGCCATCACGCTATACTTCGAGCGGGGTGATTCGATACGTTTTTGTTAGCCCGACGCGCAAGCGCGCAAGCGAGGGGGAACCAGCGAGAAGGCACGTCATCTTATAAAACGATGGTAATTCCTCGCTAGCGCGTCGGGCTAACAAGAATGGATTGTGAGACTGGCAACATGTCATTTCCGACCGGGTGAAGTATAGCCGTCGGCTGCTACAGCAGATTGTTCGGCGACTGCGGCTGCCACACCGTCTGCTGGAACGTTTGGTTCGGCGTCTTGGGCTGACGACGGCGGCCAGCCAAACTCCACCAGGATGACCTCGACCGCAGCGGCCTGAATCGCAGCGATCTCCGTATCGTAGCGGGTCGTGCTGCCGATGAAGCAGCAGTGCTGCCGATCCGCCCTGACCGTCCGAATCCGGGCGGCCCGCACCTCTTCGGCGACGGCGACCAGCTTCTCAATGCTGGCCCTGGCGGCGATCAATCGTCGCAGGTCGGCCTCCAACCGCTCCTGCCGCTCTCGCTTCTTCTGCGTCCGTGGCAGGTAGTTCGACATCGTATGCCTCGAGAAACCCTCCGCCGCCGAACAGGTGTTTATCCCAATCCCTACATGGGATAAACATTTTATTCTGAATCCACAGATGAGATAATATCGGCCTTCTTAACGTTGCGTCAAGTATTTTATTCCGTTCCCGATTAGCCCGGATATTTCATCTGCGGTTTCGGGCGGGGCATTTCCTCGCTGCGACGGCGGAATTTGTTATTTTGAGCGGTTGCGGTCGATTGGGAGTGG
>JAYVXI010000189.1:0-37085 GCA_043785305.1 Limnoglobus sp. | reverse complement strand
CGATACGATGAAGATCCGCTTCGACGAAGAACTCCCCGCATGGAACTACCGTGCCATTCCCGCCAAATGGGACAGTTATTAAATTTCAGTTGCTAACGGAACAAACGCATGTCCGAGTGCCCTGCCACACAGGTCGCAACCGCACGCGGAGGATTATCGCGTGTCGATAGCTGCCCAAATGGGACAGTTAATAAATTCTGGTGCTTACGTTGATTCTGAGCGCGAGAAATCCGATGGGATCGATGCTCAGAAGTCGCCGTTTCACGGTACTTGTCCACTAGTACACGTCCGGTCACCCTTCCGTCTGGTCGGTTCCACGACTAGAATCATCAGAACGACACCATGAGGCGGGAAAATGAAGTGCGATCGGTGCCCGAAGGCGGCAACTTACCATATCACCGACGTGATCGGCGAAGATCAATTCGCCGAACTGCATTTGTGCGAAGGTTGCGCCAAGAAGCACCTTTACGAACCGCACCCCACGGCACCTGCGGTTAAAAAGATCGCGAATCTGCACCCCGGCACAGGGGACGATCTCAGTGACTTGGGCGGGAAGGCGTGCGAGGCGTGCGGGATGAAGTTCGTCGAGTTTCGCAACAGTGGCCGCCTCGGTTGCGCACACGATTACGATTCGTTCAAAGACGAACTCGTGCCATTGCTCGATAATATTCACGGGGATGTAAAACACGTCGGCAAGATCCCGCGCCGCCTGCCCCGCACGCGCGCCGCACAGACCGAACTCGTCGGACTCCGCAGAGAGTTACAAGTCGCCGTGCAGAAGGAACTGTACGAAGTCGCCGCCGGCATTCGCGACCGAATCAAGCGATTGGAGGAAGTATGAACTCCTGCAAGTATTGCGGAGCGAACGCCACGATTCACCTCACGGACATCGTCAACAAGAAGCGTCGCGAAATCCACTTGTGCGATAAGTGCGCGCAGGAACACGAACTGTTGCCGATCGCGCCGAATCCGCAACTAAACCTACCGGCACTGCTGCAATTACTGATGCTCCAGGGCGTCGGCGAAGAGTGGTCGTCGAGCGATGCCCCGGATGCGGTGGACCCGTCCACGTTGACGTGCCCGACTTGCGGCCTAAAGTATGCTCAGTTCCGCGTGGATGGCCGGTTCGGCTGTGCCGACGACTACGATGCCTTCCGCACCGTTCTTGAGCCGCTTCTGGAACGGGTTCACCGAAGCCTCACCCATTTGGGGAAGGTTCCCGCCGTCGTTCGCCGCGCCCGCGACGAATCCGAACGGGATCGGCTCCGCGACCACCTCCGGGACGCGGTCGCCGCCGAAAATTACGAAGAGGCCGCCAGGCTCCGCGACCGGATCCGGCAGAAGGAAGCTGCGGGATGAACCTCGATAGTCTGCTCCCCAACCTCGGCGAGTGGCTCCGCGGCAACGGCCCGGAGTCCGATGTCGTCGTTTCCACACGCATCCGGCTCGCCCGCAATCTCGCGAACTGCCCGTTCACGAATCGCGCCACCATTCCGCAAAAAGCCGAAACCGAAGCGAAGATTCGCGACGCCGTCAGCAAGGCCGAACTCGCCGGGAAATTCACCTACGTCGACGTCAACAAACTCGGCCCGCTCGACCGGCAATTCCTCGTCGAACGCCAGCTCATTAGCCGCGAACTCGCCTCGGTTCTCGAAGGGCCGCGCGGCGTCTCGTTCGACGAAGCCGAATCGGTCAGCCTGATGGTCAACGAGGAAGACCATTTGCGATTGCAAGTGATGCGTAGCGGCCTCGCGCTCGATGAAGCCTGGGCCGAGATCGACCGCGTCGACGACGCCATCGAAGCGCGGCTCACGTACGCCTTTCACGATCAATTTGGCTACCTGACCGCCTGCCCTACCAACGTCGGCACCGGAATGCGTGCGAGCGTGATGTTGCACCTGCCCGCGCTCGGGCTGACGAAGGAAATCGAAAAGCTGTTCCGCAGTTTGCAGAAAATCAACCTCGTCGTGCGCGGGCTGTACGGCGAAGGTAGCCGTGCCAGTGGCGACTTGTACCAAATCTCGAATCAGGTGACGCTCGGGAAATCCGAGGCGCGGGTGTTGCAGGAAATCCGCGAGGTGATCGCGCAGATTTTGCAGTACGAACGCCACGCCCGGCAGGTGCTGTTGAAGGAACGCAAACAGGCCGAGCAAGATCGCATCGCCCGCGCGATCGGAACGATGGGCAGCGCGACGATGATTACCTCCGACGAGACGATGGAACTGCTATCCGCCGTCCGACTGGGTATCAGTTTGCACCTGCTCGACGACGTCCCCACAACCACCGTGAACCAACTGTTCATGCACATACAGTCCGCGCACTTGCAGAAGCTGATGGGCACGCCGCTCGACGGCGAGGAACGCAATGCCGCACGGGCGAAGTACCTCCGCAGCAAACTCCGCGAACTCGGCGGCCCGCCCCGTTCCGGGTGACACTTGTGAGAGTTGCGAAATCATGCGCGGACCCGTTCACATCGTGCTCGTCAGCGGGTTTGTCGCCGTGCTCGGCGTCTGGACGTATCTGCTCATCACGCCGCAACCGGTGCCGGAAAAGCTCTTCGATGGCGTGTCGTGGTTCGACAAGGAAATGCTGATTTTCCTACTGGCGAAGGCCACGCACCTCTGTGTCTACGCCGGGTTTGCGGTCGGCGTCGGGCTGCTGTTCCGCACGAACTGGTGCCGCTGGTTCGTCTGGGTCGGCCTGATCGTTCACGGCGCGACCACCGAAGCCGCACAATATCTGCTACGCGAAACCCATCACCGCCACGGCTGCATCCGCGACGTGCTCATCGACGCCACCGGCGTCGCGATCGGCGCATACGCCGGTCGCTGGTTCGTGCGAAGATTTCATTCCGTCGGCAAATAGAGTTATGTGTCGACGCGCACGAAAAAGCCCAGAGACGATCGTCCCTGGGCTTTCGGTGGCTCATTTCACTTCCAGCATAATACTCTCACTGTGGCTGTTGAACTCCGGTGCGTACATGCACTGGATGTTCGCGAGGCCCGTGGGGTATTTGCCTTTGTGTTGTACTCGTACGGCATACTCGAATACATACACGCCCTTCGGCAAGTAGTCGATGAAGAAATGCGATGCGGTATCCTTCGTACTTTCGTAATAGTACAGGCCGTCCTGGAACTTGTACTTGCTGAGCACGCTGACCGGTTCGGTGCCGCTGCCGCGATGGTCCTTTAAGTGGATGTACTCCATGTCGCGGTCGGTGCGCAACACAATGCGGCAAACGATCTCGTCGCCGACTTCGACCGGCCCCGCCACCGGTTCCAGCACTGGGCCTTTCTTCGTGAAGGTTCGCTTGAACAGCTTCTTTTCCAGCTTCAATGGCGTGCCTTCGTGCGGCGTCACCTTGCTGATGTCTTCGAGATACTGCCAGTGAACGCTGCCCCAACTCACGCCCGCATCGGTCTTCTTGACCGTCACTTTGCCGTACTCGGGTTTCACTTCGCCGCGAATCAGTTTCTGCTCGTAGAACCCCGTGCCCGCCTCTACATTCTCCGGCTTGATCGGCATATCACCCACCGTCACTTCGACGAGCGAATCGGACTTCAACAAATTGTCACCGCGAAGCAATAATCCATACACGGCGTCGGCGGTCGCCTTCGTGGTTTTCCAGTTCTGCGTTTGTTTTTGTTTCAGTAACCACACCTTGCAATCTTCGACGGCGGTCGCGTCGTTCATGACTTCGTCGAATGCCTCGATCATCACCGCTTGGGTTTCGATCGGGGCGTGATACCACCAGTAGGAAAGTTCCGTGTCGCGCCAGAACATGCCCATTTCCTCGTTGGAAACCGAGCGTTCCTTGATCGATGCGAGGATCCCCTTCGGCGTGTCCTTGTCGCCGAAGCGCTTCAGGCCGATGGCGATGTGCGCCTGCGATTGGCGATTCGCGAGTTTGAGCCAGTGGTTGCGGGCCTGGCGTTGCCAGTATTCCGACGCGGCCTGATGTTCCGGCGCGACCGGCTTGTCCTTCAGGAAAAAGCTGCGGCCATAGAGGTACAGCGCCGCCGTGCTGCTCAGGTGGTTGTCTTCGGGGTTCTTCGAGTGCTTCAGAATTTCCTTGTATTGCTCGTCCATCCAGGCATCGAGGCGGGTGATCGCCTTAACTGCAATGGCGGCATCGACCTTCACGCCGAGGTGCCGCATTCGGCCAAACCCCGTGACGATATACAGCGTCAGGTAGTCGTTCTTCGGCCCGCCGGGGAACCACGGCCACGTGCCATCCGCGTTCTGCATGTCCGCGAGTTTCTGCATCAATCGCGCGGTTTCGTCGTTCAGGCGATTCTCGTCAAACAAGATGCCGACGTTGCGGCGTGCCTCGGACTCCTTGTTCGCATCGCGCAGCCACGGCGTTTCTTCGAGCATCACCGCTTTCACATCTTGGTTCTTCGTTAGTGGCGAATCGAGTGCGGGCGTGTTCTTCCATTGGTCGAAGATGCGTCGAATTTTCGGATCGCTATTTGCGATGTGGCGTGCGAGTGCATTGGCATACAGACGGTTGAAGGTTTGCTCGCTGCATTCATGTTGGTATTCCATCAAGTATGGTAATGCCATCACCGCATACCATGCGGGTTGCGAGGTCATTTGCACCGTTAGCGATTGGTGCTTGAGCGTGTCCGATTTGCCGGAGTTGAGCAACTTCGCGAAGTCGAACGTCTTCGTCGTCTTGCCGCGAATCGGCAGCGGGATCGACTCGGTCACGAGGATGCGTTTCGAGAGTACGGGCAGCATCCCTTCTTCGCCGTCGCTCAGTCGGTCGGTCCCGCCGACGGCCTTGTACGTGATCGCGCCCTGGCCATCGGGCACGCTGATTTTCCAGTAGAAACTGCGCGATTCCCCCGCTGGAATATCGAACGCCTGATCGCCGGCGGTGTTGCCCATTGCGGCATCGATCGCGGCGGTGGTGCGGGCGTCGTTGAGGTTCAACCGCACTTTCCCGACTTGTTTCGTCGGCGATTGGTTACTGACTTTCAGGCTGAATTCGAGGATATCGCCTTCGCGCAGGAACCGCGGCGGGTTCGGCTGCACCATCAAGTCTTTTGCCGTAATGACTTCATCTTGCAGGTAGCCGCTCTTCAACTCTTTATCGTGTACGAAGCCCATGAACTTCCACTTGGTGAGTGCTTCGGGCATTGTGAATTCCAACTTCACAGTGCCGCTATCGTCCGAGATCAAGTGCGGGAAGAAGAACGCGGTCTCGTTGAGGTTCTTGCGGGCCGTTACCTTGCTCAGGTCGGGGCCGTTGTCGCCACCAGCGGGTTCGCCGAGTTTATCCGCGTTGGCCCCCCTCTCGTCTGCCAAAGCGCGCTTTGCGCCCAACTGCGATTCTGCCGCCATTCCAGCCGGTGCCGCCGCCATCGGCTCTGCGCCTCCCATAGCCTTCATTTTCCCACGTCCGAACATGTAACCGTACAGGTTCGCTGTCAGATCTTGCGGCAATGTACGGTAGCGAATGTCCACACCCAGATAGCTGTAGTCCCACTGCCCGCGATAGTGTTGCAACTGTTTCGCTGCGTTCTCGAAGCTACTCGACAGCGTCGAGTAATCGGTGCGGAACACGCCGAACTTGTGCATCCAGTTGTGCGGTAGGTACGCATCGAGCGAGACGTCGTAAAGTGCGGCGACCATCTCGGCGACGACCTTCGAGGCGTTCGGCCCTTTCACGATAGCGGTGTACGTTTCCTTCTTCGCCGGTTCGAGTTTCGAGACGAATCGCTCCCACTTCACGGTCAGGTCTTTGTTCGTCCACGGTATGTTCACGAGGCGCGATTCGAGGTAGCCACGGTTCTCGCGAACGTACGTGGTGCGAACGGTGAACCCGCCGCGCATCGCTTCGTCGATCTTCTGTTTGATGGCGATCTGCGTCTTCTCAGGATCGGTCCAGAACGCTTGCAGAATCTTGCCGCGATGCTCGACTTCGATGTACGCGCGGCCCCGGTCGTAACCGGTCCCCCAGATCGCGGAAAACTCTTGCCCCGGCTCGAGCGACCACTTCGGCGCGGCGAGCAAGTTCGGGGTTTTCAGCGCGAATTTTGCGTCGTCGGTTTTGAGTACGCGAACGTGCATCTGTGCGGTGACGGGCTTGCCGAAGCGATCTTGCGTCTCGAGGATCACGCGGTAAATGCCCGCGGGCAGCTTGGCCGCCAGAGTCTGTTTGCCGTCCTTTTCAGTCTGGAAATCGAGGCTTTTCGCGAGTTCGCCGAGCGCCCAGGTTCGCGGGTCGGTCGAATCGGGGCGCGGCGCAATGACCTTGCCAGCGACCCGGCCACGCCCGCGCGGTTGCGGCATCGTTTGGCCGAGCAAGTCCGGGCGCTGCACCGTTTCGGGTGCCTTCAGGTTGAAGATTTTGACGATGCCCTTCGCGGCCTGTCCCTCGCCATCGAGCGTCGTCGTCGTCAGTTTGAACGCGATATCCGCATCGACCGTTTGCCATTCCTCGGCACCGATTGTGGCTTGCAACGCGGTGTACCCGACGGTGACAGATTTGCTTGCGGAGCGCGTCTCGCCGGTCGTGTCGGTCACGTCGGCATTGACGGTGTAATGGAAGCTCGGCTCGTCCTTTTCGGGAACGCTGAGGTCGGGCTTCGCGGTGAATGTTACCGTGAACGTGCCATCGGTTTCGGTCGTCGCGGTGCCGTGCGAAATCTCTTGCGCCGCGCCGCGATTCGGCGGCATCCGCCACCAGTAGCTATCGTAAAACCACGATGGCCAACGGACTTCGCGCGTCACACGGTAGCGCACCTTCGCGCCGTTGATCGCCGACCCCGTGTACCCCGTTGCCTTACCGACGACTTTCACTTCGCCGTTGAGTTTCGGTGCCTCTTTCGGTGCCTCGATGGCTACCTGGAATTTCGGCCGCTTGTATTCTTCGACGTTGACTTGCACCGCACCGATGCCGTTGCCTTGCACGATAATTTGCATCGCCCCCGTGAGGCGATCCCGCGGCGCGGTGAAACTCCCGCTGAACGAGCCGAAGTCGTTCGACTTCACCGCTTGCTTCGCGATTTCTTTGCCGTTCGGATCGTTGAACACCACCATCAGTGCCTGGTTCGGCACGCTCCGGTAATTGTCGTTCTTCGTGTCGGCGCTGAGGCAGATGCCCTTGTATTGGATCGTCTGGCCGGGCCGATACAGCGAGCGATCCGTGAATAACACCGACTGTAGCGGCGGTGCGAAGTTCTCCGGTTGCTTGTAGATCGCATGTTCGTTTTGGCTCGAAAGCTCGTGGCCCTCGTGGCTGGCCAGAATGAAGAAATTGCGGTTGGCCTCGCTGACAATCGTGAACAAGCCATTCGCGTCGGTCGTGACTGTTTTGCCTTCGTTGACGCCACCCACTTGGTTGTTGCGGACCCACGTGCGAACCTTCGCGTTCGGGATCGGGTCGCCCGATTTCGCATTCAACACGAAGCCCTCGAACCGCCCCGAACCGTACGATTGTCGGCAAACCACGGCCAAGTCGCTCACCCAGACATCGGTGAAGGCCACTTGATTGTTCGCATCGCCGAAGTTGGCCTTCATGCTCGAAACGATGAAGTAGAAGCCGGGCTTCAACCCCTTCGGCGCGGGGACATCGTGGCTGCGTTCGTGATAGTCCGGCGTCTCGGGCAGGTCCGCCGTCCATTCGAGTTCGGCCTTGCGGTTCGCCAAATCATCGCGGTCGGCGTTGTTCATTTGCTCCGGGCGGTAGCGATCCTTCGTCAATCGCGATACCCAATCGGCCTTCACCGCGCGGAAGTAAACCTTGTTGAAATTCTTGTACTGCACCCGCAATACGGGCAGTGGATCGGTCCAAACTCGCTCCGTCAAAACTTGCAGACTGGCCGCTTCGATTTGCTGAATGAGATTGTGACAGAGCATACCGCCGTTGCTCTTCGGAAAGGCGTTCTTGCCCTGGATCGCGATCTTGCGGGCTTCGACGAGATCATTCTCGCCCTGAACCACGACCGCGAGCCGGTGGCGCGCCATCGCCGACAGTTCGTGATCGGCCCACTTGTCCGCGAACGCCTTCAACGCCGTCTTGTAACGCGGCGTCTTCTCTTCGCCGACCGCAAACCCGTTCGCGAACTGCAACCGCGATAAATCCGCATCGAGGTACGCGGTCTTGTCCGCATCGTCTTTGTGGAACGCGAGCAAGTTCTGATACAGCTTGATCGCTCTGAGTTTCGCCGATTCCGCATCGGTCGTGGCCGGTTGCCATTTCAGAAACTCCTCCGCCGTGGCGAGTGCCGGGCCGGCGGCATCGATCTCAAACGCATCTTCGGCCTTCGCGCCCGCTTGTTCGCCCGCACTGTAAAACGCGAGCGCATCGAACGCGAGGAAGTCGAACAGCGTCGGCCGATACGCATCGGGCATACTGCCCTTTTCGAGCAGCACATCGTACGTGCCAATCGGGATCGCCTTGAGTTCCTTCTCGAACGACAGCGACTTCGTGTAATGCAGATCGATTTCCGCGAACAATCGCGGCAAGTCCCACGTCGTGAAGTCGTTCGTCGGCGCGACGGCGGTGGCGGAGCGCTGGTTGAACCGCCAGCGATTCTGTTGGAAGTATTGCCAGTACCAATGCGCCAATACCGATTCCATAACGGGCACCATCTCCTTCGGTGCCTTCGCGATCTCCGCCTTCATGCGGGTGACACGCTCTTCGGGCTTATTGCCCTCGATCGTCCCTTCGAGTGCGATCCGTTTGGCAATCGCCTTGATCGCCTCGGGGTACGCCTTCTCCTTGAGTGCCGCTTCGACGATCGGCCCGAGTTCCTGAATCGCCGTCTTCGGCAAACCCTTGTTGACGGCATCGTCGACTTTTTTCCACATGTCAGACCTCGGCGACGGTGTCGGGGGATCGTTGGCGGCCAACAACACCGCCACACCGAAGATTGCCAGTAGGCCAGTGATGCCCAAGATCGTGGGCCGGGAGAAACGGTTCATCCGAGAATCCTCTGCAAGAGAGAACCGCAACGGGGCGGCAATGCTTTTATAGACGATTCCCAGTCCCCGTGCGCACCGAGGTTCGAGTTGGCGTTACAGCGGAGTTACAAGTAGCACACGCGGCTCGCGTGTTTTTCAAAATCCACGACACGCGAGCCGCGTATCCTACGTCTTTTCAAAATCCACGACACGCGGCTCGCGTGTTTTTGACAATCCACGACACGCGGCTCGCGTGTCATTTCACAATCCGAGGTAGGACACGCGGCTCGCGTGTTTTTCACAATCCACGACACGCGAGCCGCGTATCCTACATATAAGAACGTTCGTCCATAACGGAACTCTCTCATGCAGCCATACATCCTCTCTGCTGTCCGAACGCCTCACGGCAAGTTCCTCGGCGCACTCGCCGACATCGCGGCCCCCCGACTCGGTGCGGTGGCGGTGCATGTGGCGCTCGGGCGCGCCGCTGTGAAGGCGGATATGGTCGACGAAGTGATTATGGGGCACGTCTTGCAAGCGGGGGTCGGGCAGAATCCGGCACGGCAGGCGGCACTCCTCGCGGGGTTGCCCGATACCGTCTCCGCGTTTACCGTCAACAAAGTCTGCGGCTCCGGGTTGAAGGCGATCGCACTGGCGGCGCAGGCGGTGAAGACGGGCGATGCACAAGTGATTGTCGCAGGCGGCATGGAGAGCATGAGCCGTGCGCCGTACTTGCTGCCGAACGCACGCACGGGTTTGAAGTACGGCGACCAACCGACGGTCGACGCGCTGATTCGCGATGGCTTGTGGTGCCCGTTCGAGAACTGGCCGATGGGCGATGCCGCCGAACACACGGCCACCCAGTGCGGCATCACCCGCGCGGCACAAGATCGCTACGCCGCCGCAAGCCATCAACGCGCCGCCGCCGCGTGGGCACGCGGCGACTTCGCGGCTGAGATCGCACCGATCTCGCTCGAAGGCATAGGCGGACGTTCGACGGTTAGCTTCGGCGTCGATGAAGGCATTCGCGCTAACAGCACCGCAGAATCGTTGGCAGCATTGAAACCGGCGTTCCAGAAAGCGGGCACGGTGACCGCAGGGAACGCCTCGCAACTCAGCGACGGAGCCGCCGCCGTGGTCGTGGCCACCGAACGGGCCGCAGAGCAGATCGGCACGCCACCACTCGCGAGAATCGTCGCCTACGCCACCAGCGGCGTGGCTCCGAAGGATCTTTTTCTTGCGCCGACGACCGCAATTCCGATGGTGCTGGCGAAGGCGAAATGGTCGCTGAACGACGTCGATTTGTTCGAACTCAACGAGGCCTTCGCCGCACAAATGCTCGCCTGCGTGCAGAAACTCGGCTTAGACGAAGCGAAAGTGAACGTGAACGGCGGCGCGATTGCCCTCGGCCACCCGATCGGCGCGAGCGGTGCCCGCGTGCTCGTTACGCTCGTTCACGCATTGCACAACCGCGGTCTCAAGCGGGGCGTCGCCTGCCTCTGTCTCGGCGGCGGCAACGCGATCGCCATGGCCATCGAACGAGTCTGACTCACGAATCGAAGTACAACGCGAACTCGTAGGGATGCGGTCGCAGGCGGATCGCATCGACTTCTTCGCGCTGCTTGAACTGAATCCACGTCTCGATGACATCCTCGGTGAACACATCCGATTGGCGCAGAAACTCGTGATCTTTCGCGAGGGCCGCGAGTGCTTCATCGAGGCCGCGTGGCGGTTTCGGTACATCTTTCAATTGCTCCGGGGCCATGTCGTAGATGTCTTTATCGAGTGGCGGACCGGGGTGAATTTTGTTCTTCACGCCGTCGAGCATGGCCATCAACATCGCGGCAAACGCGAGGTACGGGTTCGCTGCGCCGTCAGGCATCCGGTACTCGATCCGCTTCGAGTCCGGGCGCGAGGAATACACGGGAATGCGGATCGCGGCCGAGCGGTTACGCTGACTATAAGCGAGCGTCGTCGGGGCCTCGAACCCGGAGACGAGCCGTTTGTAACTGTTGGTGGTCGGGTTCGTGAAGGCACATAACGCGCGTGCGTGTTTCAACAAACCGCCGATCGCGTACATCGCGACATCGGACAATCCCGAATACTGCGACCCGGCAAACAGGTTTTTGCCGCCCTTCGCCAGCGACGTGTGAACGTGCATTCCGCAACCGTATTCGTCGTACAACGGCTTCGGCATGAAGGTGGCCGTCTTGTTGTGGCGATGTGCGACGTTCTTCACCACGTACTTGTATTTCAGCACATTATCCGCCGTCGGCAGCAGTTCGCCGTAACGGACATCGATCGCGCAATGGCCACCACTCGCGCGTTCGTGGTGGTGGCTCTCGACGGTCAATCCGCAATCGATCATCGCACGCATCATCTCCGAGCGCAGGTCGTGCGTTTGGTCGGCGGGCGGGCACGGGAAGTAGCCTTGGCGATACGGGATCTTGCTGCCGAGGTTGGGGCGTTCGTCGCGGCCGGTGTTCCACGCGCCTTCGTTGCTATCGACGTAGTAAAACGCGGAGTGCGAAGTCTGATCGAACTTGACATCGTCGAACACGAAGAAATCGACCGACGGGCCGAAGTAGGCGGTGTCCGCGATGCCCGTCTGCTTCATGTAGTTGACGGCTTTTCGGGCCACATTGCGCGGGTCGCGGGTGTAATCTTCCTTCGTGAGCGGATCTTGAATGTTGCAGATCATCACGAGCGTCGTTTCTTTGCGAAACGGATCGATGAACAGCGTTTCCGGTTGCGGGACGACGATCATGTCGGATTCGTTGATCGCCTGCCAACCGCGCAGGCTGGCCCCATCGAACCCGATGCCATCCTCAAAAGCGCGTTCATCGAGCATCTCGGCCGGGATGGTGAAATGCTTCCAGAGGCCGGGGAAGTCCATGAATCGCAGGTCGACCGCTTTGACGTCGCGTTCGCGCAGAAACGCCAGCACTTCACGTGGAGTCACGATCACCTCAAAGTCGGAGGCCCAGGTCGCATCGGCACGTCGAAAAGGGAGAGGGGCGGCCGCGTGCGGCTGTTATATTGATGCCGCCGAAAATGTTTGAGGTCGTTGAAAAGCAAATCGTAAAACGTACAAACATCTACCTCTCTCAACTCGTAACAAGGATTCGAGAATATGCTGATATACAATGTCCCTGGCTTAATCATCGGCTTGATCGGCATCCTTGCGGGCGTCGGCACGAATTTCTTGTGTACGACCTCAGCGATCGATAACAAAACGGCCGCCGTGATTGCACTCGGTGTCTCTTGCGTCTTCGTGATTGTTGGCGACATCGGCTATCGCCTCAAAGGCTCGCCGGCATCGTTACGGCAAATCTTCCACTACAATTGCGGTGGAATGGTCTGGTTTATTCCATTGTGGGTGTTCGGAGTCGTGTTCGGAATACTTGGAGTGGTCCTGGAAATCGTTGGGAAGTAATCGCGATGATGCCACGAAACGTGTTGGGGAAAACGGGTCTCTCGGTATCGGCGATGTCGATGGGCGGCGCAGCGATCGGCCAGCAATACGGCCCCGTCTCGGTCGCCGATGCGGCCGCAACGATCCATGCGGGGATCGATGCCGGGATCAACCTCGTCGATACGTCCGCGTTTTATGGCGAAGGCAAATCCGAAGAAATCCTCGGCGAAGTGCTCGCCGGTGGCTGGCGCGAGAAAGTGATGATCTGCACGAAGGCGGGGCGACAGACGCGCGACCGCTTCGACTTCTCTGCCGCCGGGATGCGGGCTTCGCTCGAAGCGTCGTTGCGACGATTGCGCACCGATCGCGTCGAAATTCTGCTCGCGCACGACATCGAATACGCCGACGATTACGAGCGGGTCTTCACCGAAACCGCCGAGGTTTTGCACGAATTGAAGGCGGAGGGCAAGTGCCGATTCATCGGCATGTCGGCCTATCCGCTCGGGTTGCTGGCGCGGGCCATCGCGCGGTGTCAACTCGATGTCATCATCTCGTATTGCCACTTCAGTTTGCAAAACACGCGGCTGATGACGGAACTGATGCCGATTGCCGAACGGCACAGCGTCGGGGTGCTGAATGCCAGCCCGCTATCGATGGGGTTGCTCACTGAACATGGGCCGCCCGATTGGCACCCGGCCAACGGTGAGATCCGACAGGCGTGCCAGAATGCGGCCGCCAAGTGCCGGAGTCGCGGCTGGGACATCGCTGCACTCGGGATGCAATTCTGCTTCTCGGAAAGCCGAATCGCGAGCACGATCACCGGCACCGCCAAACGCAGCGAACTCGAAGCGAACCTACGAACGCTATCCGAAACGGCAAATTGGGAAGGCATCTTCACCGCCACCGACGCCCTGGCCCGCGTGCGCGATCAAACCTGGCCAAGCGGCAACTGGGTAGGATAATCCGCCCGCGATAGTCGTCGCAATAGTTAGAATTCGCCACTCAGGTGGCGACGGCGGTGGCTTGCTTGTGTTGGGCGGCGAGTTGTTGTTGCTGGTGTAATGGCAGGAGTTCTTGGCGGTAGATGGCCACGTCGCGCGGAGCTTCGATTCCGAGGCGAATCTTGCCGCGATCGATATCGACGACCGTAATGCAGATATTTTCGCCGATGTAAATCTTCTCTCCGAGCTTACGACTGAGAACCAACATTGCGCCACCCTCCTGCTGTGCGTCTTGTGCTGCCACGATATACGCAACCTTACGCCACGGAATGACTCCGCGCCGCATAGGTAGGGTGGAAAGTATAGGGGTGATGCGAGTAAGTTGTGGCGTAGACAGAAAACACCGCTCTCCCCTTACAATCGGTTTAAGCGGACACACGGGACTTGTGCCCGCTATACCGATTGTACGTCGCCACTCGTTCGACTTGCGTCGGATACCGCAACGTCAGGTCGATTCTCATTCGTCGGCATTCTGCACAATTGACACGACGCGCGCAGTTTGCCGAATGAGTGCAAGTGGCACATCGTCGACTGCTCTTCGGCTACATTTGCTTTCTTGGTAACGAAAGCCGTGAGACTCAAGTCTCACGGCTTTGCAAACTTCTAATGCACGCCGTTCGCGGACGGTCGTAGTAGCGCTTCGGCGACTTCGGAGACGTCGGGTTTCTTCTCCTCGGCGGCGAACTTGTCGTTCCAGAAGCACCGCAGCGCGATCTGCGCACACCGTTCCTGGAACTGTGCGGGCGTCTCTTGCATGTCTGGGTAACGATCGACGAAGTCGAGCATTTCCAAGTGCGGCACCTCGAAGGCACCCAGAATGCGGGCGGCCATTTTCCGCTTGTCCGCAAGCTCCATGTACGTCAGTTCGACCGCTTTATCGATCCGTCCGGGCCGCGTCGAGATGAACTCCGTATCGCCGTTGGGCAACTGCCGCGGTTGGCCGAGTGCCACGTCGATCTTGCTGATGTCGTTCGTGGTGACGACGGTGAAAATCCCGTCGGCGCGTTCGACGCCATCGAGGCAGTTCAGCAAGCAGTCGAACGTCAGGGGCGGGGCGAACATGCCACCACCGCCGCGGTTGCCGTTCTTGTCGTCTTGCTCGTCCTTCTTGCCGGGCATCATCATCGAGAACATGCTGCCCTTGCGGGCGACGTTTTCGCGACCGTGGAAGACGTTATCGATGTCCTCGATCAGCGCGATACAGGGTACGTTCACCTGCATTTCGGACCATGCCTTCGTGAGATCGTGGTTGCCCATCTCGGCGAGGTTGTACACGTAAATCGGCATGTTCAAGTCTTCGGCAAAGGCGCGAGCGAGTGCCGTTTTGCCGGTGCCGGGAGGGCCGTAAAGCATCCAGCCACGCTTCCACGGGATGCCCTTTTCGATGTACCAGCCTTTGCTCTTCCGCCACAGTTCGATCTCCTTGATGAGATCCTTCACCCGTTGCGGGAAGATCAGGTTATCGAGCGCCTTGCCGTTGTTCGTGCGGGCTTTGCCGAGTTGCTCCACCGAGTGCGCGAGCAACCGGTACGCACCTTGCTGATACCACGACAGGCCATCGCTGCTGCCGCCGTAGTCGTCGTCGCGGTCGCCCCGTTGTGGGATAAATGGATGCTGAAGCGGTTTTTCTTCGCTTCTTGATCGTCTTCCACCGACCACGATAGGTTGTTCCGCGCCATACAGGCTTCGCGAATAATCTTTTCGACGTCGAGCGCACCGCGAAGGAACGTGATCGACGAATAGACCTTCGACACACCCGATGGCGTATCCGACGAACCGCCCGGCTTGCTGGTCGAGTGCTTGTTTTCGAGTTGATTCGAGAACATAAACGGGAACCAGCCGTTCCAGAAGATCAACATGCGGCTGCCGAAGAGTTCGTACGGGATCAGCCCATAGCGACCGTCGCGCTGATAGTCCCAGTTGGCACCGTACATGCGGTCGTAGCTGCGCGAACGCTTGTAGTGCTTGATGAGATACGACACGACCGCTTCGTGTGCGGACTCGGTTGGGATCTCGATCCGCTGGATGAACAAACTGACGAGCCGCCAGGCGAAGCCCTTCAGCTTCGACCACATGCTGGCAACGATGCCGAACAGCATCCCCGCACCGGCGAAAATCCAGGCGTACGGGCCGAGCAGGCTCGCATCAATGGCATACAGATACATGGAATCTCCACAAACACAAATGGCGTTCGGAGGACGGAAGTCCCGGACCGGGTTCGCCAGCCATCGGCTGCCCGGAACGCGCATTGACCAGAGGGCGGCACCATTCCGAACGAGTGGTGAAACCGCCATAAGGTTCGGGTTTGTCGAGTCGAATCGTTTCGACGAGCATCGCACGAAGTCACTTCGCCGATGCACGCGAATTATAGGCGCGAAGTCAAGGGCCAATTTCTAGGCGATTTTGTATTCCCCGAGTAACTGTTTGTGCAGAGCGGGTTCGCGTAATAACTTGATGGAAGACTCCATTGAACGTAGCGAGAGTATCCCGATGGAAAGCGTAATTTGTAGCGGTTGCCGATCGCCGATTGGAATCCCCACGGGATGTACCGACGCAACGATCCGTTGCGGTATCTGCTGGACGGAAGTGGAACTCGTCGCGCAACCGGTGCCCCTCGTTCCGGTGGTGCCGAAACCGACGCTGGCTAAAGCGGTGCCGCTGGTCGCGAAGGCGGTTGTGCGTGTTGCCGCCGCACTCCCAACCGGTGCGAGGCCCGCCGCTGGGATGGCCAAGCTCGATGCATTGATTCAGAAGGCATCGTTGAAGCTGACGAAGCCCGAAATCCCCGTTTTGCCCGTACTCGTCATGCCAACCGACGATTTAGAGATTCCCACCATCCAGCCGCTCGCCCCGAAACCGCGCCGCGGGTGACTCGCCGCCCCTTCAGGAATGGGATTCGGTTCTTCGATCCTGACGTAAGTCAGAATTGCGGCGGCTCGAAAACTGTTTTTTGGGGTGTTTTTTCGGTTTTCGAGGCTCAAAACGCCCCTTTGAGATCGAAAATCGCCGATGCCGACCGGGGCGGTTTGCCGTATCTCGAACGCTTATCGTGGGTTATGTCGAGGCTCTCGATTTAACATAAGTCGTTACTACCGGTTATTTCGCGACCGAATGCGACCAAAAATCGACCGAGCACGACATAAAATCGACCGAGTGCGACACAAAATCGACCGGACACGACATTTTCCGGTCACTTCGCGCACGACACAAAAGTCGACTTACGTCGGATCGCCTCCGATTTTTTGACTTCGCGAATTCGTGTGGGTGATGCCGAAATCGGGATTCGTTTCGCCGCGTCGCGAGGCGTGAACTCACGTGAAAATCGCGTTGTGGTCCGATACATCGTGCCCGCGCGCTTCGCTCCGAAGACTACGCGTCGCGGCTAATCGGCGACGGAATCGCATCTTGTCGCGAACGGGATCGAGGCGTTTCATGTTGGCCTTCCGGAAATGGAAAACGGATACAGCTACACGCCTGGTGCAGCCTGCCGGCAAGTAGATTGGGATCTGTCGCCAATAGGCGACCGTATTGCGCTCTGCCGCGTGACGCACGGTTTCAGGCAGGACGGATAGTTCGAGTGACGAAAAATGCTCGAAATATGTTGCTTTATGGAATGCAGTGGTTACATTGCAGTTCAGATACGCTGCCGATAGTCGGCAGAATAACTGGTTCGGCGGCAAGGAGTTCAGATGGCCCGATCGCTTTTCTGGCTGACGTGCCTGGTTGCGATTGGATGCTCACGTGGCTCCGACGAACAAGGGAGGGCGGACTCGATGTCACGTTTTCAACCCGGCCAGGTCTGGCAGTACAAAACCCGGACCAGTGAAGAGGCGTCGAGGCTCACTATCGCAAAGGTGGAGTCACATCCGAAGTTGGGGACAATAGTCCACATCCAGGTGAAGGATGTTGCGATCAAGAGTCCGACAGCTCCTGATGGCGTAAGCAAGGTAATCTCGCACCTTCCGTATGCGGAACAATCGGTCGCCGACAGCGTCACGATCATGGAGAAAGACACCGTCACTCCCACCGGATGGGAAGATGGATACCAACAGTGGAAGTCGGCATTCGATGCAGGCAAGGCCGGAATCTGGACCATTACCGTCTCTGAAGCTGTCTCTGCGATGGAGCAGATTCTGGGCAAACAGTAGCTGCCGCCCCAGGAATTTCATTGGGCGGTAACCGGGTTGCCGTGTTATGGATTATCCCATTCTTGGCGAGCGGTGTGGCGTCAGCCCACTGATCCAGCCACGGTCATGTGCAATGACATTGCCCACGACTCAGGAAGGATCAGGGGGCTGACGCCCACCCGCTCGCCGTTTCGTCGTGCTTTCGCACGACGCAAGTCACTCGGGGTACAGCAAAAACGCCCTTCGTCGCGGCGTGAACTCGGTCAGGCCCGGTTGCCAGGCGCGTTCGAGTTCGGCGACGGGTTTGCCTGCGAGTAGGCCGTCGTGCGTCGGTTTGTGAATCAGCAATGTATCGAGTCGCTTCGTGTCCCAGTCCGCTTTGTGCTGCTTTCGTAGTACGCTTGCGATTTCCAACCCGATGCGCACGGGGCGGACGGCGGCCCAGTCGTCGATGAGGATGTCGACGCCGTTGCACGATTTCCCCACGTGGACCGATGACGTTGGCGTTCGCGTGACGGGCAAGAAGCGCACGCCGGGAAGTGTGGCTGCGTTCAGCGTGGCGGCGAGTTTCCGCGCGTCGAGCCACGGTGCGCCGATCCACTCGAATGGGCGTTCGGTGCCGCGGCCGACGCTGATGTTCGTCACTTCGAGTATGCCGATGCCGGGGTATAAAATTGCCGCGGTCAGGTGTCGCATGTTCGGCGACGGGTTCCGCCACGTCAGCCCCGTGCGGTCGAACGTGTCGGCGCGATGCCAGTTTTCGCAGCGGATGATTTCGAGCTTCGCCTCGATCTTGCGTTCGACGTTCATCATCCCCGCCAGTTCACCGACCGTCATGCCGTGCCGAAGCGGAATCGTGTGAAATCCGACGAAGGATTCGCGCCCGCCATCGAGGACAGGCCCTTCGATCGAGATGCCGCCAATCGGGTTCGGGCGGTCGAGTACGACGACGCTCAGATTCTGTTCTTTTGCCGTTTCCAGAATGAGGCTCAGCGTGCTGCCATACGTGTAAAAGCGGCAACCGATGTCCTGAATGTCGTAGACGAGCGTGTCGATTCCTTTCAGCGATTCGACGCTCGGTTTGCGTCGTTCGCCGTACAGGCTGAAGATCGGCAAGCCGGTTTTTTCGTCCTTGCCATCGCCGACTTTCTCGTCTTTCTCGCCGCGAATGCCGTGTTCCGGGCTGAACAATGCCACGACTTTCACGCCCTCGGCTTTGACTAACAGGTCGATCGTCGTTTCGCCATCGCTGGCACGCCCCGTATGGTTCGTGACGATGCCGACGTTGCGGCCTTTCAGTTTCGCAAACGCATCGCGACGCAGAACATCGATGCCCGTCAAAACGGGTTTGGAGATCGGCACATTCACGACCGCTTGCGGTTTCGGTGCGGAGCGTGGCCGTGGCGAGGTGATGGCCCCGGCAACGATCGTGCCGACTTGCCGACGCAGTTCGGTCGCGTTGCCTTTGTCGTTTGGGTAAAGACGGCTCGTCAGCAACACGATGGCGGTCTTGGAAGGCGGGTCGATCCAGAGCGATGTACCCGTGAAGCCGGTGTGGCCGAAGCCTTCGCCCGCCGGGAACAGATCGCCGCGTTGGGCGGTGAAGGCGGTGTCGACATCCCAGCCGCGCGACCGCAAGCCACCCGGCACCGTGTGCGCTTCCGTCAGCATTTTCACGCCGAGCGGGCTGAAGATTCGTACGCCATCGAGTTCGCCATCGCGAAGGAGCATTCGCGAGAAACGCGCGAGATCGTCGGCGGAGCCGAACAACCCCGCATGACCCGCGACGCCATCCATCGCGAACGCGCGCGGGTCGTGGACTTCGCCGGTGATAATCTTGCCATCGCGCAAGCCACTCGGGGCGACGCGAACGTGCAACTCCGGCTTCGGCTTGTACATCGTGCTCGTCATCTTTAACGGCGCGAACAGGTGTGCCGATGCGTATTCATCGAGTGGCTGCCCGCTGATTCGTTCGACGAGAATACCGAGAACGATGTAGCCGACATCGCTGTACTTGAACCGCGCACCGGGCTGGGCTTCGAGCGGCAACGCGGCCACATTCTCGATCGCTTTCGCTCGTCCGTTCTTGTAATCGGCAATCGAATTGTCGGCGATCAACCCGCTCGTGTGCAAGAGACAATGTTCGATCGTCACATCGCCTTTGCCGTTCGCTGCAAACTCCGGCCAGTGCTTCGCGACTTTGTCCGAAGGGCGAAGTTTCCCCTGCTCGATGAGTTGCATGATGCCACTGGCCGTTGCGACCGACTTCGTCAGCGATGCCAGATCGAAGATCGCATCGGGTTCGAGTTTCACGTCAGGTGCTTTGCTGCGAAGGCCGAACGACTTGCGGTACACGACCGCATCATCGTGAACGACAATCGCGACCACACCAGGACAGTCGCCACGTTGGATCGCGGCCATCGCGACTTCATCGATTCGCGCGAGTCGCTCGCGATCGATGTTCTGCGCGTGCGACAGCGAAACCGATGCAAACAGGGCCAAGATGGCGGCATAGAAACGGGGCATGTCGTGTTCCGTGAAGGTGGTTTTGGGTAGAACGCGCGTCATTCGTTCTTCATTTTCTGGTAGCCGCAGGTCTTTAGCCTGCGCGGGGGCAAATACCCTCGAAAACTAGTCGTGGCGAGTCTTCGAGACGCGACGCGAGGCCCACTCCGTGGTATTACCATGGGCTACGTGAGCGATCCTTTTAGGACCGAAGAACAGAACCTCGACACTGAAGGTGTCGCTCTCTCAGCCCATGGTGGAACCATGGGACGCGGGGGCAAATGCCCTTAAAAAACCAGTCGTGGCGAGTCTTCGAGACGCGACGCGATAAGCCACAACGCCTATGGGTGCGGCCCCTCCCATGGTATCACCATGGGCTACGTGAGCGATCCTTTCAGGACCGAAAAACCCGCGCCGACCCTGAAGGGGTCGCTCTCTCAGCCCATGGTGGAACCATGGGACGGGGGCTGCAACTCAGGTTACTCGATGCTACTCAACAGCCCTTCCATTTCGCCGAGTGCGTGCGTGTCGCCAGTTTCTTTGGCGACGCGAATGCCATCGCGTAACATCGCGCAGGCCTCATCGACCTGGCCGAGCCGCGTCAGGGCTTGCCCCGCCATGTGGTAGGCCGGCACGTACGGCGATGCCGCATTGAGATCGCGAAACGACTGCACGGCGGCGGCATCGTTACCGGCGCTCGCGTGTTCCATCGCCAGCGAGTATCGCAACAGCACATCGTCGGGGTCGATCGCCAATAACGCTTCCAGTTTTTCCATCCGTACCGTTTTTGCCATGATCTTCTTTCGCATTTTTGTGGGGTGTGCGGTTTCATTTAAGTTACGCGAACGGCCCGTCTCGGCCAATTGAAGTCACATTCCACGTACGCGATAAATCCGGACTAACCCGCGATGGTGTCACTCCCGGATCGACCGCAACGAGTGGCACGACCCCGCGCCGTTGCGGTGCGATCTGGCACAAGGTGCGGTTGCGGCGTCGTGGCGGGCTTGCACGGAATCCGAAGAAAGGGGTGTCGTTCCAGGATGGTTCGCTCCGGACGGTTTACATCCGGCTCACCTTGGGGTCATCATGACGCAGCCCGCTCTGCCCGTCGGTCGTTACCCCGCCACACTCTTCGCAAATATTGCCCAAAAGCTCGTTCTCGGCGTCGGTTTGACCGCCGGTGCCGCCACCGGATACTTCGCCACCGCCCAACTCCCTGCCAGTGCCACCCGTGCGGCCGACCTCTCTAGTGTGTCGTCGAAACGTCGCGATGGCCTCGTCGATATCGTCGAGAAGGTCAAGGCCGCCGTGGTCAACATCCACAGCGAACGCACGCTCGCACACGGCATCGACGACCCGCTACGAGGCAGCCTGATTCAACCGCAGCGCGTGAAGGGCATGGGCACCGGCATCGTCCTCGATCCGCGTGGCTACATCGTCACGAACTTCCACGTGATCGACGAAATTCAGTCGCTACGGGTCGGCCTCATCGATGGCCGGCAACTCTCCGCACGCATTTTGGCCACCGACAAGAAAGCCGATTTGGCGCTGATTAAAATCGATGTCGCCAGCCCGCTGCCAACGGTGCCGCTCGGTACCGCGACGGACTTGCTCGATGCCGAACAGGTGATCGCTATCGGCAACGCTTTCGGTTACGAACACACGGTGAGTATCGGCAACATCGCCTTCAAAAGCCGCGATGTCTCGCTCAATAAAGAGATCTCGTATCAGGGTCTGATTCAAACGACGGCACCGATCAACCCCGGCAACAGCGGCGGCCCGCTGTTTAACAAAAAGGGCGAACTCGTCGGTGTCAACGTCGCGATTCGTGCGGGAGCGCAGAACATCGCGTTCGCGATTCCCGTCGACACAATGATCGAACACGCCGCCGATATGCTCAGTTCGCGTAAACGGGCCGGACTGCGGCACGGGCTGATTCTCAAGGACAAAGTCGATCGCCTCACCGAGGAAAGCGCCGTGCGCCGCGTCGTCACCATCGAGCGCCTCGAAGCGAATTCATCGGCGGCGAGTTCCGGTTTTTTGGCGGGCGATGTTATCGAGCGAGTCGGCGACATCGAGACGCGAACTTCGATCGACGTCGAACGCGGATTCCTCGAACGCACCGCTGGCAGCAAGGTGCCCGTAACAGTGCGGCGTGCGGCAGAGACGATCGAATTGCACGTCGTGCTGCAATCGGACGAAGCCCGCGCGAGTGTGGTACCCGGCGATGCGATCTCGCGGCGCACGGGGTTGAAGATGCTTCCCGTGGGCCGCGAGATTGTCTCGAAAGTCGATGCGCAACTCCGCGGCGGCATGTCGGTCATTGAAGTCGGCGTCGGCACCCAGGCCGCGAAGGCGGGGTTGCAAAAGGGCGACGTCATCATCGGTTTCCATCAGTGGGAAGCGGTGAATATCGACAACGTGCTGTTCGCGATCAACCACAAAGACCTCGCCACATTCAACCCGATCAAGACGTTCTTCCTGCGCGACGGCAAAGTCCGCGAAACGCAACTCGGTATCGCGGAATAGTTCGACTATTTGTGTTCCGCTGCAATATCGGCTACCGTGTGGCGAATGCCTTTTCAACACATGGAGTTTTAGACATGCCTCTCTTTGCATCGGAACCGTGGACGGCGAACACGTTTGAAATGTCGCTGATTGCGGGGGCGGCATTCGGCATCTTGGGGATCGCACTTCTCGCGGTTGGCTTCAAAGTGTTCGAGTTAATTACGCCAAAGCTCAACATCGAAAAAGAACTGGCCGAGAAGAACATCGCGGTCGGCATCATGGTCGGCGCGTTGCTGCTCGGCATCGCGATGATCGTTACTCGTGCCATCGGCGGGTAAACCGTGCAGCCCCAACGCAAAAGCCGAAACATCCATTTATTGCTCCTCGGCGGCGGTATGCTCGCCGGGACGTTTTGTTGCTTCAGCGGCTGCCTGCGCCCTCAGAATCAGTCCTCGGAAACCGAGCGCGATCCGCAGTGGTACGATGCACAAGGGCAGCCGATTGCACAAGAATGGAAGACCGACGACAACGGAAAACGCATCCCTGCACAGGCCGCGTACGACCGTTCCGGCAAGCCGCTCCGATTCGACGAGCAAGGCAATCGCATCTATTCTTCGACCGGGTACACTTCAAACAATTCAAACTATCACCGCTCCGGTGGCTGGTTGCCGATGTTGTGGGGATGGGGCAACGGCTCGTCTTATCGTTCGGGATCGGGCAGCAGTAATCGCTCCAGTTCCAGTCCGGGTTCAACATACTTCGGCGGCTCGAAACCGGGTTCCAGCGCATCGCCATCGACTGGCGGAAAATCAACCGGCGGGTTCGGTTCCACAGGTTCCAGTAGCGCGAGCTGAAAACAATGGTCGCGACCGTTATTGACTCACCCATATGCTGATTTGGTGAAGCGCAATACGATTTCTAACACTGCGTTCTGCCATGGTGCAAACAATGATGCGATTCTGCACGTTCGTGGCTATGGGGCTGTTGCTCGGCAGTACGCCGTTATTCGCCGACGAAGGAAAAGCACGGGAAAAAGTTCTCGCCGAGGCGGAGTTGCGGGTGAAGTCGATCTACGAGAAACGGGACTTCGCACCGGCGACGTTTCCCGGCAAATGGCTCGCGGACAGTTCTGGCTATCTCATGCTGGAGACATCCAAATCCGGCGCGGAACCGGAGGTTGTGAAGTACGACGCGAAGAGTGGCAAGCGATCCGTCATCTTCGGTGCGTACCAACCGGCTGTGCCCAGCACGCCGGAACGGTTGGTCGTGCAACGGTTTTCCCAGACGCCCATCGCCAACATTTTCCATCTGCAAACGCGAACCGGAAGTTCGCTCTTCGACACCAAAACGATGCTCCTCAAAAAACTTCCCAACGAGTTACCCCAACAGTTGGCGGCGAACGCATTTTCTCCGAATGGGGATCGCATCCTCTTTCCGCGTGGCCGGAATCTCGCGGTACTCGATGTCGCGAGTAGACGCAGCGTAGCGTTGACCGCAGACGACGACCGTAGCGAACTCGATAACGGCAGCGAAATGAGTTGGAGTCCCGATGGCCGCCATATTGCGTATCTCCAAACCGATTCCTCGAAAGTGCGCCGGCGGCCCGTCGTTCACCCGACCGACCCGACGTATCCCGAATTCACACTCGAACGCTTTGCTCGCGTCGGCACACCGATTCCGACACTTCGCGTCGGCGTGATCGACAGCGAGGGTGGAGCCACAAAGTGGGTGAAACTCCCTGCCGAACCGGGCACGTTTTATATCAACGGTGTCAGTTGGGCCGGAAACTCGAAAGAGATCCTGATCGAAATGCTCAGCCGATTTCGCGACAATCGCAAGTTCCTGATAGCCAATATCGAAACCGGCGAGATCGCAACCGCGTACGAGGAAAGCGATCCCGCGTGGGTCGATGCGAGCTACGCAGCCAATGCGGGGATCGAATGGATTCGCGACGGCAAAGCGTTCGTCTTGCTCAGCGAGCGCGATGGCTGGCGACAAGCCTATGTCATTTCGCGAGATGGCAAACAAAGCACGCTGCTCACGAAAGATAAATCGGACATCATCGCCCGCGGGCCGGTCGATGAAAAAGGCGGCTGGTTTTACTATCTCGCGTCGCCGACGAACGCCACGCAACGCTACCTGTATCGCATACGGCTCGATGGCAAAGGCGAACCGGAACGGGTGACGCCGGCGGATCAACCCGGTACGCACAATTACGAATTCTCTGCGGATCGCCAGTGGGCGTTCCACACGTATTCCACATTCGACAAGCCACCGGTTGTCGACTTGGCCTCACTATCCGACCATCGCTCGGTGCGTGTCTTGGAAGCGAATGAAGACGTTCGCAAACGCGCCAGCCCGCTGATAACGAAGCCGACCGAGTTCCTGAAACTCGACATCGGGGATGGCGTGGTAATGGACGCCTGGATGATCCAGCCGCGCGACTTTAACCTGGAAAAGAAGTACCCGGTATTCGTGTTCATTTACGGGGAACCGCACGGCCAGACGGTGCTCGACGATTGGGCCGGTGGCCAGAATTACACGATGTTCCACCGAATGATTGCCGACATCGGCTACCTCGTCGTGTCGATCGACGGACGTGGGACGCCGGCACCAAAGGGGGCCGCCTGGCGACGGGCCGTGTACGGCAGCCTCGGGCCACTTTCGACCGAGGAACAAGCGGCAGGCGTCAAGGAATTGGGCCGGATGCGCTCGTACGTCGATTTGTCGCGCGTGGGAATCTGGGGCTGGAGCGGCGGTGGCTCGAACACCTTGAATGCGATGTTCCGCAAGCCGGATGTGTATCACGTCGGCATTGCGGTCGCGCCGAAACCGAGGCCGGAACTGTACAACGCCTGGTTCCAGGAAATCTTCATGCGCACCCCGGAAGTGAACCCGGAAGGCTACCGCAAAGCGGCGGCGATCAATTTTGCGGAGGGCCTGCGTGGCGATCTCCTAATCGTCCACGGCACCGGCGAAACCAATACGCACTTGCCGATTACCGAGAGCCTCGTCGATCGGCTCATCGAACTCGGCAAGCGATTCGACTACATGGCCTACCCCAACCGCGACCACGGCTTGCGCGAGGGTAAAGGCACGCCGGTCCACCTGCGAATGCTGATGACGCGCTACTTGATTGAGCATCTTCCCCCCGGCCCGCGATAGTGTCGACGAAAAAACAAACGGTCGCAGGCGAACCTGCGACCGTTGTTTCGATTGTTCGTTCCGCAGAATTTACGGGTTCGCGGATGACACGCGCTGGTCGGTAATGTGCGGTACGTGTTTCCATGCGAGGTCGCGAGCGATTCGCTGGATGAGCTGCCCTTTGTACTGCGACTTCGGCAGTTCCTCGGATGGCTTTTGTTCCATTTGCGTGGCGACGTAGTATTCGGAATGCTGCGCCCCGCTGACGGTGTCGTAGACTTTCACATCGAGACTCGCACGGCCCTGATACATGAAGGTGCCGCCGATCTCGCGGTCGTACAAGCTGATCGAAGTCACCGTCGCATCGATCGCGAAGTCTGCACCGAGTTGCTTGCCGATGTCGGCCGAACGCATCGTTCGCCACGAGGCATTCTCTGCACGGAAGCGGTCGAGGCGAGAATGTTCGATCATGTGAATGACGACTTTTTTCGAGTCTTTGGTTTGCTCGAACATCGAACGGCCGATTGCGGTGGCCAGTTCGCGTTCGAGTCCTGCGAACTCGATCGTGTTGATCGGGCCGGTGACGAGCACGGCGACGATCACGTCTTTTTTGCCTTCCTTCGGCTTCAAGGGGTACAAGGCCGGTGCCTTGCCATCGCCCTTGAAGAGGAAGTAAGAAAGCGATGCCGGATTGCACCCGCTGCCCGCGAAGGACAGTGCCGTTACAGCGACGAGAAGCACAAACGAAATTTTGAATCGGCTCATCCGTGAACCCCCTAAATGCGGCGATGCAGTCGATTCGCCAGCCAGTTTTCACTGCACGATGACGAACAGCCATCGCGCCATCATCAGCGTTAAAATTACCCCGACCGAGAACGTCGCAAACAGTTCCCCATTGCGAACTTTCACCAGCCGCCCCCGGATCGCACTCGCGATTCCCCACGGAATCAAGCTCATCCAGAACACCGCGAGCAGCGTACCGACCCAGTTAGCCTTCAGCGAGTTCCCGATGTCCCCATGAACCAACAGCGAGAAACTCGTCGTCATTCCGCACGACGGACACGGCTTGCCGGTCCACGTGACCATGTTGCACTCGGGCATGCCGAGTTGCGTGTGGCTCGCCATCGTTCGCGGCGTGCCATCGGGCAAATACGGGTGAATCCACGCGGCTATCGCGAATATCCCGAGGAAGCCGATTGCCATCAGTATCAATGTCACCCGAACGAACCGCCCCATCGGGTTGCGTTCGAGACGACGATCGATGGCCCGCCGAACGACGGGAATCGACGATTCAGTGTGCGGCACAATAGCTTGAAACCTCAGTGTGTCAACGGGAAAAATCTATGGACAGGATTCACAGGATGAAACAGGATGAAAAGCCGAATCCTCTTTTTCATTCTGGTCGATCCGATACGAACTGTCAGTACCTTTCGGACAAACAAATCTTGTTCCCGAACGGATCGATGAGAGTGACTTGGCAGCCGTAGGGGAGTTCGACCGGCTCCCCAGTGAATGTAACACCTGCATGTCGGAGCCATTCATAGTTTCCCAAGCAGTCATCAACTGGCAACACAAACATGGCACAATCCCCTCCCTGTCTGCCTACCAATGCTGAAAGTTCTGCGCTGATAGCTTGATATATCACAATTTGAAATGGAGTGGTCGGCCTGTTGTATCCCAAAACCACATTTCGCATTCCTGGCCCTGAAGTGTTTGCAACTAGGCTAAACAACCTCGTCTGTTCGCAGTAGAAATTGATAGCTTTGTCATAATCATCGACCCAGAGGGCCAATGTCACTCCTCCAGATGAACTTGTCAATTCTGTAAATCCTGTCTAACCAAGGACCGTCTACCCCGTTAACTGTCACTTGGGTAGACAGGGGAATTGTACCCGTTTCGGGGCGTTTCGTGTCGAACATCCTTGCGGAACTCGTGCGGTTTCTGGCTGGGCACCCGTCAGGTGGTGGCCCCGGCATCGTAGCCGTATCGGGCGGGGCGGACAGCGTCGCGCTGTTACGCGGCCTCGTGCAAACCGGAAATCACAACCTCGTGGTGGTTCATGTGAACCACCTGTTACGCGGCGAAGAATCCGACTCGGATGCCGCATTCGTGCAAAATTTAGCCGCATCGCTCGGCGTCGAGTGTCAAACATCTATCGTCGATGTCGCAGCGCTCGGCGGCAACCTCGAAGCGACGGCGCGGAAGGTCCGCTACCAGATCTTCGCGGAACTCGCCGAGCAGCGCGGTGCCCGCTGGATCGCCACCGGCCACACTGCCGACGACCAAGCCGAAACGGTGTTGCACCGCCTGATCCGCGGCACCGGCATTCAAGGCTTACGCGGCATCGCACCCTCGCGCGATCGCATCGTTCGGCCGATGCTTCGCGTGACCCGCCGAGATGTACTCGAGTATTTGAACGCGATCGCGCAGCCGTACCGTACCGATTCGACGAACGCCGACATCACTTTTACGCGCAACCGAATTCGTGCGGAACTGTTGCCGTTGCTCAAGAGCTTCAACCCCGAAATCGTCGCCAGTTTGGGGCGTTTGGCGGAGCAGGCCGAGGAACTGTATGCGGACCTCGACGCGGAAACGATCGCGTTACTGGCCGCGGTCGAGTACCCGCGAGTCGGCCCGATGGTCGTACTCGATCGCGCGAAACTGGCTGCCCTCAGCCAGTCGAAAATCCGTTCGATCTTTCGGCACATCTGGCAGCGCGAAGCGTGGCCGATGCACGCAATGACGCATCGCCACTGGCAGCGCATCGCAAACTTCCAGCCCGGCGACTACCCTAACGGCGTGCAATTGCTTCTAGCGGGCAAGGTGTTGAAACTCATCGCACCTGTCGGCGGATGAATTGGCCCAGTAGCGGCACCGCGAAACTGTAGCGCCCGTGTTGCGTTTTGTAGACGAAGCCGATGCTGGCGAGTTTCGAGAGCATCTGATTCGCTAACGACGAACTGAAAGCGGAGATCAAGCGTTTTTTCTTCACGAGTTGATTCGCTTGAGCGACGATTTCCTGTACGGAGAAGTCGACCCCGTAGTTCTCGATTTGAGCAATCACCCACAAGAGATCGCGCTGTCGATCCGTGACTTTCGCCCACCGCCCTGCGAAAAAATCGGCGTCGAGCTTTCGCGTAATGTCCGGTATCGACACGGTCAACGGCTCGCCTTTTTCGGCTTTCTGCGAAGCGACATCGTAAACTTCACGGCAAATAAACTGAATGAAATACGGATACCCGCCGGACGCCGCGATGATGCTCGTTACTAACGATTCGTCCGGTTGCAGCGGGCCACTGTTTTTGTGGATTGGCCGAGTGATTGCATCGCGTGCGTCGTCGTCGTTGAGGCGATCGAGCGTAATCACGTGGAACATCCGTTCGGCCGACGTTCGCGCTTCGACGAGCTTCGGAAACAGCGTCGGCAACCCGACGAGCGTCAACAGGAAACGATGCTCTTTCCGCTGTAACGATTGAAAGACGTCGAGCAGGACCGACAGCGGAAATTGCTTGTCTTTCGCATGATCGGACAGATTCTGGGCTTCGTCGTACGCGAAGATCAAACCGCGATTCTGCTTCGCCAGGACTTTCGCAACCAGTTCCAGCACCGCCTTCAGCTTGTCCGTGACTAACCCTGGAGTGCCGTTGTATATTTCGAGTAACAGGTCGTGTCCGAGCGTTAGGTCCGCTCCGACATTCACCGGGTGAAACCACGACGTGAGTGCCTCTTTGCGACCCACGACGAACTGCGAGGTTACGACCGCCAGATCGGCCATCAACCGCGTGGCCAAATTGTCTTCGGTCAAGCTTGCGGTTTCGGACATATCGGTTCCGATCCAGTACCAACCACTGTTGATCGCGATCTGTTTCAGTTCCTCAAGTAACACCGTCTTCCCAACGCCTCGTAGGCCCGTAACAATCGGGTTGACCATCACGATGGTTTGCTTCAATAGCTTCGCAAAGTCGGCTTTTTCATCGTCACGCCCCGCAAGATATGGTGGCGAATGACCTGCACCTGGTCGAAACGGATTGATCGATTTCTTCGCCATAACAGTGCCTTTCCGAGTTAGGGTAAATTTATAGTATACAGTAAATTTACACGAATCGTATCTGGAAAATCTTTCGCTTCTGATCTCGCTTCGCGGCGAGCGGTATAAACAACCGGAACGACCGTTGTCGTGCGAAATTGCAATGGGGGTAATTCATGTTGCGTCCGATTCGTCGTGCTCTGTTCTCCGTCTCCGATAAGACGGGCCTAGTCGCGTTCGCGACCGAGCTTCACTCGAAGTACGGCGTCGAACTGATCGCCACGGGCGGCACGCGCAAACTGCTGGCCGATGCGGGGCTGCCAGTGAAAGACGTGAGCGAACTGACCGGCTTCCCGGAAATCCTCGATGGCCGCGTGAAGACGCTCCACCCCGCCATCTACGCGGGGCTACTTGCGAAACGCAGCAAGCCCGAGCACATGGCCACGCTGCTCGAACACAACCTGCCCGAGATCGATCTCGTGGTGTGCAACCTCTACCCGTTCGAGGCAACGGTAGCCAAGCCCGGCGTCACGGAAGCCGAGGTGATCGAAAACATCGACATCGGCGGCCCGTGCATGATCCGCGCAGCGGCGAAGAATTTCGAGAGCGTCGCGGTGGTGACAATGAAAATTCAGTTCCGTGAGGTTCTCAAGGAATTGGAATCCAATGACGGTTCACTTCCACTCCGCTTGAGGAGGCATCTGGCTGGCACCGCATTCGCACGAATTGCGAGGTACAACGTTGCCATCTCGCAGTATTTCAATCGCGTCCGCCCGTCGTCTGAAGTGAGCGAAAGTGCCGCCTGGCCAGATACTCTTCACATGTCCTACGATATGTCGCAGCTGCTCAGATATGGCGAAAACCCTCATCAGAGTGCGGCATTTTACTTCGAGTCTGACATAAGCACTGATGACGCCCGCCCCTGCATCGCGAATGCCGAGCAACTTCACGGCAAGGAACTCAGTTACAACAACATTCTCGATCTCGATTCCGCGCTGAACCTCGCGAGTGAATTCACGTTGCCGGCGGCGATCGTTGTGAAGCACAACAACCCGTGCGGGGCGGCGACGGCGAGCACGCTTGCGGCGGCGTTCTCACTTGCGTGGGATGGCGACCCGCTCTCGGCGTTTGGTGGCATCCTTGCGTTCAATCAGAACGTCGATGACGCGACGGCGAAGACGATCATGACCGGCGAGCGCTTCGTCGAGTGCATCATTGCGCCGGAGTATAGCGAAGGTGCGCTGGCACTTCTCAAAGGCTGGAAAAAGAACGTGCGGCTGTTGCGAACCGGGCCACTCACCGGCGGGCCGCAAGGGCTGGATTATCGCCGCGTCGATGGCGGGTTACTCGTGCAGACGCGCGACGTGGGGGCCGACGACATTCAGAAATGGGAAGTGAAGACGAAACGCCCGCCGACGCAAATGGAGAAAGACGCACTTTGGTTTGCATGGCTCGCGTGCAAGCACGTGAAATCGAACGCAATCGTGTTGGCACGCGGCACGCAGATCGTCGGTGTTGGGGCGGGGCAGATGTCGCGCGTCGTGTCGGTCGAAATCGCGGTTAAGAAAGCGGCAGAACGCGCGAACGGTTCGGTGTTAGCCTCCGATGCGTTCTTCCCGTTTCCGGACAACGTCGAACTCGCCGCCGCCGCGGGTATCACGGCCATCGTGCAACCGGGCGGTTCGGTCAACGACCCACTCGCGATCCAAGCCTGCGACGCCCACGGCATCGCCATGATGTTCACCGGAGTGCGGCACTTCCGGCATTGATCCAATTGCGGATGCAGTTATACTTTGCTCGGTCGGCTGCGTGCCGACGATAGTGAGGCGTGGGGTCGTGATTTCCGAAGAGTCATTCACTGTCGCACCCGCACCGGTGGTTTCATAAGTCTGAGAAGTGGTATCGAACGATACAGCGTGCCGTGTGATATGCCCTTGGCTTCACACGGCACGCTCGTTTCTACTTCGCTTTCATCAGGACCGCGCCTTCGCCGTTGCGTAGCGTCATTTGGCTGACGACGGGGCCGAGTGTGCCATCGGCGCGAAGTTCGCGGTAGTTGCCGTTCAAGGTGTGCGTGGTGGCGGTCGCGTTGTCGGTGGTGCCGGTGCCTTTGCCGAGCGCGTACGAACGCGGTTTGAAGAGCACGAGTGCGTCGGCGTATTCGCGGGACAGTACGCGATATTGCAGCGCGGCGTTCTGCGGGTCCGCACCGCTGGCGAACGTGGCCATCGTGCCAGTGGGCTTGCCGACGTTGACGGCGGCGGCGGGCGTCCACTTCTGTTGCCACGACGCAGCCGGGGCAACGCCGCCGTAAAACATCAGGTACGTTTTCTGTGGGTCGCCAACGAGGTAGTAATACGACAGCACACCCATGAGCGTGCGCGGGTCGGTGGTGGCCGTGCTGCCGGGGTGGCTGTCGATCACGACCGACGTGCTGCCTGCCGCCAGCCGTTGGCCGATGAGGTCCGCGAGATCGCCAACCTGCGACCAGTTCGCTTCGGTGGGGCGAATCGCGAATTCCTCGAATGCAATACCGGCGGCCTGCGTAACTGCGTTGGCTTCGGTTCGTGCGCCGGATGTGTTCGCTAAAAGTAACTTCCCGCCGATGCCGTTGCGGACGGCGGCGATCAGTGCGGCGGTCTCGGTGCTGAACGTCGCCGTCGCTTCGAGTACCGGCGTGCCTGCGAACGGGAGTTTGCCGTTCGCGTTGTCGAGGAACAAGCCGTCGGCGAGCGGGTTCTCAGCCAGTTGCCTAGCGTCGTATTCGGTCGCCCAGTTTTTGATCGCCGCCGAAGTCGGGTTCACGACGAACCGCATCTGCCCGTAGTATGGGTAGAAAAGCCTCGATTCATAGGTGAAGCGGGCATCGAGGCCGAGGCGACGTTTCGCGTACTCGCTATCGTTGAGGTAGCCATCGCGGTCGAGGTCGGCAGCAGTATCGAACGCGGGGATCGTACCTTTATCCATGCCGGCCGCGTTGACGTAGTCTCGCCCGAACAGCGTTTTCGCTTCCGGTGCCATCGCGGCCGTGCCGGTTGTCGTGCGGAAGCGGATCGCGTAAAGCGCCGTGCGGTTCGGTGCCCAGTCGGCGGGCGGGTCGAAGGTGATCGTGCCGTTGTTGCGGAGCGCGTTCGTGCCGTCGCTGAGGGTGGAAAGCGTTTTCCAGCCGTTCGCGGTAGCATATTCCCAGACGCCGGACCAACCGGCCTGTGCCGCGCGTGAGAGTGTCACGTTGAGTTCGCGGAATTTATCGGTGTAACCGATGTTGACCGCTTCCCCCGCGCCGCCGAACGCAACGCCCGTGGTGCGACCGCCGCGTGCGTTCGCGGTCAGGTCGGTGTCGCCACGCGATACGTTCCAGAACCAGTTCACCGGTTGCGACGACGGGCTGCTACCCGTGAATGCCGTCGCACGTTGCACGTGATAGAACGCCGCCTCGCGCGGCGAACCGGTGCGGTCCGCGTAGCTCAGCCAGTCGGTGAGTAGCGTTTGGTAGAGGTTCGACACGTTCGAATAAATCAGCTTCGGCGTGCCGACTGCCGCTTGTTCGAGCGTGCCAAGGTATTGCGGATTCGGCACCACGAGATCGATGCTGTTCTTCAGCAGTGTCTTCTCAAAGTCGGTAATCGGCGTACCGCTGTACGCGAGTTGCGCGAGGCGAATGTGCGTATACTTCTGCCCCGTCAGCGTATCGACGACACTCAGTACGGGTGGCGGTACGGGCACCGGCTGCGGAACAGGCACGACGGGTATGGGTTGCGGCGCGAACACCTGATCGACGATCGACGTGCCCGCGACATCGTCGACGTAGACGGTGCCGTAAACTCCCTTGCCGCGGCCGATCCCGATCATGCCATTATCCGCGCGAACCGTCACACTCGCTCGAATCGCATCGACTGCCCCAACCTGCCACGCGCCACTGCTGTTCAGGTAACGGCCATCGTCGCTGCGTTGGAGCCGCACATTCGCGGAATCGCCAACGAGCGAGTACGAAAGTCGTAGCCAACCGGCGGTGACCGGCTCTTTCGGCGTCAGGCTCGCGATGCTCGTTTCGGTGCCATTGCGCGTCTCACGCAAGGCGATCGACCCGCCACGACCGACCGCCACACCGACGTAACTCGCCGTCGTCGCGTTCAGGTTCTGGCCGCGGGCAAATGCCGTGACTGGCACCACGGCATCGGCGCGGACGTTCGCCCAAACGGTCAGGTTCCCGCTGAGGCTCGTGGTGTTCCATGTGCGCGATGTCAGGTTGTTATTGCCGTAAATCGCCAGCGAATTCGTTCCGGAAGTCGCTGCGGTGCGCGACAGGCCATAATAATCTCCGCCGTTGCTCGCCCACTGCTGCCAGTTCGCTGGCAAGAACGGATATTTCGTAACCTCAAACGTCTCGGCGACAAAAGCCGCAGGCGTTTCCCGCGCTTCGAGAGACTCGACGTGAAGGTAACTCCGTCCATTTGGCGGGATCGGCATCCGTGACTCCTTCAGGGTGTCAATCAATCGTGCGCGAGTCCCACTACCGGATTTCAAAGACGGGTGCGCAAGTCGCCCCCGCCGTTTCGTACGGTTGTGGGGCAATCCTTGCCGATTGAGTTGTTCGCGGTTATTCGACCATCCGAGATGCACCCGCCCACGAATTGATACCCACTGAGGCCGCACAAATGCGTCGCCCCCCGCCACGACACCGATAACGATCCTATTTCGCTCGATCCATCGAACCCCATCGGTCGGTCAAGGTTCCTGAGACGTTCCGTTCGCCCCGACGCGAACAACCCGCACAGTCGGGAAACGCTGCCCGCCTTCCACCGGGTGACCCGCCATCACGACGACGCGATCCCCCACCGCCACCGCACCCGCACGGAAGGCGTCGCGCACCGCGGCCTCCATCCGATCTTCACCCGGCGACAGCCAACCCATCGTTACCGGCAGAATCCCCCACACGAGCGCCATTCGACGCGGCACCACATCGCCGGGCGCGGGGGCGACGATCTGCGCCCACGGCCGGTTTCGCGAGAGCAGCCGTGCCGTTCGGCCCGTCAACGTCGGCGTCACGATCGCGGCCGCACCGACTTCCTCCGCCAGTTTGCACGCATGTTGGGCAAGAGGGTCGTCGATATTGTTAATCGGCGTGAACTCGCTCGCTTTCATCCGGTTGAAGCCGTCCTGGCGAATGTGCTTTTCGGTTTCGGATGCGATTCGTGCCATGCAGTTGACGGCTTCGACGGGATATTGTCCGACTGCCGTTTCACCGGAAAGCATCACCGCATCGGTGCCGTCGTAAATGGCGTTGGCCACATCGCTCGCCTCGGCTCGCGTGGGCCGCGGGTTCTTTTGCATCGAATCGAGCATGTCCGTCGCCGTAATCACCGGCTTACCCGCCGTGCGTGCTTCGGCGATCAGTTGCTTCTGCACCGTTGGCACGCGCTCGAGTGGAATTTCCACGCCGAGGTCGCCGCGCGCCACCATAATGCCGTCGAATGCGGCAATGATCGCCACCATCCGCTCGACGGCTTCGGGTCGTTCCATTTTCGCCAGCACCGGGCCACGGTAGCCGAAACTCGCCGCAACTTCGCGGAGTTCCGCAGCCGCTTCCGGCCCGCGCACGAACGACAACGCCAGCCAATCCGCACCCGCCTTCACCGCCACTTCGATGGCAATCCGGTCGCGATCCGTCACCGAGGCAATGCTCAGCGGCGTGTCCGGGAGGTTGATCCCCTTGTTCGGCTTGAGTTCGCCACCGACGATAATGCGTGCGGTCAACCGGCCGTCGCTCGCGCCGATTGCCTCGAGTTGTAGGCGGCCATCGTCCAGCAACATGCGGTGCCCCGGCCGAACATCGCCGAGAACTTCCGGCTCGGTAATCACGATATCATCGGGGTGAATCGCCGTTTCGCCGAGTGAAAATGAAAGCTCCTCGCCGACGACCAGCATTCGCGATGCGGTGATCTTGCAGCGCAACTTCGGGCCGGGCAGGTCGGCGAGAATCGCCGTCACTTTACCGACTTTCTTGGACAGATCGCGGAACAACTTCACCCGCTTGAGGTGGTCTTCGGCGATCCCGTGCGAGAAGTTGATTCGTGCCACATCGACACCCGCACGGAGAACTGCCTCCATCATGGCTGGGTCGTCGGTGGCTGGCCCGAGCGTGGCAACGATCTTGGTACGGCGCGGCATGATGTGGCTCTCCCGTTGTGCAATCGCAAAACCCGATGAGCATGATCTAGAGCAACCGCGTTCCGAAGTCGAACGTTCGCCTATACATAAACAGCGAATGTGGTCCGTTATCTCCCCCTACCCCGGTAACTGTCATGCCGCGAGCCTTGTTGGTTATTGACGTTCAAAACGAATACTTCACCGGTGCGTTGCCGATCTCGCACCCCACGGGTCACCTCGCGAACATCCTCGCGGTGATGGACGTGGCGAAGGCGCAGGGCGTGCCGACGGCCGTGATTCGGCACCATCAGCCGGACCCCGCATCGCCGGTGTTCTGCAATGGCTCGAATGGCTGGGAACTGCACCCGGAAGTCGCGAGTCGTTCGCGGGACATCCTCATCGACAAGCAATTGCCGGGTAGTTTCACCGGCACGAACCTCGACGAATGGCTGAAATCCGTCGGTGCCGACACCGTCACGATTAGTGGCTACATGACGCACATTTGCTGCGACACGACGGCCCGACAAGCGATGCACCTCGGCTACAAAGTCGAGTTCCTTTCGGATGCCACCGGCACGCTCGCCGTCAGCAACACCGCAGGCAGTGTGACGGCCGAGGAACTCCAGCGAGCCATTCTCTGTTCGCAGCAGATGTTCATCAGCGAAGTGCTCGATACGGCCACGTGGCAAACGCGACTCGCAGAATCGACGTAAGTCACAATTGCGAAGTCTCAAAAACCGTTTTTTTGCCATTTTCGCGTCTCAAAATGCCCCTTTTTGATCGCGAGTCGCTGATCTGTTTCGAGGGTTTTTGCCGTAACTTGCACGTTTGTTGTGGGTTGCGCCGATGGTCATTCGATTGGCACTCGCCGCAAGTACCGACCAAAAATCGACCGGACGCGACACAAAATCGACCGAGTGCGACATTCTCACGACACTTGGAGACACTTTCACGACACTTCGCGCACGATGCAAAAGTCGACTTACGTCGGATCGCCTGCGATTGTTTGACTTCGGGGAATCGTGTGGGTGATACCGAATCGGGATGAATTCGGCGCGCCGCGACGCGCTCTGGAATTCGCCGCGACGCGAAGGCTTTGCGAAGCGGAGCGCGTGCGCGTGAACTCACCTGAAAATCGCTTTGTGGTCCGATACGCCGAGCCCACGCGCTTCGCTCCGAAGACTACGCGGCGCGGCTAACCCGGATATTTCATCGCTTTTGCGAAAGTGGAGTAGCGCGGCGGCCTAAGATGTGGTATTGATTGGAGTTACAACAATCCGTCAATACTCGAC